>JAFGAK010000127.1 GCA_016933745.1 Bacteroidales bacterium
GTATGATTACCGCTGGTAGTGGGTTCTGTTGAAGTACTCCAACATATTCCGTATTGTGTTGGGTTTGGTGCACCTAGATTTGTGATGGTTCCGTTGCCAGTTGCAGAATTTGTTGTAATTTCTGTTACGGTTTGGGTGCTTACTGCTGGGAGTGCATTATTGACAACCGCTAAGATGGTTTTGTCCAATATTGTTTCACAACTTGTAATCGCATCAACAGCTTTTGTGAGTACAATACTTTGACTAGGTGCGCTTAAAGAGGCTCCAGTAAAAGTTATTGTACTTCCATTTACTCCAGCCGCTCCAGTAGGATAGACCGAATTTGGCGCAATATATACCCATGTGTTAGCAGGAGCAACGATTGTAAATACTAAATCAGTTCCTACATCAACCGGACCATTATGTGTGGCTGTAATAAGCTCAGCATTTGGTGCAGCAAAAACTTCTACATCATCATTGGCTGTAGTCCCATTGGTGTAGCTAATGGTATGCGTTCCTACTCCGGCTACAAAAGGATCAAAGCTATAGGTTGATCCATTTCCATCATCGGTCACACCTGCTCCGGAATAAACACCTCCAGAAGGTAATCCTCCGCCTAAACTAGTTTGAATACCAGCGTTTATACAAAGATCGTTAGGAGCCGTAAAAGTTGCTATTGGAGTTACCGTGAGTGTTACGGTATAGGTTGAAGTAGAATAATCTGTTCCGTCGTTTACATCAAAAACAAAACTAGAAGCGTTCGCATTGGAAGTAATATATTGTAAGTTTCCAGCATCAAGATCTGCTTTCGAAACCATTGCTCCATTTGCAAGCTCTTCACCAGTATCATAACTATCGTTGGTATTCGCATCAGCAAATAAAGTTCCAGAAGCAGGAACTGTTGTAATTCGCAAATGATGGATAGGATCAGAATCATCATCAGCATAGCCAAAATCTGAAGTAGCAAAAGTATAGACTAAATTTTGCGTTGGGGTAGCCGTAAAACTAGCTGCTGTTGGGGCAGTGTTTGGGGGCTCCGAACTTTGAACATCTCCAATTAAAGTACAATTTAGGGCAGTAAGATCACCGCCACAACTTGATTGGGTGATAGCGGTATTTTCATACCAAACTCCAGAATTCAAATCAGGAGGATTAGGACTTGTTGCTTCGCTATTGTAATAAATTAAAAAAGGGTTTGCGAAATTTCCATTGCCACTGTCAGCAGTAAATTCCCAACGATTATTTGCTACATTCCAAGCTATTTCGAATTCGCAAGTTCCAAGCCCTCCACACGCTTGACCATCGATAGGTGTAGTCCTAAAGATAGACCTTCCCGTTGCATCAGTTCCTACATTGTTAAAAATATAGTCTTGATCGTTAAAAAGGTCGTGACATCCATTAAAAGTAATGGTTTGAGAAAAACCATTCAAACTTATAAATAGAAGTAAAATGAATATAGAGTAAATTTTTTTCATAAGACGATTTTAAATATTAATTTCTGCTTGGGAAAACTCCTTGAACGCAGATAATAAAATTGATTGTGAGTGATGGTTGGTTAATGTTGACTGCTTGGTTGCCACCTGTATTTCCAACCATGCTCGAAGCCATTTGAACATCGGCTGAAGCATCAGAATATTCAGGATCTAATAGTTTAGTTGAGGCAGGTAAATATCCTGAAGGATTAGATTTATTTCCATCCGTACTTACGGCGTTTATCGTATGGTTGTGCGCCGGTAATTGATTGACCGATAGTGTTACAGTTTCGGAACCAGCTTTTGATCCCAAGCGAAATTCAGATAAACCTGGGCCAGTACCTGTACCAACAGGAACTCTACTTCTTAAGTCGGGCAATGCAAAAGTTGTTCGGCCATCGCCACCATAGGTGGTTCCTAAAATAGAAAATAAAGCTGTATTTTGAGCAATAGATAATATCGATCCATCGCAGATAGCCCAGCCTCTAGGTGCAAAGTTTCCTGCAAACATTTTTACTTCTCCTATGAAACCTTCTTGCTGAGCAAATGTGGCTGTGTGGGATAATAAAAATAGCGAAATGCTAACTAAAAGTAATTTTGTTTTCATAATAAAAATTTTAAGTTTATAGATTTTAATTTGATTTTGAATTTTTGAGTGGTTGAACCATTTTGTTTTTGATTTTCGAAAGATTATTTTGTTTGGAAAGAAAGGTTGAGTAATCACGATGCAGAATCATATTCTAATATTAGCAAAAGGCTTGAGCTTAATTTCAAGACTGGGCGCTGTGATAAACGCATTCTTAAAGAGTAATGAAAGCACCGTTCCCCATTAAAATGTTAAAAGTATTCGATTGTTTCATCTTAATTTAGATTTATATTCAACACATTAGCAATTTTGAATAATGACTAATTCTTACTTTCATTTAAACCATTTTCAATTAAACCTGGTATCTAAATTATGATTGTTTTATTCACCATTTGTTGGTTTTCTGAACCTTTAAACGTCACTTTAATCTTTTACAATTAAAATGGAATCTGCTTAAAATGTCTCAAAAACTTTATCGATGCCAAGCTTATTTGGATCAAATCTAAATAAAGACTTTCACTATTAAAGCTATTCTTTGTTTTTTAAGAATACATTAACACATCGTTCTAAACTATTTGTTTACAATATGATAGGTTGGTTTGGAGGTGGTGTTTTGTGTTCTGTTTTAGAGTAAAAGTATGTGTCGGATTAGGGCTAAGTAATTAAAGCGCATAAAAAAAGCCGGATAAACCGGCTTGATGTTTTTTACATTCCTTTTCCGTGGCAATGTTTGAATTTTTTTCCACTTCCACAGGGGCAAGGATCGTTTCGCCCAATTTGCTTTTCTACTTTAACAGGTTGCGGTTTTTGTTTTACTTGCGTGTCGGAATGCGACTGAGAAAGTAAATCTTCGCGACCTTCTTTTAGGTTTTGATTGGCTTTAGGTAATTTGGCCTCGCGCAACGTAGTTTGTTGTCTTGGTAAATCGCCTTTTATTAAGAAACTACTAATTTCTCGATTGTTTCTTTGAACCATATCTCTGAATAGATTAAACGATTCAAACTTGTAGATTAACAAAGGATCTTTTTGTTCGTAGGTAGCATTCTGAACAGATTGTTTCAAATCGTCCATTTCGCGCAAATGCTCTTTCCATGCATTATCAATAATGCTGAGTGTAAGTCCTTTTTCAATCGAAAGCGGAATTTCTCTTTCAAAATCGTTGTACGATTTTTCTAAATTTGCGATGATATTATGGGTTTTTACACCATCTGTAATTGGAATAGCAATGTTCTCGTACGAAGATTGATTTTCAAATACATCTTTAATTACCGGAAATACTTTTTGAGCAATTTCTTTCGATTTGATTTGGTAATTTTCATAAATATGATCAAAAATCATCTGAGCTAATTCCGATTCAGTATCGCTTGCAAATGTTTTGCTATCAAAAGGAGCTTCAATAAGTACCGACGTGAGCAGTTCTAAATTAAGTCCTTCGTAATCAGCTCTTTCTTTGTATTCAGAAACCAATTGCTCCGTATAATCATAAAGCATATTGGAAATGTCAACGGCAAGTCGTTCTCCATACAAAGCATGTCTTCTTTTTTTATAGATTGCTTCGCGTTGTGTATTCATTACATCATCGTATTCGAGCAAACGTTTACGTACACCAAAGTTATTTTCTTCTACTTTCTTTTGTGCACGTTCAATGGATTTGGTAATCATGGAGTGTTGGATTACTTCTCCTTCTTCCAGACCTAAACGGTCCATGATTTTGGCAATCCGTTCCGATCCAAACATACGCATCAAATTATCATCTAAGGCGACGAAAAATTGAGAACTTCCCGGATCTCCCTGACGACCAGAACGACCTCTTAACTGTCGATCCACACGACGAGATTCGTGTCTTTCTGTTCCGATAATGGCTAAACCGCCTGCTTTTTTTACTTCTTCGCTAATCTTTATATCTGTACCACGACCAGCCATGTTGGTTGCAATAGTTACCGTTCCTGCTTTACCGGCTTGAGCCACAATATCTGCTTCGCGTTGGTGAAGTTTGGCATTCAAAACATTGTGTTTGATATTTTGTCGATTAAGCATTCTGCTTAAAAGTTCAGAAGTTTCAACCGATGTTGTTCCAACTAAAACAGGTCTTCCTTGATTTACTAGATTGACAATTTCATTGGTTACCGCATTGAATTTTTCGCGAGTAGTTTTAAAAACCATGTCTTCGCGATCATCGCGAGATATCGGTCTGTTTGTAGGAATCACCACCACATCTAACTTGTAAATATCCCACAATTCTCCGGCTTCTGTTTCAGCAGTTCCTGTCATACCAGAAAGTTTGCTGTACATTCTAAAATAGTTCTGAAGCGTTACGGTTGCATAAGTTTGGGTAGCGGCTTCTACCTTTACGTTTTCTTTTGCTTCGATGGCTTGATGAAGCCCGTCGGAATACCGACGACCCTCCATAATACGTCCACTTTGTTCATCCACAATTTTAATTTTATTGTCGATGATCACATATTCAACGTCAATTTCGAAAAGTGCGTAAGCTTTTAAAAGTTGATTTACGGTATGAACTCTTTCTGATTTAATTGCGTAGTTGCGCAAAAGCTCGCTTTTTTGAGCTGCTTTATCTTTGGCATCCAGATTGGTTTTTTCCAGTTCTGCTAGTTCGGCACCAATATCCGGAAGAATATAAAACTCATTGTCTTCGTACGAAGCTGTAATTAAATCGATGCCTTTTTCAGTTAGATCGATGGAATTATGTTTCTCGTCAATCACAAAATAAAGCTCATCATCAATAATATGCATGTGCTTGTTTTGTTCTTGCATGTAGAAATTCTCGGTCTTTTGAAGCAAAGTTTTCATTCCTTCTTCGCTCAAAAATTTGATTAAAGCTTTGTTTTTTGGTAAACCTCTATAAGCTCTAAAAAGTAATTCGCCTCCTTTTTTTTCTTGTTCTGAATTGGGATTATTACTCAGTATTTTTTTCGATTCGGCTAAGATGGAAGTCACCAGCTTTCGTTGTGCTTGATACAAGCGCTCGATATTTGGTTTTAAAGCTTCAAATTCCTGATTATCGCCTTTGGGAGTTGGTCCGGAAATAATTAATGGAGTACGAGCATCATCAATCAAAACAGAGTCAACCTCATCCACAATTGCATAATTGTGTTTGCGTTGCACCAGTTCTTCCGGATTGGATGTCATATTATCTCTCAAGTAATCGAAACCAAATTCATTGTTTGTTCCGTAAGTAATGTCTGACAAATAGGCTTGGCGTCTTTCTTCGGAATTGGGCTGATGTTTATCGATACAATCCACTTTTAAGCCATGAAACTCAAAGAGCATTCCCATCCATTCAGCATCTCGTTTCGCGAGATAATCATTCACGGTAACTAAATGAACTCCTTTTCCGGCAAGCGCATTTAAATAAACAGGTAAAGTTGCAACCAAAGTTTTTCCTTCTCCTGTTGCCATTTCCGCCACTTTCCCTTGATGCAGTACGATGCCTCCAATAAGCTGAACATCGTAATGAACCATGTCCCACTTAACCAAGTTTCCACCGGCCATCCATTCGTTTTTATAGTAGGCTTTGCTATCGCGAATGTTTATACTGTCGTATTTGGCAGCCAAATCTCGGTCGCGTTGCGTAGCTGTAACTTCTATTTCATCATTCTCTTTGAAAAGTTGGGCAGTAGCTTTTACTACAGCAAATGCTTCAGGAAGAATTTCGTTGAGTTGTTCTTGGGTTATTTCGTAAAGCTTTTCGTTCAGCTTATCAATTTGTTGATAGGTGCTTTCTTTTTCGTCTATCGAAGTGATTTGATTTCCATCTACTGATTTTTGAAGTGCGGCAATTTCACTTTCCACTTCTTTAATGGAATCTTTGATTCGCTGCTTAAATTCAATCGTTTTAGAACGAAGTTGGTCGGCGTTTAGCTTTGAAATTGTTTCGTAAGCAACAAGTGTCTTTTTTAATAAAGGGTCTATTGCTTTTATATCGCGTTGAGATTTACTTCCAAGTAAAAATTTAAATAGTTGCTTCATGCTGTATTTTTCTCTTTAGAATGTCTTTGTTTGCAAAAATCATTCAAATAATGAAATCCTGTCTTATTGGCAGTTTGCCCACAAAAGTAGAAAATAAATTAATTTAAATTTTGTTAATCTTTTTGGATATCCTTTTCTAAATTTGTTAAAAAGTTTGTTTAAAAGTTGGTAATTGGATTCAGAAAACGCATGATTTATTTGTGGAGATTTGCTAAAAGGATGAAAATCGATTTTCGGTTTGTTGATGGTTTATTTGCTTCTGTTAAATATAAAAATCAGTTCGCCTCCTAATGCTTTATTCTACCTGCGTAAATACAGATACTTAGATTTATTTTACATATTTAATTGCGTATATTATTTTTTTGTTAAAAAACTATTAAGTAATTATATATCAGATGCATAGATTTGTATTGGAGTAGATTAATTCTTAAACGCAATAATTGTTGAATCGGCATAATGATAGTTAAAAAATATATAAAAGACAAGTAAAAATTATTTTTTTTCTCCACACTTTTTCATACACTTTTGTCCTGCTAATTTGTAGCAAAGAATAACCACCAGAAAGCACTCAAATAAATTAAGACGAAATTTAAATTATTTAGCGCAGCATTGCTATAGGTTTAACCTTAATAAAAAATGGAGAAAGATCACGTAAAAATTTGGAACAATTGCCTTGAGTTTATTCAGGATAACGTTAATATTCAGGGCTTTAAAACTTGGTTTGAGCCAATAGTTCCTTTAAAGTTACAGAATGATGTATTAACGATTCAAGTCCCAAGTCAATTCTTTTATGAGTGGCTAGAGGAGCACTATATCAAATTGCTTCGGATGGTTATTAAAAAGGAATTAGGACCGAATGGTAGATTGGAATACAGTATTATCATGGATAATTCAATTCCTGGCCAAGATAAAAAAAGCATCAAACTTCCTACTTCAAGCAAAGAGTCTATTAATAATCCGGCTGTCGCTATGCCATATACTATGAATAGAGCTAAGTCAAAAGACATTCCAAATCCTTTTATTATTCCCGGAATAAAAAAGGTGAAAGTGAATTCTCAATTGGTTGAATCCAATTCATTTGCAAATTTTGTTGAAGGCGATTGTAATCGCTTAGCGCGCTCTGCCGGTTTTGCAGTTGCTGAAAATCCCGGAAAAACTTCGTTTAATCCCTTGTTTTTATACAGCCCTACCGGATTAGGAAAAACGCATTTATCGCATGCCATTGGTTTGCAAGTGCGCGAAAATTTTCCCGATAAAACGGTGTTATACCTGCATTCAAATCAATTTATTTCCCAATTCATAGATAGTATTCGTCATGGAAATCAAAACGATTTTGTGCATTTCTATCAAATGATTGATGTATTGATTATTGATGATGTACATTTAATGGCAGGAAAAGAAAAAACCTTGGATGTATTTTTCCAAATTTTCAATCATCTACATCAAAACGGAAAGCAGATTGTTATTACATCGGATATTCCACCGGTGGAATTATCAGGGTTTAATAACCGATTAATTTCTAGATTCAAATGGGGTTTAGCGGCCGATTTGCAAGCTCCCGATCTTGAAACACGTATCGCCATCATCGAAAAGAAATTATACAACGATGGAATTGAGATGCCTCAAGATGTGATTGAATATTTAGCCTACAGTATCACAAATAGTATTCGTGAATTAGAAGGTGCGCTCATTAGCATTATGGCTCAAAGTTCGCTCAATAAAAAAGAGATCAATATCGATCTTGCAAAGCAAATCATCGATAAATACGTTAAATCTACTTCCAGAGAAATTTCCATCGAATACATACAAAAAGTCGTTTGCGAATATTTTAGCCTTCCATTGGATGTTATTAACAGTAAAACCAGAAAAAGAGAAATTGTGCAAGCTCGTCAGTTAGCCATGTACTTTTCTAAAAAACATACCAAATCTTCTTTGGCCACTATTGGGCAACATTGCGGAAATAAAGATCACGCAACTGTTCTGCATGCCGTTAAAACAGTAAATAACTTGCTGGATACCGACAAAAAGTTCAAAAGCTATGTAGATGATCTGGACAAAAAAATAAAGTTACAGTAATTAAATCTAAGCCGGTTTTTTCCGGCTTTTTTTATTTCAATTCTTTTTGAGAGAGCGGAATTTGTATCTTAGCACAAACAAAACTCATCGTTGTGAAAGCAATTATTTTAGCCGCAGGATTAGGAACTCGGCTATACCCACTTACCGCCAATAAACCCAAAGCATTGGTTCCTGTTCAAGGAAAACCTTTGCTGCAGCATCAAATAGAAAAACTTAAGAAATTAGGTTTTACAAAACTCTTAATTAATATTCACGCTTTTGGAGATCAAATAATTGATTTCCTCGATCAGAATAAAAATTTCGGGTTGGATATTGTGATATCGGATGAACGAAAAGATCTACTTGATACGGGAGGAGCGCTAAATAAAGCAAGAAATTTTATTTCGGGAAATGAAGCTGTTTTAATTCACAATGTGGATGTGTTAACCAATTTGGACATTCGAGCCATGCAGAACGAGCATCTATTATCAGATTCGATAGCAACCTTAGCTATTCGGAACAGAGAAACATCCAGATATTTAATTTTTGATAATGCAAATAGACTAAAAGCTTGGGGAAATATAAAAACCGGAGAAAAAAAAGGCGATTGGTCGAGTAGACACAAAATTAAAGCGGCTTTTTCAGGAGTTCATATCATTTCTCCTGAAATAGTAGATTTTTTTCCAGCTCAAGAAAAATTCTCAATCATCGATTTTTATTTATCTATTTCTGAAAAGCAAAGAGTTGGTGGGTATTTTCACGACGATAGCGAATGGCTTGATGTAGGTAAACCGGATACAATTCAATTAGCTGAAAACTTAAAATTCTTAGGATGATACGAAGAGAATCGGCTAGTTTTTTGGAAGAGGTTTTGGATGATATTTTAATCAAATACCCAGAAACTTTTAGCAATTTATGTTTGATAACTCCAAACAGAAGATCGCAAGTATTCATAAAAAGATATTTTCAGGAGAAGGGAATGCCACTTCGGATTCCACGACTATTTTCCATCGATGATTTCATTCAGTATTTAGCGCCATATACAGTGATAGACGCTGTAGATTTGAGCTTCGAATTGTATAGCGTTTATTCCTTTTTAGAAGGTGATCAAGCACAAACGTTTGAAGCTTTTTTGCAATGGGCTCCGGTGCTAATCAATGATTTTAATGAGTTAGACATGCATTTGGGCGATGCAAACGAATTATTCTCTTACCTAAGCGATTCGTATGCGATAAAAGAATGGAATTTAGGAAGAGAAGATTTAAGCGATTTCCAAAAAAAATACTTGGCTTTTTTTCATAAGCTAAACGATTATTACCAATATTTTAACCAACGATTATTGTCTAAAAACCTTGCATACAATGGTCTTTCTTACAGATATGTTGCTGAGCATCCAGACCTTATTAAAGAAAAGCAAACCTGGAATCAACTCGTTTTTATTGGTTTTAATGCCTTAACAATTTCCGAAGAAAAGATCTTCAAATATCTATATCAGCGAAAGCAAGCACTTATTTATTGGGATGTAGATTCCTATTATTTTTCCAATACAAATCAGGAAGCCGGATTGTTTTTGCGTAAATATGCCGAATGGTTTTCGTTTGAAGAGGAACACCTTACGATGCATTTTCAGAAAGCGAAATCGCTGAGAATTGTTGCCGTGCCGCGTGGCGTAGGGCAAGCAAAAATTGCTGCCGAAATGATTAGCGAAGCGCAAATGCAAAATCCTGAATTAAATGCAACTGCGTTGGTTTTGGCCGATGAAACTTTGTTGCTTCCTGTTTTAAATAGTTTGGATGCCTCTGTCCTGTCCGAAACAAATGTGACCATGGGTTATCCTTTAAAGAACACTTCGGCTCATGTGCTTTTCCGACAATTTCTTCGTATGCAGTTTAATGCACAACGAAATCAGAAATTGCATGCCAACGGAACCCTCCGGTTTGCCAAAGACGATATCATGCAATTGATTAATAATCCGCTCATTGCAGATTTCTGGCAAGAAAATGCACCAATCGAAATGAGCATCCAAAAACAATTGTATTGGTCAACCATCGAATTGGAAGAAATGATTCATGAAACATCGACATCCTTAGGCTTTCTTTTTCAGGATTTTGGAAATAAAGCAGAAACTGCGATTGAATTCTTCCAGCAGTTTATCCGGCTTTTTTCCGCTAATTATCAACAAAAAGAGGAGCAGGTCAAGAAAAAATACGGGTCTGATTGGGAGGCTTTTTTAGTCTATGCACGTCTGTTGAATAGGCTTTCAGACCGAATTCGTAAATACGGACAAACGCTCAATTTGCAAGAATTTAAACTGGTATTTGAACAGTTGCTAGGCAATCAAAGTCAGTCGTTTCATGGGGAGCCACTCAAAGGATTGCAACTAATGGGATTACTCGAAACGCGATTGCTCGATTTCTCAAATCTGATTATCCTTTCTGCCAACGAAGATATTTTACCTTCAGGGAAAATGGCAAATTCTTTCATTCCGGTGGATATCAAACGAAGCTTTAATTTGCCAACCTATCAAGAAAAAAACGCCATTTTTGCCTATCACTTTTATCGCCTAATTCAGCGAGCAAAGAATATCACACTTACCTATAGCACTACTGCAGGCGCTTTATTGGGTGGCGAAAAGAGTAGATATATTACTCAACTACTTCGTGAGTTGCCTAAATACAATCCTTTGGTAAAGATTAGTGAACAATTATACAATTTTGCTAACATTACTCCTGATAATAAAGTGGTTATCGAAGTCGCAAAAACAGACAAAATAAAAGTATTACTCACGGAAAAAGCGGCCGAAGGGATTTCGCCAACAGCAATCAATACCTATATTTCCTGTCCGCTTAAATTTTATTTCCGACATCTTGCTAAAATCTACCAACCGGATGAAGAAGAATCTTTTATAGATGATCGCATACTTGGTAATATCATTCACCATACCTTGGAAAGTTTGTTCAATCCGTTTGTAGATAAAATAGTAAGTGAAAATGATTTGCTCAAAATGAAATCAAAACTCGCTAGCGAAGTTCTTACTCAAGCGCAAATACTAGCTAAAGGTCAACAACTTCAAACCGGGCAGAATTTTCTTACTTTAAAAAGTATTGAAAAATACCTCGATTCTTATTTTCTGGCAGAGATCATGGAATTGAAAAAGCTTCATAAGACGACGGAAGTATGGAAAATTATTGGATTGGAAACAAATCTAGAAAGAAATCTTGTGTTAAACGATGGAATCACACAAGTGAAAATTAGTGGAGTGGCAGACCGAATTGACCAATGGGGAAACTTGATTCGCGTTTTGGATTATAAATCCGGGGCCGTAAAAGAAAGCTCAATTAAGAAAATCGATTTTGATTTATTGTTCAAAGAGGTCAAATTTGAGAAAAATGTACAACTGCTTTCGTATGTCTGGTTGTTGAGTGCAAAATATCCGAATACGCCTATCCAAAGCGGAATAATTGCTCTGCGAAATACCAGCAATCCGTATTTGTATTTGGGAGGCGATCGTCATACTACTTTGAGTTCAGAAAATCTAGAGCATTTCGAAAAAGGACTGGCAGAACTGGTCGGTGAGATGTTTGAACAAGCCGTTCCATTTGCTCAAACCACCGAAAAAAAGAATTGCCAATATTGTCCGTATATTAACCTATGTCTGAAATAAAATACTTTCAAACGATTTCCATTACAAATCAAAAGACAAGCTTAAATATTCGTAATTTTGTGCCATGATAAGCCCAATTAAAATACAAACTACGGATTACTCGATTCTTTTGGGGAATGCGGGCTTGCTGCTCGATGAGTTTATTTCTAAAGGAAACTATTCCTCGCTTTTTGTGCTCATGGATGAGCATACTTATACGCTTTGTTATCCGATTTTATCCAACGAATCTACTCTTTTAGAAAATGCTGACTTACTTGTAATTGATCCTGGAGAAGCTAATAAAAGTATCGAAATTGCTGCGCATTTATGGGAAAGTTTAACAGAAAGTGGAGCAGATCGACATTCTTTATTGATTAATTTGGGCGGTGGTTTAATCACTGATTTAGGTGGTTTTGTTGCTTCTACTTTTAAAAGAGGAATGGACTTTGTTAACATTCCAACTTCGCTTTTGGCCATGGTTGATGCGTCTATAGGTGGCAAAACTGGCGTTAATCTTTCCAAATATAAAAATCAGGTTGGATTATTTGCCACCCCCAAACAGTTGATTATCGATGTGCAATTTCTAGAAACTTTACACGAAAATCAAAAGGTTTCGGCGTATGCAGAAATGCTCAAGCATGGTTTGATTTTAGATGCAAATTATTGGACAAAATTATCTAAGCTCGAAGATTTCACCTCAGAAAATTTGCAAGAACTTATTCAGCAATCCATTCTCATTAAAAAGGAAATTGTTGAACAGGATCCAACCGAAAAAGGCTTACGCAAAGTATTAAATTTTGGACATACCATTGGTCATGCTTTTGAATCTTATTTTTTGGATACCGAATCACCTTTGCTGCATGGCGAAGCGGTAGCGATTGGGATTTTAGTGGAGGCACAATTATCGCATGATATTTTAGGTCTTTCTTTAGAAGAATTGCATGAAATCCAAGAAGTTATCAAGAAGCATTTTAAAGCTATTTCCTTTGCTGAAAATCAAATCCCTGAAATAATTGCATTTTCAAAACAAGACAAAAAGAAAGAAGGAACACGGTTGAATTTCAGTTTATTAAATCGCATTGGTGACTGTCAAATTAATGTCGACATTACAGAAGAAAAAATAGAAAACTCCTTAAAACAAGTTATTCATGGCTTTTTCAATAACAAAAAAGAATCGAAGCATAAAAGGTGAGATTTTATTACCGGCCTCTAAAAGTGAGAGTGCTCGTTTATTGATCATTGATGCGATTCTTGGAACCGAAGATTTGGCAATCGAAAATTTATCCGACAGTACCGATACGCAAATAATGCAATCTTCTTTGGAATCTTTGTTAAGATTAAAAGGAACGCATATTTCGTTGAATTTGGATATACAAGATTCTGGAACAACCATGCGTTTTATTACCGCTTACGCTTCCAATATCAATGTAAAATCCTATATCACCGGATCAGATCGAATGAAAGAGCGTCCTATAGGCATTTTGGTAGAAAAATTACAAGAACTAGGCACTTCCATAACCTACATGGAAAAAGAAGGGTTTCCTCCCATCAGAGTTGAAGGGAAACGCATTAAAGGAGGAGAAATTGAAGTGGATGCTACAGTAAGCTCACAATTTATTTCTGCACTTTTACTACTTGCTCCTAAAATGACCAATGGTCTGAAAATGAAGTTAATAGGAAAAGTTAGTTCAGCTCCATACATTCAAATGACCATTAATATCATGCGCGAATTTGGAATTGTAATCGACGAAGAAGGAGATACGATTTCAATTGAAAAGCAACGCTACCAAAATAAAAATGTGTATCGTGTTGAATCCGACTGGAGCGCAGCTGCTTATTGGTATCAAATGGTTGCATTTTCTGAGGATGCTGATATTGTTCTTCTAGGATTGAAAAAAGACAGCACACAAGGCGATTGTATTATTGCCGATTGGGCCCAGGATTTTGGTGTAAAAACCACGTATACATCAAAAGGAGTTCGACTTACTAAAACCGAATTCAAACCAAAAGCCATTCAGAAAGATTTTTACAATTATCCCGACTTAGCACAAATGTTTATCACAACTGCTACCGCACTGCAGATGGAAGGCAATTATTCTGGATTAAGAAATTTAAGGTTTAAAGAAACAGATCGACTCGAAGCATTAAAAAAAGAATTAAGCTTATTAGGTGCAAATGTTACTGCCAACGACGATAGTATGACGGTTTTACCTTCCAAATTAGAAGTAAAACAAGGAGTTCATGTATATGCCGATCACCGCATGGCAATGGCTTTTGCTCCTTTATCAATGCTATTCGGGCCCATTAAAATAGATTCACCAACGGTGGTTGCCAAATCGTATCCAAAATATTGGAAGGATCTAGAAAGTGTTGGTTTTGAATTGAAAGAGCTTTAGTAAATTTGAACTTCTTTAAAAAGAGATTCTATTTGAATTTACAATGTTTTAGCACATTTGCTAAACATAATTTTTTAATTTTGCTAAATAATTTATAATCATTTTAAATTAACAGAATGCACTTTCGATAAGAATTTGCTCTACAAATCATATGGATAAGCACTCCTATTTAAATAGCAGCCCCGAAGAAATAGATACCTTGTATCAACAATTTTTAGAGAATCCTGAAAACGTTGAGTTTGGATGGAGAAAATTCTTTGAAGGTTTTGAGTTTTTCAAAAATGACTATTCCCCAAAGAATGAAAGCGTTTCTTCTTCGGAGTTTAGAGTTATAAATTTAATCGAAGATTACCGAAAAAGAGGTCATTTGTTTACCAAAACAAATCCGGTGCGCACAAGAAGGCATTACGAACCTTCGCTCGATTATCAGAATTTTGGTCTTCAGAAGCAAGATTTAGAGCAGGTTTTTGAAGCGGGTAAAAAAGTTGGTTTAGGAGCAGCAAAGCTGAAGGATATCATTCAGATGTTAGACCAAACCTATTGTGGTTCCATCGCGGTAGAATACGTTTATATTCGTAATTTAGATGAAATTGCTTGGTTAAAATCCAAAATGGAAGGCAGTAGAAATACACCTTCATTTTCAAAAGAAGATAAACTGACAATTCTTAAAAAATTAACACAAGCCGTTGGTTTTGAAAAGTTTATTCATAAAAAATTCCCCGGACAAAAACGATTTTCACTCGAAGGAGCTGAATCACTTGTTCCAGCATTAGATGCCGCCATTGAGTGGGGGAATGAATTGGGTATTCATGAGTTTATGTTGGGAATGGCTCACCGTGGTCGCTTAAATGTTTTGGCCAATATCATGGGAAAACCCTATTATAAAATATTCAGCGAATTTGACGGAAATGAATATGAAGATTCCTATTTATTAGGCGATGTAAAATACCACTTGGGTTATACTTCCGAAACCAAAACCAATAAAGGAAAAGACGTTGTGTTGGTTCTTTCTCCAAATCCTTCGCATCTAGAAGCTGTTAATCCTGTTGTTGAAGGTCTAACAAGGGCTAGAATCGACGATGTAAAAACAAGCGTTACTGAAGATAATATTGTGCCTATTCTTATTCATGGAGATGCTTCCATTGCCGGACAAGGCGTTGTTTATGAAGTCGCTCAAATGTCTAAATTAAAAGGATATACAACTGGCGGAACCTTGCATCTTGTGATTAACAATCAAGTTGGTTTTACAACCAATTACCTCGATGCTAGAACATCCACTTATTGTACGGATGTGGCTAAAGCCATCCAATCGCCCGTATTTCACGTAAATGGAGATGATGCCGAAGCGGTAGCTTACACCACCATGTTGGCCATGGAATATCGTCAGAAGTTTAAAAAAGATGTGTTTATTGATCTGCTTTGCTACCGAAAATACGGTCATAATGAAGGAGATGAACCTCGTTTTACACAACCGGTTTTATACAAAGCCATTGAAAATCATGATGATCCACGTGTGATTTATGCCAAAAAATTAATTGAACAAGGCGATATCACTGCCGAAGAAGCGGATAAAATAGAAAGCGATTTTAGCGAACTTCTTGAAGAATCTTTGGTAAGTGCAAAAAAAATTACAAGTGCTAATATTACCTCTTTCTTACAAAAAGAATGGACAGGAATTAGAAAAGCAAACAAAGCTGATTTTGATTTTTCACCAGAAACAGCTGTTGATTTATCAACCCTAGAATCCATTGCAACCAAACTAACCGATCTTCCTAAAAACAGAAAGTTCTTTAGAAAGATAGAGAGCCTTCAAAAGACGAGGCACAACATGGTTTTTAAGGATCAAAAATTGGATTGGGCCATGGGCGAACTATTTGCGTATGGTTCTTTGGTTCGCGAAGGAATTCCGGTTCGAATTAGCGGTCAAGATGTGGAAAGAGGTACCTTCTCGCATCGCCATGCGGTATTTACAATCGATGATTCAGTAGACACATACACGCCACTTCATTATATCAGTGAGAAACAAGCTCCATTTACTATCTATAATTCCTTACTATCTGAATATGGAGTTTTGGGTTTTGAATATGGATACGCGATGAATTCGCCTCATGGATTAACCATTTGGGAAGCTCAGTTTGGCGATTTTAACAATGGTGCTCAAATTATCTTTGATCAGTTTTTGAGCAGTGCCGAAGACAAATGGAATGTAATGAATGATTTGGTTATCTTCTTACCTCACGGTTTTGAAGGACAAGGTCCGGAGCATTCCAGTGCACGAATGGAGCGCTTTTTAACCCTTTGTGCCGAAAATAATTTTCAGGTTGCTAACCTAACTTCACCTGCAAATATGTTTCATATTTTAAGGCGACAAGTAAAACGCGAATTTCGCAAACCGCTGGTTATTTTCACGCCTAAAAGCCTCTTGCGTCATCCCGAAGCCGTTTCTGATTTAAGCGAATTCACAAAAGGTGGATTTCAAGAAGTGATCGATGATCATTCTGCCGATCCTAAAAAAATCAAGAAAGTAGCTTTTTGTACGGGTAAAGTGTATTACGATTTATTAGACGAAAAAAGAGCACTTAAAAACGAAGATTTAGCGATTGTTCGTATCGAACAGCTGTATCCTTTGCCTAAAAAGCAAATTGATAAAATCATCAAAAAATATAAAAATGCAAGCAGCTTAATGTGGGTTCAAGAAGAGCCTTACAATATGGGTGCAAGTCCATTTATCCGCTCCGAATTAGAGCATTTGAATTTATTTATTGTCGCTCGTCCTGCCACAGGAAGTCCAGCTACAGGATCAAGTAAGTTTCATCAAAAGCAACAGCGGAAAATTGTTGAAAAACCATTCGACGAATGTGGTACTTGTCCTCGTATTGGAACCATTTGTAAAATGGCTTGTATCGGAAATAATTGGCAGCAGTTTAACCTTGAATTAGAACAAAACAAAACAAAATGATTGTAGAAATAAAAGTCCCCAGTCCGGGAGAATCCATTACCGAAGTACAAATAGCTTCGTGGCTTGTTGAAGATGGCGCATTGGTTCAAAAGAATCAAGATATTGCTGAAGTAGATTCTGATAAAGCCACGCTAAGTATCAGTGCAGAAGAAGCCGGACAAATTAAACTTTTGGTAGAAGAAGGCGATACAGTAGAAATTGGTACGGTTATTTGTAGCATCGATACGAGTGTAAGCGTTCCAGAAACAACAACCGAGAGTGTTCTTACTGCCAAACCTACCGAAGTGGTAAAAGAAAAACCAGTAGAATCAAAACCTGTTTCTAAAGAAAAAGTGATTGAAGAAGCTACGGAATCGGAAATGCATTTATCGCCTTTGGCGCGGAAGCTAATGAAAGAAAAAAACATCAGCGAAGCGGAAATCACAGCGTTTTATAAATCTTTGCGTTTGGGAGTTAAAGATGTTGATTTTTATGCGCAATCAAAACAAAATCAACCATTAGCATCTGATCAAAGCGAAAGTTCTTGGGGCGGAACTCGAAATCAAGAAGCAAAAAAGATGTCGCTTTTGCGAAAAAAATTGGCGCAACGTTTGGTTTCTGTAAAGAATGAAACCGCCATGTTAACCACGTTCAACGAAGTAAACATGACGCCAATTATGGAAATTCGGAAAAAATACAAAGAACAATTCAAAGAACTTCATGGTGTAGGATTGGGGTTTATGTCGTTTTTTACGAAAGCAGTTACCGAAGCATTACGTGAATTTCCGCAAGTAAATGCAATGATTGATGGCGACGAAATAGTGACGTATGATTATGCAGATATTAGTGTGGCCGTGAGTTCACCAAAAGGATTGGTAGTTCCAGTTGTTCGGAATGCGGAAACACTTAGTCTTGCTGGAATTGAACAAGCCATTAAAGATTTGGCTGTAAAAGCACGCAACGGCAAATTGAGTATCGAAGAAATGACCGGTGGAACATTTACCATTACCAACGGCGGTGTTTTTGGTTCGATGTTATCTACTCCAATTATCAATCCTCCTCAAAGTGCTATTTTAGGGATGCATAATATTGTTGAAAGACCTATCGCCGTGAATGGAAAAGTAGAAATTCATCCCATCATGTACGTCGCACTTTCTTACGATCACCGAATTATTGATGGAAAAGACTCAGTTGGCTTCTTGGTAAAAGTAAAAGAGCTGCTCGAAAATCCTGAACGAATGCTATTTGCAGGAATTTCTCCTATCGAAAAGCTATTGGGATTCTAAAACGATTTTAAAGCGTAATATTAACCCGTCAGGTTTCGTAATCTGACGGGTTTTTGTTATTTTTGAGGGACTAAAAACCATTTTTATGGATAAGAAGTCGATTGAACATAACAGTATCCGCTACCACGTTAGTGGAGAATCCGTTTACATCCACGATATGAAGTTGAGCGAGGACGCTTTAATTGGTTATCTGGTGTACAGTTCAAAAGCGCATGCAAAAATCGAGTCACTCAATTGTTTTCATGCAAAAGCAATCAATGGCGTAGCCTGTGTGCTTACTTTTAAAGATATTCCGGGGACAAATCAAATGGGTCCCATTGCAAAAGACGAAGCTTGTTTAATAGAAGACGAAGTTAATTTCATTGGTGCGCCAATTGCTCTAATTGCTGCAAATACGATTGAAACGGCCATGAAAGCAGCTCAATTGATTGAAATAGAATATGAAGAACTTCCAGCAATTATACGTTTGGAAGATGCGATGGAACACGGCGAAGCTTTTCAAAAAGTGCGTAAAATAGAAAGAGGAAATTGGCAGGAAAGTATTGAAAATGCTCCGCACCAATTGATTGGCGATTTGTATTCGGGCGGACAAGAACATTGGTATCTTGAAACTCAAACAGCACTCGCAGTGCCAAGAGAAGGCAAAGAAATGTTGGTTTACAGCTCTTCGCAACATCCCGACGAAACACAAGCCATTGTTGCAAAGGTTTTAGGAATTTCGAAAAATTTGGTCGAAGTGGAAGTGAAGCGCATGGGAGGAGCATTTGGCGGAAAAGAAACGCAAGCCAATCACATTGCAGCTTGGACAGCCTTGCTTGCAAATTATACGCAAAAGCCGGTTGAAATGCATTTGAGCCGAGATATTGATCAGTTAATTACAGGGAAAAGACATCCGTTTTATTCTACTTACGAAGTGGGGTTTGATGCGGATGGGAAAATTTTAGGGCTCGATGTGTTTTTTAATTCCAATGGAGGATCAGCTTTGGATTTAAGCATGGCGATTCTTGAACGCGCTTTGTTTCATATCGATAATGCTTATTTTTTACCAAGTGTTCGCGTTCAGGGTTTGGTCTGGAAAACCAATCTTCCTTCCAATACTGCTTTTCGTGGTTTTGGCGGTCCACAAGGAATTGCTGTAATCGAAACAGTGATCGATCGAATTGCTCGGAAACTAAAAAAAGATGCTGCTCAAGTTCGAAAACTGAATTTCTACAGCGATCAGCCCAACAATAAAACACCTTATGGACAAGAGGTTATTTATAACCGTCTGCCTGCACTTTATGATCAGTTAATGCAAAGCAGTGATTATGATCATCGAAGAAAAGAAGTGAATACGTTCAATGCGAAAAATGAATTTACGAAGCGAGGAATCGCAATGGTTCCTGTAAAATTTGGTATTTCATTTACAACTTCATTTTTAAATCAAGCGGGTGCATTGGTGCATATTTATCAAGATGGGAGCCTTGCTGTGAATCATGGTGGAACCGAAATGGGACAAGGTTTGCATACGAAAATGAGACAAGTTGCTGCTGATACATTAGGAGTCGATATCAGCAAAGTAAACGTGACGGCAACCAATACTTCCAAAGTGCCAAATGCATCAGCCACTGCTGCTTCGTCGGGAACGGATTTAAATGGGATGGCCGTAAAAAATGCTTGCGATACTTTAAAGCAACGATTGAGTGATGCTTTCCGTCTTAAATTTCCAGAATCGAAAACCGAAATACATTTTTCTTCCAATAAAGTGTTCGACAAAAAATATGAAATCTCTTTTCCGGAGTTGGCTTTGTTTGCCTATTTACAGCAGATTAGTTTGAGTTCAACTGGATTTTACAAAACACCTGATATTCATTTCGATCGAGAAAAAGGGCAAGGCAAACCCTTTCATTATTTTGCTTTTGGCATATCGGTTTCAGAAGTAGAAATAGATGTTTTAACAGGAAAACATCGCATTTTGAGAACGGATATTTTGCACGATGTTGGAGACTCGATTAATCCACTGATAGATAAAGGTCAAGTAGAAGGCGCTTTTGTTCAGGGTTTGGGTTGGGTAACTTCGGAGGAAATGAAATATTCCAAAGACGGAAATCTTTTAAATCATTCTCCTGATACGTATAAGATTCCTGCTGTTACAGATATTCCACACGATTTTAGAGTACACTTACTCGAAAATGCAGGCTATCCTGGCGTTATTAAAAAAAGCAAAGCTGTTGGAGAGCCTCCGTTTATTCATGGACTTTCGGTCTGGTTAGCCCTTAAAGATGCTGTGTCGGCAGTTGGAAATCATCATTGGGAACCTGTGTTTCATATTCCGGCCACGCATGAACATATTGCCTTGAGCTGCGAGAAAATCAGACTTCAACAGGATAAATGATCGCTTCCTGAGCTTTTTTAATATCTTTGCATCCACAAAAAAACAAATGAAAGGAGCCATGAGCGATCATCTCACATAGATTAGGATGATGAACGGGGAGTTCCGTATGTTAACGGCTCTAGCTTTCATGAGCTTTTGCGAACTAATTAAAAAACAAATTATAAACAGATGAAAAAAAATATTCTATTCTTATTTGCATTGGTATTTGGATTAATGGCTTGTAATAAGGAATCTGACTACGATGCACAACTTGAAATAGACAAAGCAATTATCGAACAATATTTGAGTGATCACGATTTAACGGCTCAAGTAACAGCTTCTGGATTGTATTATATCATCAATAATCCGGGAACAGGAGTGCAACCAACGATTAGCTCCAATGTTACTGTAAATTACACTGGAAAACTTACTACAGGTTTGGTTTTTGATAGCGGAACATCTAGTTTTCCTCTTTCCAATGTAATCAAAGGTTGGCAAGAAGGCATTCCATTGTTAAAGGCAGGTGGAACAGGAAAATTATTCATTCCTTCAGGTTTAGGTTATGGAACAACAGGAAGTGGCTCAATTCCTGCAAATACCGTATTAATTTTTGATGTTTATCTTATAAGCGTTCAATAGTGTTCCGAAGTCAGCTCCATAAAAATGTAGTTTGGCTAATCGTTTTTACTACACTGATTAGAGCTGTTCTAGCTTTCCTAATTGAATTGGGAAACGACGAAGTTTACTATTGGACTTACGCGCTTTTTCCCGATTGGAGTCATTTTGATCATCCTCCAATGGTGGGTTTTTTCATTCAGCTTTTTTCGCTTAACTTACTTTTTGATAGCGGATTTTTTATTCGTTTATCGTCCATTGTTTTTGCGGCGGTCAATACGTATTTGTTTTTTCATTTAGGAAAACAAATTAAAAATGAACGCACCGGTTGGTATGCAGCTTTGCTTTATACAGCTTCTATTTATACTTCCGTGATTGTGGGCATCTTTATTTTGCCCGATACACCACAAGTGTTTTTCTGGCTGATGAGTATATCCATTATGTTGGCCATTCTTCCTGAAAAAAATAGAGAAAAAGCAAGTGGAAAAAAAATGCTTTATCTGGGTTTAACCATTGGGTTTGCCATGCTTTCTAAATACACTTCGGTGTTTTTATGGTTAGGTGCAGGTTTGTATATTCTCTTTTATAATCGAGAGTGGCTGAAAAGGTACGAACTGTATTTGGCAGCTTTGATTTCGCTTCTTCTGTTAATTCCGGTGATTTATTGGAATTTGCAAAACGATTTTATCAGCTTTACTTTTCAAGGCGAAAGAGCCAATATTTTTAGCTCCAATATCCGCTTTGATTTGCTGGGAACCGAATTGGGAGGACAATTTTTTTACAACAATCCTTTTGTTTTTGTTTTGACTTGGATTGCTGTTTGGAAGTCGCTGAGAACAAATAATTTTATGCCGAAGGAGAAGTTGCCCATATTACTATTTCTTTCGTTGCCACTATTGGCTACTTTTTTATTTGTTGCTTTATTCCGACAAACCTTGCCGCATTGGACAGGTCCTGCTTATTTATCCTTGATGTTAATTGCGGCGACTTATCTTTCTAGTTTGGAATTGAAAAAAACGCATTGGGCTGTTAAATCGGCATTGATTTTACTTGCAACAATTTTTGTTTTAGCCATTGCGCAAATTAATTTCGGACTTCTTTATTCGGCTAAATCAGTTCCAATAGATCCGACTTTGGATATGTTTGGATGGCGACAATTGAATAAAAAAATAGCTCCGCTTTTCGAAAACGACAGCCAAGCTGGAACCATGACTTCCGATGCCCCAATTCTTTCTTGGCGTTGGTTTCCGGCGGCTCATATCGATTTTTATATCGCACAACATAACCAGAAAGTGGTTAAAGCGATTGGCGGATTGGAACGCATCCATAAATACGCATGGATGAATAAGCAAAGAGGCAGTTTTGCTTTAGGAATGGATGCCTATTATCTTACCTTTAGCAACGATTTTGAAGATCCAATGATCAAAATGATCCCTTATTTCGAAACAGTTCAAGCGCCAGACACCATTGCCATTGAGCGTGGTGGGGAAGTGGTAAAAGAAGCCTATCTATATCGCTTGAAGAACATGATCCGTATTCCTCAGAATGAGTTGGATTTAAAATTAACGCACTAATTCTTTTTCTTCGCAAAACTTATTTTGTGGTTAATTCTCCATAAAACTCCGTAATGGATTGAATGTCGTTTGCAAAAAAAACAGATTTTTACCTGCTTTTCAAGTGCCGTTCAGGACGGAATTATACACTAGATTAATTCTAAATTTAATTTATAATAAACATTAAAACAGTTATTTAGTATTTCTGTTGAAAAAATATTGGTTTTTGAGGGTAATGTTTTTTGAAAAATGACCATTAATAAGGAAAGATAATTAATGCATAATAAATTTTTTAACATTGATCATAAAAAACGATACGCTTGATAAAAAGATGCAGGCGTTAATACATTGGATAATTTAAGAGTATGAAGAATAGACTATAATTGTAATAGTTATAGAAATATATCAAAATAAAAAGTCCTCCGTTTATAGAGGGAAAACAGATCGCTAAATAAATGTAAAACTAAAATCCTGCCTCTGTAATAGTCAAAAACAAACAGAGGGTTTTATTGCCAAAGTAATAAACCTCGCAGATTTAAAATAAAGTTTATGAATTTAAAAAATGAAAAAATTTATATACTTCTTTATGGTTGTATTTCTATTTATTTCGTGTAATAAGAGAGAAAAAGACATCTCAGAAATTCGTATAGAAAGTGAAAATTTAAAATTAGAAAATTTACATGTAAAAAACATTTTTGATAAAAGTATAAACCCGTATGATAGCTACGGTATTAAAATGGAACAGGTTTACGCTGAAGTAAATAACAAATTATCCTTATTCAATAAAGGTGATAAGAAGAGCTACGATGAAGCTGTTCGGTGCATTTTAAATAATAATACAAAGAACTTTTATCCTGCGATAAAAACTAAAAATTATTCTAGATTAGAAAGTAAACTATTTGCTGATTTTGTACGGGAAGTTAATCCTGAAAATATTAGTGAAATTTCTCTGAAGTATGAAGAATTAGTGTACAACAATATTAGCTTTTCACAGAATGAAAAAAGTCAGATTTTGCAAATTATTTCAAATCTGAAATTTAGTTTTTACTATTGTACTGTTTATTTTGCCCCTAATTTTAAATCTTGGGAGACAGATTTTATGGATTGTATGAGAAGTACAATGGAGGAAGTTTTCAAAGATGACGGGAATCCTATTCCGGAGATTGTTTTTATTATAAACATACCAATTTCTCTTTTAGAAAAGGAAGCTGAATGTGCTTGGTATGCTACATTTGGATAACTAAAATTAAGAAAATGAAAAGTGAAATTATTTTGGCAGCAGTATTCTCCTTGGCGGTAATATTGTTTAAACTAAATGTTGAATATGTTTCGATACTTATTCAAATTTTAATTATTCCTGTGATTATCAGTTTAATCATTAATTTGAAAAATCATTTTTATTGGAATAAGAACCGATTACTTTCTCTCGCCTCATTTTACTATAAAACGATCAGTTATGTAGCTGTACTTTTTATTGTTTTTGGTTATGCTGGAAAAAATGTTTTTTCCATTATTTCGATTGTTTCTATTGCAATCTATTTAATTATCATGCTGCTAAAAAAGAATAATCAGGAAAGTTTAAATGCTTATATTTATTTGCAGATTACCGGGATATTCTATTTAATATTTCTGTAATCATTACTGGATTTTGTATATGTGATATTTCTAAATCCGAAAAAATGAAAAATTAGCGGTATTGCTTTTACAGTTTGAGATGAAATAAAAAAACAAGGGTTTTACTTCAATTGAAACTTTCCCTGACATAAAAAAAGCCCATCCACAAAAGTGAACAGGCTTTAGGTTTTATACTCATACGATGACTTTAAGTCATCGTATGAGTCGTTTTTAATTATTCTCCTTGTTTATAAATAATCGCATTGATGGTTACATCATCACCACCCATATTGATGGTCATGCCATAGGGTTTATCAGCTGATATTTTGATTTGAGCATCGCCCGCTTTTCCGGTTAGCTGCTGCCAGATTGTAACTGCTTGATGAACTCCAGTTCCTCCGGTTGGGTGTCCCCAACCAATTAAACCTCCTGTAGTATTTATCGGTATAATGCCGTCGCGTTTGGTATGTCCTGCTGCCACAAAATCGCAACCTTCGCCTGGTTTTGCCAATCCCAAAGCCTCTACCGTTAGAATTCCTGCAATGGAAAAACAATCGTGCACTTCGATGGTGCCAATTTGGTCGATCGTTAATCCGGTATCAGCAAACACTTTTTGAATAGCCGTTTTTATGGCTTTTAATTCGGTTAATTCTGTTGGGTCTTCGGTAATATTTCTGATCACCTGAGCATAACCAACCACTTCAACAGCATCTTTCTTTGCAATCCCAATGCGTTTTAGTCCTTCTTCACTGGCAATAATAATTCCCGAAGCGGCATCCGAAACTTTGGAACAATCCATATAGTTCAAATGATCGACAAATACTTTTCCGTTGGGTTCAGATTTATAAGAAAGTCCGTAAGGATCGGGATGCGTATTGTGATATTCCTGAGCAGTCGGGTCTAAACGTGCATTTTCTATCGCGTTAGCATACCACTGTGCCATTCCTTTTCTGGCTCTATCGCGATCGTATTTTTCGAAATAAGCTCCGGCACGGTCGCTAAACTGTCCGGGGAAGAAATAAGCATGTCCTTTTTTTCGGTTTTTGAACCAACCCGCATAAGCTAAAATATCTGCACCATAAATGGCTTTTACGGTATTTTGAACTTCTGCTCCCATACTCAAAACTACTTCGGCTGATTCTGCTAAAACAGATTTAATTCCGCTTACCAGCGATAAAGAACCTGAACCACAAGCGCCTTCTACACTGGTTGCTGGTTTAAATTCTAACTCTTTATCAATCATTGGGAAAAATCCCGGTAGGTTTCCTTGGTGATTAAAATGAGCTGCCATAAAGTTTCCAAGCACACTCTCGTCAACACTTTTTGCTCCACCTTCAATTTGTTGGAGAACGCCTTGTCCGGCTTCTACCAAATATTCTTCTAACCCTGGACGTTCTTTTCTTGGATTAAATTCTTTCCGTCCGGTACCCAAAGAAATGGTATTGTATCCGGCGGTCATATATATTTTTCTTCTTAAATTTTTCATGATTTTCGTTTTGTAGAATTAATCGAAATACGTATTTACAGGACCAAAAGCGTGGAAGAAACCGGTGAGCATAACCGTATTTACATCCTCTGCATTGGCAGCTACGCCATCGGAAACTAATTTTTGCCCAATCGCATTGGATCGTGCTCCATACTGAGCGCCTAATTTGGCTCCAAGTGCATCAGATTTTTTCATGTTTGCAAAGAAATTACTAAAAACTTCTTCTTTGTTTTTCAAACGCAAAGCAGCTTTCCAAACCACTGCACCATCAGGCATTGCTCCTAATGCGGCATCGCATTTTTCTGCAAAATCAGCAAAGCTGATATAGGATTTCGTACTTGGATCATAAGCGGCAACAGGTTTTCCTTTTTCGTATTTCAAGAAACCATCTTTCTGAGCTCCGCTACTCATTTGTCCACCTTTTACGCCCAATTCCATGAATTGATCAATTACATCGCTGTGGATTGTTTCGTCGCTCATGTAAGGATTCATTACTTTCATGATAAATTGCATCACGTCGATGCCAACATAATCCATCAATTGAAAAATTCCCATCGGACGAACCAAATAATCCTGAGTTACTTTATTCATCATGTAAACCGCTTCGGGCCAGGAGAATTGGGCGCTCAATTTTGTCGCTTCGCTTAATCCGTGTAAACCATCGCGCATAAAATGACCGTTTCCAATAAATCCGGCTATGTCGTTTGCAGGAACGGTAATTTTCCGCAAAGCTTTTGCATAAGCAGAGGCAAATTCAACCATTTCTTTGGACGTATTTGGAGTGGTAATCACTTCCACTAGTTTTTGAACTGCAGGTGGATTGTAAAAATGAAACCCCAAAACGCGACCAGTCAAATTGGCTTTGTCTTCGATTAAATGAATAGGCACCGAACTGGTGTTGGTAAAATACCACGCTTGGTTTTTGTTGTTTTGATCGATCTGTGAAAGAATCTTCACTTTCAACTCCGGATTTTCGCTTACGGCTTCAAAAATAAGGGAAGAACGATAAGCAACTTCCATGGCGGTAGTAGGTCGGATGATATTTAATACATCAAAAATATATTGCTCAATGATCTCTCCATTTTGAATTAAATCAGCACGATCGGCGTAGACAGAGCGCAACCAAACGGTTTGTTTTTCGGCAATTTTCCGAACTTGTGCTTGGATATAAGGTCGAAGTCCGGCCAATCCTTCATCTGACAAGTCGATGGCATTTAACACAAAGGTTTTGCCTTTATTTTCGGGTTTTAGGCTGAGGTTTGCCATTTCAACAGCGGTGAGAAGCAATATGCCGCTTCCCATTTTTCCGGCTGCGCCTAAAACGCTTACGTTTTGAATTCTTTCTTCGTATGTCATTGTATTGTAGTTAATTTGTTTAATTCTCTTTTTTAACCGCAAGGTTCGCAAAGTTTACGTAAGGTTCGCAAAGTTTTATTTGAATGTACTCTTTTGCGTTCGTGGCAAATTTTTCGCGCTTTTGCTGTAAATAATTTACCAATTGGGTTTTCTTTTTTCTAAAAATGCTTTCATTCCTTCTTCGCCTTCCGATCCTTTTCCAAACAAAGCACCAAATTGCACTGCTTCTAATTGCTCGCCTTCGGCCAAAGTTAAATCCAATCCTTTTAGTGTTGTTTCTTTTACTAATTGAATGGCTTTCGGACCTTTGGTTGCTATGTTTTTTGCAATCGTCAGACATGTTTCTAAGAGCATTTCAGGTTCAACCACTTTTTGAACCAGTTTCAATCGGAGTGCTTCGTCGGCGCCTATCATATCGGCACTCATAAGTAAATAAAGCGCATCGGCAGGACCAATTAATCGAGCCAAACGTTGTGTGCCGGCAAAGCCTGGAATCAATCCTAAATTAACTTCGGGTTGACCAAATTTGGCTTTGGTACTTGCAATCCGAAAATCGCATCCCATGGCCAATTCTAAACCTCCGCCTAAAGCAAAACCGTTGATTGCAGCAATAACCGGAATAGTTAATTCGCTGAAACTACTGAACGTTTTTTGTCCGCGAGTAGAAAAGAAGCTTCCTTCTTCGGCTGTTTTATTTACCATTTCAGCAATATCGGCGCCAGCCACAAAAGCTTTGCCTTCGCCGGTAATAATAATTGCCCGCAAAGAAGCATCGGCTTTGAATTCCGCAACTGCCTGATCCATTTCATCAAAAAAGCGAGTGTTTAACGCATTCATGGCGGCAGGTCGGCTAATCGTAACGAGCGCAATGTGATCTTGTTCTTGAATTTTTAATATTTCAAAGTCCATAGGGATTGTTTTTGATTTTTTTAAAACGAGTAATATTTTTTTATGCGCTGATAATCAATCAAATAAAACCTTAATCTTACGCGATTTCAAATGTATGCATAATATTTTTTTTGGACAAACAAATTTTCTTAAATCCATTTAAATGCAGCTAATTTAGAATCGCTCGGTGTGTAAAATCAAATGATTTGCTGCAAAAAGCTTCTTTTGTATTCAAGCAAGATGAGCTACCTTTGCTCCACACAATCAAACCATCATGGGAATTACAACCATCCTCCATCAGATTATTATTTTAGGGATACTGGCTTCTGTTGGAGCCATTGCGTATCGTTTTAAAATTTTGGAAGATTCAGCAAAAAGCGTTATCGAAAAGTTGGTGTTTTATATTTCGCTTCCGCTCTTAATTGTTTCTAAGCTTTCTACTTTATCGTTTACTCCGGAAATTTTGCGCAATGCAGGCTTAGTTGTTTTATTTGCCTACGGAATTATGTTTATTCAGTTGCTCATCGGAAAAATGAGTGCGCGAATCTTTCATTTGGAAAGGCGACAAGCGGTTATTCATAGTTTGCATCATATGTTGGGAAATATTGTGTTTTTAGGATTTCCTTTGTTAGATGCTTTAATTCCGGGTGGCGAAGCCTTATTGTATGCGGCTTTATACCAATTGGTTTTGAATACTATTTTGTGGTCGTACGGAGTGATTCAGTTGAATCCGGATACGAAAGAAAAAGGTTGGAAGCAATTGAAAAAGTTGATTAATCCAAATACGGTTGCACTTAGTTTGGGTTTGATGATGATGTTGTTAAAAATTCAATTTCCTCCGCTGATTCAAAAATCGTTTAGCGGATTAGGAAGTACAACCCTTTATTTAGCAATGCTTTATATCGGAATATTATTGGCTCAGATGAAAGTGAAAGAGGTTTTTAAGCTTTCTATTTTTACCTATAGTCTGACCAAACTTTTAATCACGCCTTTGTTATTTCTTGTGCTGATTTACGGAATGATTCAGTATTTATTTGTTCCTTTAAATGCAACCGCTTTTACGGTTTTAGTTTTGGAATCGGCTATGCCGGCCATGACTATTTTAGTGCTGTTGGCAAAACGTTTTGGAGCGGATGATAGTTTAGCAATGAAAAACTTTTTTGTCAGTACGGTACTGAGTTTGCTTACCTTGCCAATGGTTTTGTATGCTGTGCAATGGATTCAGCAAATCTAAAACTGGCAACTATTTTAGTCCTTATTTAATTGGGAAATCATGAGATTGAATGAATTTAAATTGGAACGTTATTTTGCAAAACATGAGTTTACAGCAAAATATTTGCTTTCAAGTTCCGACTGCGACGGATACAAGATGCAGGATTTGTTAGCAGTGGCCGATGCTGCGGAATTAAAAAGATGGGAAACTATAAAATTGGGCTATACCGAAGGAATGGGCTCTCCATTTTTGCGCGAAGCGATTCAGAAATTCTACCCAAAAGCGACTTTGAATCAAATTTTGGTAGCATCTCCGGGCGAATTGAATTACGCTTGTATGCATGTTCTGCTTCAAGCTGGCGATCATGTCGTTACAATTTCACCAAGTTATCAATCCTTAACAGAAGTAGTGGAATCCATTGGTTGTCAAGTGGATTATTGGAAGCCAAACTCAGAAAATGGCCAATTCAATCCGACGGATTTGGATCAGCTCGTTCACGAAAACACCAAATTGATCATCATTAATTTTCCACACAATCCAACAGGAAGTTATTTGTCGCCTGCCGAATTAACAGACGTTGTGGACATAGCTCGTAAAAACGATTGTTACCTTTATTCCGACGAAATGTATTACAAACTTGTACCTGAAGGCACGGAAGAATTGCAGCCAGTGAGTGAGTTATACCAAAAAGGAATTAGTGTTTGGGGAACCTCTAAATCTTTGGGAATGGCTGGATTACGAACCGGTTGGTTGGTGAGTCAGGAGGAAGAATTGGTTCGAAAAATCATGTCGTTTAAAGATTATTTAAGCATGTGTACAAGTGCTCCCGCTGAGGTTTTAACAGCGATTGCTCTCAATCATCTTCAGCATTTCTTAAAACCAAATAAAGAAAAAATAAAAAAGAATATCCTCCTTTTTCAGGGTTTTGTAAATGATCATGCCGGATTATTTCACTTTGTGCCTCCAATGGCAGGTTCAACCGCATTGGTTAAATTAAATATGAACAAGACTTCGCTTCAGTTTTGCGATGACTTGGTTGCACAGACTGGTATTATGGCTGTTCCGGGCAATTTTTTTGGTGCAGATGAAAAATCAATACGTGTGGGTTTCGGGAGAGCAAATTTCCCGCAAATCCTTGATATTCTGAATGATTTTCTTACAAAAGGAAAATAGATCGAGACGTTCTGTTCTTAAACTGAAAAAAAAAAGGCTTTCTTTGGTAATATTCCTACACTATTGTATTTTTGCGATATGCGTGATTAAACACATCGCTTAAACTAAAGTACTAGATGATCAGGGTTTTAATTGGGATTGACGATACCGATAATAAAGAAAGTAGGGGGACTGGCTATCGATCTAGGCAATTGGGTAAACTAATCGAAGGTCAAAAGCGAGGTATTGTTGATGGAATAACTCGTCACCAATTATTATTCGACCCTCGCATTCCTTACACCTCTCAAAATAGTTCTGCATGTTTGGATGTCAGAACTCCAGATATATCGGAAATTATCCGGCTTTCACGAGCATATCTTTTGAAAGAAAGCGCAAAGGGTTCGGATGTCGGATTAGCAGTGTTAGCCTATGAATACATTGATGAAGAGATAATTGCGTGGGGTTTTCGGGCTAAAAATGAAATTTTGACACAGCAACAAGCGAATGAATTAGCAACTAAAAAACAGGTTTATTTGGAAGGACTTACGGGCGATCTTGGCGGAATTATTGGTTCTTTGGCAGCCTTGGGATTGCGAAAGTCTGGAGAAGATGGTCGTTTTATTTGGTTAAGTGGTTTAGAGATCAGAGATTTAAAAGGCGTTTATAAGATTGAAACATTGTTAGAAAAATTACATGTTGATTTAATCGTTGATAAACAAGGAAATAAGTTGCCAAAAGAGGATCGTATCGATGTAGGAGAGTGGGTGAGACCTGCTATTAAAAAGAATAAAATTACAGTTATTGCAGATAAAATATTAAACAATTCAGATTATGAATGGAAAGTTTCAAGCAAAGAGTACCTCAAAAGCATTAGCGATTAATAAGCTTGCTTTGGAAGTTTTAATTTTATCGATCGTTGGCCTTTTTGCTGTGGTTTTACGAGCTAAGTTGCGCATTCCATTGTCAATGTCGGGTCACCATGGTTTAGAAGTGATGGCCTTGTTGCTTATTGGTCGAAGTGTTTCAAAATTATCAATGGCCTCGAGTATTTCCACCTTAGCCGCTGCACTCTTGATTTTCTTCCCATTTATGGGATTTAAAGATCCTTTTTTGCCAATTATTTATCTTTTAATGGGCGCAAACATTGATTTCATGTATCAGAAGTTAAAGCAAAGTAAATTGCAGTTATTTATATTTGTTTTGATTGGAGCCTTATCCTACAGTATCATTCCAAGTAGCAGAATATTAATACATATAAGCACTGGATATCCATACGAATCATTGCTTAAAGCAGGTTATGCGTACACCGTTTTTTCGCACTTTATTTTTGGTGCATTAGGCGGTTTGTTAGCTTTTGGACTCGTTTATACAACAAAGAAAATTCGCAATTAATTGCCTTAAATTTTAAAAAATGGATTTTTGTAAAATGCGTTATGTTTTAAAAAGCATAACGAAATTCACCTTGGTTTCAATGATTTTTATTGGTGCGATTGGAGGAATAAACTCTTGTATCAAGCCACAAAGAGAATTTGAGAATCCGATGATTCAATTCTCAGAAAGTCAGGGGTTTGTTTATCAGGATACTACAATGCTTTTGGGGGATACCATCCTAATAGAAATAGTTGCTAATGCGGATGGCGACGATTTTTTAACCCATTTCAATACAACAATTGAAAAAGACACGAGTATGATTTCGATCGATACGGGAATTTATCATCATCAATTTTCCTATCAAAAACAGATTGTTAAAGGGATTGCTAGGAATGAAACCTGGTCGTTTTATGTGCGTGATCGAAATGGCCGAAAATCAGAACTTATTTCATTAAATCTTCAGCTTGATTCTGCTTCTATTTTTGGAGCTATTAAAACGATTTCATCCATTAAATTGGGCGCACAAAACAATTCTGAATACGGAAGTTTTTATAGTTTGGCCACCCAAACAGTTTATGATCAAGCCGAGGCATGGGAAAATCAAAGTTTGATTCATTTACTTTATTTCTATGATCTAATAGAAACCGACGCGAATACTATTTCATCACCCGGAGCGAGTATAGACCCTTCAGTTTTTCAGGGTTCTACAGGATTGTCAGATTGGTCGTTGAAAAACGTAACGCGATTTGTTTATCAAAGCAATCTAACTGTTGAGGACTTTGATCAATCTAAAAACGACAGTTTAATCTTGTCGAATACTTTTGAGTTTTCAATCGGAAAGCGAAAAGCAAAAAACTTAGCTCCAAGCCAGATTTATTCTTTTGTCACAGAATCGGGAATCAAAGGATTATTTAAAGTTCTGCAAGTAGAAGAAAAAGAAAGTGGTGCCATTGAAATAGCAATAAAAATGCAAGATAATGACTAAATCTATTTGTTTAATTACCTTCTTTTTAATCCTAAGTATTGGGCAAGCTCAGGAAATAGATACGCTTTTGAGTAAAAAAGTCGATTTGCAAGAAGTGGTTGTAACAGCTACCTTAACGAAAAGAAATCTTGGAAATATTCCGGCACAAGTAGCTTTAATTAAAGCAAAAGAAATTGAAAACTTCCCCGTAAATAACATCGATGATTTACTTAAAACCACAGCCAATGTGTATGTTAACAGAAGTTGGGGGATTTTTTCAAAAAATTCCAGCGTTACCATGCGTGGGTTGGAAAGCAGCGCCAGAACACTAGTATTGGTGGACGGAGTTCCGAAAAATAAAATTGCTGGCGGCTCCGTAAATTGGCACAATATCAATCCAGATCAAGTGGAAAGAATTGAAATTATTAAAGGTCCAGCTTCTTCGCTCTACGGAAACAATGCGATGGGTGGAGTTATAAATATCATTACTAAAAAAAGTGAGGAGAAATTGGAAGGAAGCTTTAAAACTTTTTACGGTACTTATAATTCTTTTGGTGAATCGATGCAATTATCGGGAAGTGCTATCAAACTAGAAAAAGGCTTTTATTGGAATGTGAATGATTTTTACCGTCAAGGAGATGGTTATGTTTTTGAAGCTCCAGCCTATTTGGATGCCACCGACATTAAAACCGCCTTAAATGAATATGGCGGAGGATTTAAAACAGGATATCAATTCAATAAAACTAACAGTTTGGAAATTGTTTACAATTATTACAACGAAAAACGTGGAGCTGGGCGAAAAGTGTTTCTGGATGATGGTAGTTTTGATTCTTATTTGACCAACGAATTAAAAAGTATATATACCGGAAAGATTGGAAAAGCCGATGTTAAAGCAATCGTATACTATAATTTGGAGAATTATTATGCACAAAAAGAATCCTTTAATGATTACAGCGAATACAAACTTTTGGATTCCTATGCAAATAGAAGCGATCAAGGATTTTGGGCTACTTATAGCAATTCTTTTTTTAGGAAGAATTACCTGACTATGGGTGTGGAATTAAAAATGGGCGATGTTAACGGTTCTGAAATTTATCGTACCTCGCCGGATGAGATTTATTTCCAAAGTAAAATGGACATATTTGGTTTATTTGTTCAGGATGAAGTGGATTTGATTGGAAAAACATTGCAATTAATTGCTGGCGTTCGCATGGACTTTATTCGTTTTTATGATGGATACCAAAGCATTGTAAATCCTACCAAAGTAACTGGTTTTCAAGAAAGCTTTGAAGAGCGTTTTGTTCCCAATAATTGGCAAGCAATGAGTCCTAAAATAGCTTTCCAATATGCTGTGAATAGAAATTCGAAATTATATGTTTCGGCGAGTAAAGGATACATGCCGCCAACCTTAAAAGATTTAAGCCAAACAGGAAAAATAACCAAAGGGTTTCGCTTAGCAAATCCAAATCTTAAACCGGAAACATTAACAAATTACGAGCTGGGATTCAGTAAACTAATAGCCGACAAACTAAATGTAAACGGGGCTGTATATTATACAATTGGAAAGGATTTTAATTATATGATGGGCACCGGCGATTCGATTGATACAGGAGGCAGTAGTTTGAAACCGTTACTATTGACTGAAAATGTGGCTCAAGTTGGAATCTTTGGGGCAGAGATAAGTTTCAATTACCATTTAAACGATCACTTTTCTGTTCAAACAAATTACGCTTTTAACAATTCTACAATTACAGATTTTAAAAGCTCAGATCTCAATCCGGAAAAAGATTTAACTGGGAAATACATGGTTGAAACATCGCCACATTTATTTTACGCAGGGATGAATTACAAAAGCAGCTTTTTTGATGCCAACTTGAATTGTAATTATGTGGATGAACAATGGTTCGATGACGAGAATACAATCAAAATAGACGCGTATTTTGTAGCTAACTTGCGAATTTCTAAAACGCTTAAAAAACACTATAAGTTCTATGTTGATATACAAAACCTTTTTGATAATGCTTTTATAGATCGGAAAGGGCAAGTATCTCCTGGACGATTTATTACTGCCGGCTTTCAATATTCATTTATAAATAATTTTAATTAAACGCATTTTATGAAAAAAACATTTACCCTTTTTATCGCAATCTTTTTAGTTTCGTTTCTTCATGGACAAACCATTCTTGCAAAATGGACTTTTCCAACTGGATCCTCTTCTGATTTGACAGCCGAAGTTGCCAATTCTTTAAATGTTGATGCAACACTATTTACGGAAGGTGGAACTTCTGCAGTTGAATTGAAAAACGGATTAACTACCTATGCTGCTCAAGCAAGCGGATGGGAAAACGGACAAAATTCAAAATCTTGGCAAGTGGAATTAAATACAAGTGGAAGAGGTGAAATAACCCTGAGTTCGGTTCATACTGCCGGAGGAACTAACCCGGGACCAAGAGACTGTAAAGTTCAATATCGAGTTGGTGCGGAAGGTGCTTGGACTGATATTCCCGAAGGATCGTTTTCAGTAGCAAACGATTGGACAACTGGAGAAATAGACCGGCTTCCGCTTCCTATAGAATGTGAAAATATTTCTTCTCTCTTTGTTCGATGGGTTCTCACAACCAATAAGGATATCAATGGAGATGACCTTATTTCAAGTGGAAAAGCTAAAATTGACAACATTATTTTTGAGAGTGGTGTATTGCTTGGCAATGAAGCGTTGTCAAAAGAAATGTTTAAGGTATATCCAAATCCTTGTATCGATTATTTAATGATTGATTCTCCAATAAACATAGTGCAAGTAGTAATTTATAATATTCTTGGGAAAATAGTTTATAATACCAATATACATGAAACCAAACACCAGATAAGTACGAATGATTTTAAAAATGGAATTTATATTGTTACTATTAAATTAGAAAACTCTGAAGAAATCATCGCTCATAAAATCTCGATACGTTAGAAATAATTATTATTTAACAAACCATAATACTGAAAGAAAAGGTGAGGTTGTTGAATCTGCTAATTAAAAATATAAACTTAAAAAAGGGACCTTCTCGAAAGAAGAGTCCCTTTTTGATTGCGTTAAAAGAAGTTCGTTTTTATATCCCTAAAGTAATATCAGCAGTAATATAATAGGCAAATGTGAGTGCAATTTCGGTTTCGTTAATATGTCCGTTAATACTGATGGTTGCAGGATGTAAATTTTTGAGTATATCCGTAAGTACATCAAAATTAGGTGTGCTTGGGTCTACTTCAAACATCATAAAAGGATAAATAGCCGTTGGTTCAGTAATTTGATAAGTCAAAGTTTTATTGGTAACATCATCCGTAATTGTAAAAACAGCATCGTAAATTTCAATGTTATTTGCGCCAGATAAAGTACTCACTCCAATAAGGATGCTTTTTAGATTTACTGCTTTAATAATTTTACCGAAAGCTTGGTCGCCTTCACTTGCACTTGGATCGAATGCGCCACTACCTCCAAAAGCATAACTTGAGCTTTTTACGGTTTCAACTTCCATTGGAACTTCCACTGAGTACAGAAAATCTTCCAATACAATATCGAGTGCATCCGTCACTTTATTACAAGAATTTAATGTTCCACTTGCAACGAATATGACAATCATCATTAAATAAGCTAATTTTTTTTTCATTTGATTCTTTTTTAGTTGAATTAAGTTCAAAAGTAGTGTTCTGTTAGGTTTTAGGTCGATCACTTTGAAAGCGTAGGAATCTAGTTTGAAAGCGTACGTTTTTATCGAAAAAATTTCGGTTTAATACTAGGAATCTTTTGAATTGATGAATTAATGGGCTCGTTCAATTAGTAAATCAGCAATTTAGAAAGTAGTAGATACAAAAAAGGCGAAACCGAAGTTTCGCCTAGAATAGTTCTTTGTTTAAATCTTACTTATCTCCTTCAGGAACACCAACTGTAATATCTGCTTTAATGGAATAATTAAAACCAATGGTAAATCCTGTTTGATTTACATGTCCTTGAAGACTTACAGTGGATGAGTGTAAAGCGCTGATGATATCAGATACTTTATCAAAATTTGGAGTAGAAGAATCTAAAGTGATAACGGTTCCAACAGTAAGCGGATTAGTGGAGCTAATTGTATAGGTAAAATTATCGCTATTGGTATTGTCTGTTAAAGAGAAACTTGCATCTAAAAGATCCAAGCCGGTAGCTGGAGTAACAGAGGTTACAGTTACTTTTATTTCTTTAATTTCAACACGACGTATAGTTGATAAATAAGGAGCCAAGTCGGAATTTCCGGCTGGATTTAAAGTAGCTGTACCGCCAAAGCCAAAACTATTGTCTTTAGTTGTAAGTTCAGACGCGTCAACATCTACATCAAAAACAACATCGCGTAGCGTAATTTCTAATAAATCAGTAATTTTTTTACATGATGTAACAGAAGTGCCTACTATCAAAGTCATTGCAATTATGAGATACGTTAATTTTTTCATCGTACTAGTATTTAAGTTTATAATAATGATTTTTGTTTCAAATATACAAAAAAACCAATTGGCTAATCAAATAGTTTTGTTAGTAAAGTATTAATTTTCGTAGCATTTAGCAGTTTGTAAAAATCAACCGGCTTGTAAGCTTTCTGCTCCAGGTAAATGTCCTGTTAGTTTTGAAGGATCATGAATCAAAACCGGAATGTGTTGTGGGCAAATCCAGTAACTAGCTTGTTTAAATTCGAGGTGAACCAAAGGAACTTCTTCTTGGCTTCTTTTGCAGAATACGCATACTTTTTCGGTATTTTCCATTTTCTAAATGTTTATTGTAAAATGCAAATATCAATAAAAATTGATACATATAAGTCCTTAAATACCTAAATATGAAAAAAGAGCTTGAAAAAGTCGGGTTTATTCGCGGTTTTTTGAATCGATAATAATAGTAACCGGACCGTGATTGATTAATTCAACATCCATTTCTGCACCAAAAACACCTGTTTTTACTTCTCCGCTAATTTGTTGTTGCAGTTGTTGAATGAATTTTTGGTATAAGGGAATTGCCCTATCCGGATGAGCTGCTTTAATATAGGATGGCCGGGCTCCTTTTTTGGTACTTGCATGCAGCGTAAACTGACTAACAAGCAAAATATCTCCTTCTATTTGATTGATAGAAAGATTCATAACGCCTTGTTTATCGTCGAAAATACGCAAGTTGCTGATTTTAGTGCAAAGCCATTCAATATCTGTCTGATCATCGGCTTCTTCGATGCCAAGAAGAATCAACATTCCTTGATGAATCTCTGCTACGCATTCGGTATGAATGTGAACCGATGCTTTCTTTACTCGTTGAATGACAATCCGCATTTTCTTTTTTGCAAAAATAAAGAAAAAGATTCGTTCTTATAAATGGAAATGTGCCACTAGTTCAATCTTTCGATTCACTATCAGCACACATTTAATTTCCAAAGCAGGAATTCAAATCCTGGCTAGCGTTTTATTTTTTCTTTTTATGGTCTAAATTTTTCAATTGTTCCATTCCTTCAATGTTCATTTTTCGGGCAATAGTTCCAATACTAGCAAGATCTATCTCGCCTTTGATCACTATCAGTGCGTTTTCGTCGTCCGATCCGCCGGCAATTAGTAACAATTCTGTGATGATATCGCCTTTTTCGCGAACCATAAATTTAACATCGGTTCCTTCGTCTTTTACGGTCATTAATTCTTTGTACTCTTTGCTTGGTAATACGCGCATTACTTCATCATACAGGTTGATTCCTTTATTGCGAGCAGAATCAATGGCAAGAATCCGGATGCTTTCAAGTTTAGAAACCGACTGACTAAACTCTTTGCCTTGTGCGGTTGTGTCCATTCTGGAAATCATTTCGAACATATATTTGTTCATGGTAACTGAGGTGAAGCCTTCTTTTCCGTTGTATTTATCAAAGATTTTATCAACGGCTGTAGATTGAGCTTGGAGGTTAAAACTGATGGCAAATAGTGCCAATACAAGTGCTAGGGTGATTTTTTTCATGGTTTTAATTTTTAATATTTACGATTTGATTTTATTATTTTCAATTGATTTTAGATGCTTTAACTGCTTGTAAGAGTAGTCGATTTGTTCTACTTGTTGTAGGTTTTTCATCGATTTATTGTAAGAATTTTCATATACCTTTAAAACATCTGATCCTTTATTTAATAGCTTGAATTTATTGAGATTACGTGTGGAGATAGCGGCTGATTTCTCCATATTTGTTGCCATCAATCCCAAATATTTTTGAGCAACGGCCATTTCATTTGCGGTTAAAGCTTGGTATTTAGGTGCTGGTTTTTTAAGGATGAAAAAAGTGCTTGTTAATAGGATAAGAACAGCTGCTGCGTAGGTCAGAAAATGTGAAATTCGGAAATTTGTTTTTTTTGTTTCGATAGCCGCATTAAATGAATTTTCAAAATTGGTAGTTGGAAATTTTTCAGAGCTTTTATCTTTTAAAACTTGAAAAACAGCGCTGTATATTAGCAAATGTTCAGGCACTTTGTCTTGCGAAAAAGCCTTTTTTAGGAGCGCTTCCTCGTCGATAGTGGTGTTTCCTTCCCAATATCTTTCAAGTATTTGTTCAATGTTGTACCAATTCATTTTCTTCTTGTTTTATCAATTTAGATTTGATTGTTCCTCGGGCTCTCGATATATTTACGCGTATTGTGTTAATTGTTAATCCGGTTATCTCTGCAATTTCTTCGTATTCATAGCCTTCAATATCTCGAAGCTGAATCAAAGTTTGTTGTTGTTCAGGAAGTTCGTCCATGGCTTTTCGAACTAAAGAATAACTTTCGGATTGCTCCAAACGATCATGCGGATTCGAGTTGGATGTCGGATCCGTTTTTAATTCTTCCATCCGAACTACCTTTCTTTTTCTCAACTGATCGATGCTCGCATTTTTCACCATCGTCATGGCAAAAGTTTCCGGATTTCTCACCTGGTCTAACGTAGCCCTTTTATTCCATAACTTTAAGAACGTATCCTGAACAAGATCTGCTGCTTCTTCTTCGTGATGGAGATACCGATTTGCAAAGCGAAAAAGCTGATCTCTCAAGGGGAAAAAAGACGCTTTAAATTCTTTTAAATCCATTCGAATTTATTTTGTTCAGGGTTTAATTTTTTCTTGATTCAACTTTAAGACGAGCATTGCGCAAAATCATTACAAAACCTTTTAAATTCATTCGCAAAGCTTTTGTATCTTTATCGCACAAATTCCATAATGAACTAAAGTAAACCAAAATTAATCATGACACGGAAAAACACAATTATTCTTGCACTGCTGTTAGTAGTTGTTCTTATTATCTGGTGGGTAATTCCTGGGAGTAAATCCCTCGACAGTATCCTTGTAAAAGCGGAAAGTGGTGAATTTATCATTAGCGTTACGACCACTGGAGAGTTAGACTCAAAATTTTCAACTGAAATATTAGGACCACAAAACTTACGTAATATTGATATTTACAACGAAATTAAACTCGAAAACCTGGTTCCGGAAGGAACTGTGGTCGATTCTGGCGATTATATTGCCAGTTTAGATAAAACGGTGGTAATGAATCGGCTTGATGAGATTGATGCCAATCTGGAAAAATTAAACACGCAAATTACGAATTCAAAACTCGATTCTGCTCTTACTTTGAGAGCAGCACGAGATAATATCATCAACTTGAGATACGCTACCGAAGAACTGGCCTTGGAAGTTGAGAATTCGAAGTTCGAAGCTCCGGCAATTCAACGTCAGGCAGAAATTAATTTGGAAAAAGCTGAGCGAAACTACAAACAAGCGGTTGAAAGTTACCTTCTTCGAAAAGTGAAAGAAGAAACTACGATTCAACAAATTATGATCGACGAAAAGAAGCAGTTAAGTATAAAGAAACAAACCATGGATATTTTGAGAGAGTTCACCATACGTGCTCCACAACCTGGAATGGTTATTTATTCTAAATCGCGTCGGGGCGAAAAAGTAGAAACGGGATCGATGATTAGTCCTTGGCGCCCGGTAATCGCTAATCTTCCTGATTTAACCCGGATGTTGGTTAAAACTTACGTGAACGAAATTGATATCAGTAAAATAAAAGTCGGTCAATTAGTAAATATTGGAGTAGATGCTTTTCCTGGAAAAGAACTAAAAGGGAAAGTAACGATCGTTGCTAATATTGGTGAAGAGCTTCGAAATTCAAGTGCCAATGTATTTGAAGTGACCATTGATGTGGAAGGAACCGACGAAGATCTTCGTCCGGCTATGACAACCAAAAATGTAATTATTACCGAAGTGCTCGACAGTGCTGTTTACATTCCATTGGAATGCCTCTATGTGCAAGATAGCACGCAATATGTATTCATGAAAGGATATAAAAAAGCAGTGAAAATTGGTCGGAGTAACGATAATAGTATCACTATTCTTGAAGGTATTAATCCCGATGATGAATTGTATTTACTTCCTCCTGAAGGCGCTGCTGACTGGAAATTAAAGAATGATTAAGCAAAACTTTTCCTATGAATAAAGTAAAAGTTAAACTCGAAAAGTATTTGCTAATACTCAATATTGCCTTAAAAGCAATTCTCGAAAATAAGGTAAGATCCATGCTTACAGCACTCGGGATCATTTTTGGTGTGGCTGCTGTTATTTCAATGTTAGCCATCGGAAATGGAGCAAAAAAAGAAGTGCTTGATCAAATGAAATTGGTTGGAGTAAATAATATTGTGATTACACCTCGATTGATTCGTGCAGATAAAAATTCAAGTGCTGATAGTGATCAGGCAGACAATGATTTGGCGAAAGCAAATCTTTCTTCAGGCATCAACTTAGAGGAAGCGGATGCAATTAAATCAATCCCTACGGTAGATCGTGTTTCTCCAGAAGTATCGAACGAAACGATTATCATTTATCAAAATAAAAGTATTCAAGGCGACTTTACTGGCATAACAGAAGATTTCTTTAAAGTCTACGGATTAACTATTGTTCAAGGACAATCATTTAGCGAAAAGCATTACGGCAATGGCGAACAGGTTTGTATCATTGGTCACAAGATTAAATCACGACTTTTTCCTGCCGAAACAGCAGTTGGGAAACAAGTGAAATGTGGCGATGTGTGGTTGCGTGTAATTGGCGTGTTGGAAAATAGAGGAATGAGCGCCGGAGATGGTCGGAATTTAGGCATCGACGATTTTAATATGAGCGTTTATGCACCAATA
>JAFGAK010000128.1 GCA_016933745.1 Bacteroidales bacterium
ACTTTCAACCAAAGCTTTGATTGTATTTTCTGGTATTCCACTTAAACCAAAACCGCCCAACATAAAAGTTTGACCGCTTTTCATTCCTACAATAGCTTCTTTTGCGTTTTTTACAACTTTATTCATAGTTTATATTTTTCAAAGCGATGCGACTGAAATACATCACCTTTTGTATTTACAATACGAATTTAACAGCCAATATAACGAGAGATTACCAAACGTTGAATTTCGCTGGTTCCTTCTCCAATTTGCAATAAGCGCTGATCGCGATAGAAACGCTCTACGGGATAGTCTTTCATTAAACCATATCCCCCGTGAATTTGAATTGCTTCATCCGCAACTTCGCGAGCAATTTCCGAGCAATACAATTTTGCCATCGCAGCTTCTTTAGCAAAAGGTTTTCCTTCGTCTTTTAACCAACATGCTTTATAAAGTAAGTTTCTTCCCAATTCAATTTTCATGGCCATATCAGCTAATTTAAAAGCATTGATTTGAAATTTACTGATCGGTTTCCCAAATTGTTTTCGTTCGTTGGAATATCGCAATGCTTCTTCAAAAGCACCTTGCGCCAAACCCAAACCCATAGCGCCAATCGAAAGTCGACCATTATCCAAAGTAGATAACATGATATGAGAACCATCTCCTACTTTTCCAAGCAGATTTCGCTCAGGAACTACGCAATCATCAAAATACAATTCCGAAGTATCGGAAGCGCGCCACATCATTTTGTTATGCATAGCCACTCGCTTAAAACCTTCGGTTCCTTTCTCAACTATAATGGTGGTAAATTCCTTTTTACCATCTGGGAAAGTTTGAGTAACCGCCTGAACAGTAGCTCCCAAAGAAATATCAGAAGCTCCATTGGTGATAAAAATCTTAGATCCGTTAATTCTCCATTTTCCATCTTCCAACTTGGCGGTTGTTTTGCTACCGCGAGAATCGGAACCGGCATCGGGTTCAGTTAACCCAAAAGCCCACAAACCTTCGCCAGTGCATAGCTGAGGCAAATATTTTAATTTCTGCTCTTCCGTTCCGTAATAATACAAGGGTCCAATACCTAACGAATTATGAGCCGCCAAAGTAGCTGCTTGTGAACCGTCTACCCTTGCTAATTCTTCTACTGCAATGATATAAGAAAGCGTGTCTAATCCTTGTCCGCCATACTTTTCGGGCAAATACATTCCAAACAATCCAAGTTCTCCGATTTTCTTGGTTAATTCATAGGAAAATTCTTCTTTTTCATCTAGCTCCTGACCTAGCGGTTTGATTTCGCGTTCGGCAAAATCACGCACTGTTTGTCGGATGAGTTCTTGTTCTTGACTTAAATCAAAATTCATTTTTAGTTTTTTTCAGTTTATCAACTTGCACACAAAGTTAAGTACACAAAACTTTGTATTCAAATTTTTAGATTTCATTTTCTTCTGCTAATTTCAGTAGTATTTTACTTCCATCTACCATATCTCCTTCTGCCACATTCAATTCTTCGATCATACCATCGCGTACAGCTAAAATATTGTTTTCCATTTTCATTGCTTCCACCATTAAAAGGACACTGCCTTTTTTAACAGCCTCTCCAACCTGAACAAAGACTTTGATTACTTTTCCAGGCATTGGAGATTTCACAATATCACTTGCAGAGCCCACCATAGCCGTTTCGTAAAAGTCTGGAATGATTAAAATATCATTGCGTTTCAGTTTAAAATTATGACCTGAAAGTCCCACTATTGTATTGTTCTCTTTATCTGTTGAAAGCGTAAATTTAAAGCAATCTTTATTGATAGCAACTTGAATATAATTGGGCTTTATCTCTTTTATACAGGCATTGTATTTTTCATCTTCAATTAGAAAAACGCCGCCTTTTTTGGTTCGTTCCAAAATC
>JAFGAK010000129.1 GCA_016933745.1 Bacteroidales bacterium
TCGGTTAAAAATAATTTATTGCCGCTCAGCATTTTGGAGACGACCGACCATTCAATGCTGTTTTTTTTAAATAGCGTATCGAGATAATCAAAATTCGATTTTAGTTTTTTAATATCTAAGGTTACAAAAGCCATAATTTCTTTTTTTTATTTTTTAATTACCCTTCGAGAAATATTCTCTGGTAAATGTGCTAGTATTTCATAATTCAGTTCATCGCTTAAATCACTAAAAGCGCTCACTTTGATTTCTAATTTTCGTTGTTTTCCTATGAGAACCACTTCATCGCCAATTTCTGCATGTTTCACATTTGTAATGTCGATGATCATCATGTTCATATTCACCACCCCAATGACACTGCAGCGGTAGCCACGAATTAGAACACGACCTTTATTGCTTAAGGAACGGCTGTAACCCATGGAATACCCAACAGGAACCAATGCCGTTATGATATTGGTTTGAGCAAGATATGAAATTCCATAGCCAATAAATTCGCCACTTTTCACTTCTTTGATGGCCATGATTTGACTTGTCCAGCGAAGTATTCTTTTTAAAGGATCTGTCTTGATGTTTTGATGATTAACATATTTGATAAATACTTCGGTACTCGACCAAAACCCATAGATCATAATCCCCACTCTCACCAAATCCATTCTGGCCTCGGGATACACAAAAGAGGCTGCAGAATTGGCAACATGTTTGTATTTTGGGCTCAAATCTTGTGCTTGGAAGTTAGCGAACATTTCCTGGTACTTCTGCAATTGATTTTGGATCCGATAATGGTTCGAAATACTTTCAGCTCCAGCCAAATGCGTACAGAATCCGCTGATCTCTAGAAAGGACAGGTTGTCTTTTATGAGATCCATAGCCTCTTCTAATTCGTTAAAATCTAATCCCGAACGATTCATCCCTGTTTCTACTTCCAAATGAATTTTGGCTTTCAGATCCAGGTTTTTTGCATAGTCAATTGCTTTTTTTAATCGCTCCAAATTAAATACAAAGAATTCGATTCCTTTTTGGATGGCATCGTTCAGATCATCGTCAGCTAACCAACCCATGACCATGATGGACGTAGGTTTAGCAAGACAGTTGAAGACACGGACAGCCTCACTATAATAAAAAACTGAAAAGTGATCAATGCCATATTTCTCAAAAATCGGGACTATTTGTTCAATACCATGCCCATAGGCATTGGCTTTTACTACAGCTGAAATTTTTACCTTACCTCCATAGCTTGCCCTTAGAAAAGAGATGTTGTTTTCGATCGATTTTTCCTCGAGGGTTATGATGGAGTTATCAATCATCTTGGGGGATATTTTGGTAAATAGAATAAAATAAATCGATTCCTGTTTCAATGATATCATCGGGAAAATCAAAATCGGGGTTGTGAAGTTGAGGCTGGTCAACACCAGAACCTAATCCAAAAAAACAAGCCTTGTATTTTTCGGTATAATAGCCAAAATCCTCTGACCATTTAAAAGGTGTTTTTAGTTGCTGCACTTCCAAATTCAATTGTTTTGCGGATTGTTCAACAAGTTCAACACAAAAGTCATTGTTCACTGTTGCTGGAAAAACTTCGGAATAAGAAAACTCACATTTTAGCTTTTCTAAGCTGGATATTTCTTGTGTTATTTTCTCACAATGATGAGTGAGTAAATCCAAATCTTTATTCTCATATGCTCTAAGTGTGATTCTCATTTCGGCATAGCCGGGAGAAGTACCAAAGGAAATTTCGCCCAATTGAATATGAATGATTGTGAGTAAAATAAAATCGCTGAAAAGCGTTTTGTTTTCCCTTAAGCTATGCAATTGATGGATTATTTCGGCAATGGCATTGGCAGGACTGATTCCGTTTTGAGGTTCAGCAGCATGTGTTGTTTTTCCAGTAAGTTTTACGGTCATTCCTTTTGATCCGGAGGCAAAACTTCCTTTTTTAAGAAGGATGCTGTGTTTTTTAAAGCCCGGCACATTATGAAGAGCAAACAGATAATCTGGATTTAGTGTTTTAAAATTGGGATTTTCTACGACTTCAAGAGCGCCTTGTTCTACTTCTTCAGCAGGTTGAAAAAGCAAAAGCACTTTGCCTTTTTTTGGAGGATTTTGGGAGATTTTTTGAGCTAAACCTGCCAAAATCGCCATATGGCCATCGTGTCCGCAAACATGAGAAATTTGTTGATTGGCAGATTTATATGCTTTATGTGTTGTCTCTTGAATGGGCAAAGCGTCCAACTCGGCTCTAAAAAGGATTGTTTTTCCCTCTACACTTCCACTAAAAACAAAAACGACACCTGTTTCTCCAAGACGAACGATCTTATCAGGACGGTAATCTTTTAAAAAGTGGATGATCCGCTCTGAAGTTAGAACCTCCTTATTGGAAAGCTCTGGATTTTGATGCAATTCCCTTCGGAGATTTATTATTTTCTGATTCATAAATTCGTTTTCAATTAAAATTTTATTTCTTATACATGTTTTGTATCAATGCAAAAACACTTGCTGAAATAGTAATTCCGAAGAAATTGGCATCTAAGCCAAAGGGCAATACTATTTCTGTTAAAATAAGCGCCAAAGTCGTTCCTCCCCCAAAAATCATCGCAAACATGGCTGCATGTGCCGATGGTTTTTTCAAAAACATAAAACCCAAAACAGGAACAAATAGTCCTGAAACCATAAAGGCGTAAGAATACAACATCAAGTCGAGGACATTTTGCATTTTTGTTGCCAGAAGGATGGCCAATATACCAATGACTAAGGTAGCTAATTGTGAATAGCGAATGCTCTTTTTGTTATGTTTAGAAAGTCTTAGAATATCGGTAATAAAATTACCCGATGCTGCCATTAAACAACTATCAGCCGTAGACATAATGGCTGAAAAATAAGATGACATCAATAATCCCATTAAGCCAATCGGGAAAATATGAGTTAAAAGCAAAGGCAAGCCGATTTCAGCATCAATTTCACTTCCCGGAGCATATCCGAATTCTGTAAACATTCCTTGTTCAAAGGCCACTCTGCCCAATAATCCTAAGGTAATTCCCATAAACGCCATAATAGGCCATTCAAATAAGCCTGCGATAAACCACGCTTTTTTTGCTGTCTTCTCATCTTTTGATGCATAAATCCGCTGATATAAGGTCATCCCGACAAACCAAATAGGAACAATGGTTATCAGCCAATTAATGGATTGAACAAGACTAATGTTGCTTAAACTAAGGAATTCTTTCGGTAGATAAGTTCGAATAGCTTCCCAGCCTCCAACTTTAACAAAGCCCAACGGAATGCCAATTAAAATTAGACCAACCATGAGTATGATCCACTGAATGGTATCGGTAAAAATAACCGCTTTGAGACCGCCGAGTACAGTGTAACCAATCACCACAACTCCCATTAATAATACAGCATCCACCATTGTAATGGAAGGAAAAGTGGCTGCCGCTAATTTAGCACCCGCCAATACCTGAGAACTCGTAAATCCAATATAGCCTATCAAAGAAATAATGCCAGCAACAATGGCTACTTTTCTATTATAGAAATGATTGAGCACTTCGGGAAAACTTAAAAAATGGTATTTTCTAGCTAAAGGATAAATTATAGGAATCAGAAATATAGCACTGATCCATGCTCCAATAATTCCTGTAAAGAGCATCCAGCTACCCGAAAGACCAATAAAAAAACCTAAACCGCCTAATCCAATAGAAAATCCACCACCCACATCGGTAGCAACAACAGATAAGCCTATATGTAGGGAGGTCATTTCTCGACCTCCCACATAATAGTCGTCCTGTGATTTATTTCGTTTTAGAAAATAAATGCCCACGCCAAGCATAGACGCCATATAGATGATAAATATCGAAAGATCAATAATATGCATAGGCTATTTTTTCAAACGCATTTCTATATACTTACTGCTAAAACCTACCTTTTCGTATAGAAATCTGGCTGGATTATTGGGTTCTACATGCAAGGCAATACTTCCTTCTGCCAGTTCACCCGTTTTTTGCATCAAATGCTTTCCTATTCCTATGCCTCTTAGCTCTTTATGAGTGGCAATATAAACCAAGATGTTTTCAGGTATATAATCTTTCATGCCGGTTTGGTTTACTATAACGACTCCTGAAATCCCTTTTTCGTAAAACGAAACCAACACAAATCCGCCAAAAGAAGTGCTTTCTTTTAATGCGTAATCCATGCATTTTTCGATGTCAGATTTTGGGTCTCCGTACTCTTGTAAATTTTCAAATAAGAAATTTATAATGCTTTCTCTTTCGCCCGAACTGGGTTTGTTTGTTGGACTAAACGTTTTTGTTTGAATCATATAGTACTTTTTTTATTATTTATAAAGAAGGGGGTATTATACTATATTTTCTGAGAAAGTCAAGTTTTTCTTTAAATGCTAGGATTGAGATCGGGGTTCATGCACCTAAATATGGTATTTTGATGATGTGTCAATGTGGTAATTTGATGATGTGTTAATGTGGCGATAAAGCAATATAATCATCACTTCAATACTCCAATCCCCCATTTTTGAACTTGAAATCCCGAATCGCAAGCTCTCGAGAGGGTCGCTGCGCTCCAGCTTGAAACTTGGAAAAGTGATGTCAATCAATCGTCTCAGCCTCTTTTTACCTTTTTAAAGTGTTTAATCATTTTCCCGAAATCTTTGTCTTTTTTTCTTTTTTCGGCTACGGACGATTCGAAATAGTCTTTTTCTTTTTCCATTTTCACGTAGTTTTCGTAGGAATTACGATCTATTTTGCCTTGATCGACGGCGAATAAAACGGCGCAACCTATTTCATTGGTATGAGTACAGTTATGGAATTTACAGTCGGCAGAAAGCTGCAAGATTATATCAAAGGTTGTCTCTAAGCCCTCATTTGAATTGGCAATTCCAACTTCTCGCATTCCGGGGTTATCAATAATAACTCCACCTTTTTCGAGCAGGATTAATTCTCGGTGACTAGTAACATGCCGGCCTTTATGGGTGCTTTCACTGATGGTGTTTGTTTTCATGACTTGTTTGCCTGAAAGATTGTTTAGGAGTGATGATTTTCCCACTCCGGACGAACCTAACAGACAATAAGTATTTCCTTTTCTGATGAACTCTTTGAGTTGGTCGATTCCTTTTTGGGATTGGTTGCTTATTGCCAATATTGGAATTTCTTTGACTCGAGCTTGCACGCTTGCAATCAATTGGGAAAGATCGGTTTGGTTAATTAAGTCGATTTTATTGAGAATTATAACCGGTTCTACTTTGGAAGTGTTGCAGATGGTTAGATAGCGTTCTAATCGGTTGATGTTAAAATCATGATCAACGGATTGGACAATAAATGCATAGTCGATATTGGTAGCGATTATTTGTTTTTCGCTATTTTTCCCTACTGCTTGTCGCTGCAAGCTGTTTTTTCGGCATTAGACAGCATGAATTATGGCTTTGTTTTCGTCAAACTCAGAAAAGGCTACCCAATCGCCCACGGCAGGAAAGTCGGCTCGACTGCTGGCTGTATACCTCATATTTCCAATGATTTCGGCATCGTATTCGTGCTCGGCTGTTTTTACTATATACCTTTCTTTGTGTTCTAAAATAATTCGACCGACATCAAATGAAAGAAGGTTGTGTGAGACTCTGTAATTTTCTAAATCTTGGCTGTATCCTAAATCTTCGAGGGTCATGAGTTGAGGTGTTTAAGGGTTCAGATAGAAATAGATGAAAAGAGGATGAAGCATGCTCGTCGGTAGTTGCACTTGATTTATTCCTTGAGATCGAGTTAGCTGCTTCGAGACCTTGTCAATTCATCACTTTGTCACTCTTTTGGATGAAGTGTAAGTGTTATTTTTACAGGGGCAATTCCAATTTCTTCCCAAAGGTTGGTATCGATTTCCAAAGCAACTAAGGTAGAGGTTGGTAGCCAATCGATGAATTTACCACTGAGGTGGGTAATGAACTCGCTGAGTCCCGGATTATGCCCGACTAAAAGCACGTTGGAAATGGAGTTTTCGAGGGCATAGAAAAAGTCCATCAAAACAATGACAGGTGCAAGATACAGTTCTTGAGCTTCTTTTATTTCAGTTAGGTTGAGCTCTTTGGCAATAATTTCGGCAGTTTCTTTGGCGCGAAGCGCATTGCTATGAACAATGCAATCAATTTCGGGTTTAAGTGCTGCTAGGTTTTGTGCAATTTTCTGACTGCGTTTGATTCCTTTCGACACCAATTTTCGTTTATAGTCTGCTTTATCGAAACCATCTTCGGCTTTGCCGTGCCGCATTATAAAAAGCTTTTTCATCTAAAGGAGTTTTAATTCCGGAAAATCGTTGCTTTAGCGTTTCAAAAACTTATTCACGCTTTCTTGTCCGTTCGCTGTTTTAATATGTAGAAAATAGATACCACTTTTCATTCCTTGTAAATCGATCGAAAGATCTTGTTTTATGTTGCTTTCTGAGAATTCCAACGAAGTATGCATCCTTCCGGTTAGATCGTAGATACGAATGCTATATTGTTCGGGTTTTGCAAAAGACAGGTGTAAATTAAGTTGTTGATCCACCGGATTTTGAAACTTCACCGATAGGGCATCTGTGATTTCTTCTAAAGCCAAGTAGGATTGTTCCGTTGTAATTTGAACCAGAATAGGCAAGTGATCGCTGGCATTGTATAGTGCTGTAATCACATCTGCAGGGGCGGAAGTGTTGGTTGGCGAAACGATGGTTAAATTAAAATGGGCACCATCGTTGCCTAGCACATGATAGGTGCTGGGCTGAATTTGCATTCCGTGTGTTCCATCCATCAAAGCGCCGGAGGATAAAATAAAATCGAGGCGATCATCTAATCCACCGGTAGAAGCGCATCCGTTGGATGAGACGTGGGTGGATTGCGAATGGATTGCACTAAATGCAGCGTTGTTATTCCAGGCACCAGGAGCATCGATTGGATCGTAGAGATAATGAACTCCACTGTAATCTTTGATCAGGTTTTGGTAAGCCGTTTCGGTAGAAGTGTACACATTCAAATCGCCACTAAATAGGTAGTTTTGAATGTCATGCGTTTGGATATAATTCATAATGGCTGCGGTCATGGTGGCTCGGTCAGCCGCATCGTCAGTGGCAGTACCCGCTTTTAAATGTGTCACGATATGGGTGATAAAAACGGTATCTTCCGTTTCTGCTAAATCAGCTGCATTGTAATACATTCGGTATACATCAGTCGCACGAACAATCGTATTGATGGCTTCGTGTTTTTGTAGGGTTAGCTTTCGCGAATTGTAATAGAGCATGTTTACGAGCCAATCGCCTTGCGAAGTGCTTGTAATTGTAGCTCTTTTATAGGCTGTTTCGCCATCTACATTTAAGGTATTTCGAAGCAAAGAATCGTGATAAATTGAATTTTCTGCCATTTCGTTTACAGTTAAAATATCCGGCTTGGCATACTGAAAAATTGTTTTGAAATGTTCGTTTTTCATCAAAGCGCTGTTGTTGGTGGAAGTGCAATAGGAAGTTAGATTTCCGTAGTTCAAAAGGTTATATTGCATCACCTGAATAACATCCTGAGCCTGAACTTGGACCAGGCCAATAAGCAAAAGTAGAAAGGGTAAAAGTTTTCGCATCACATAAAGTTTAGCCTGCAAAAATACGAAAAAACAAAAGTAATCGTGCATAAATTGACTCTTCGCTATCGCCAAGTCGATCAAGGACTCTAAAAACGGAAACATTTTAAGGTGATTTGAAACAAAATCAACGACTGCAAAGTTCAGCACTGTTTATCTGAGCGAAGAATATTTCCGTAAATAAATACCTAAATTTTAGCTTTTAGGGCTCTTTTTTGGTAGATTTTTCGTAAAATTGCAAAATTATTTGAAGATATTATTTTTATTCCCGGCAAAGCCTAAATAAAACTATGATAATCAGACCTGTTCAATCCGTTTTAGTAGCACTACTTTTATTTATTACGAGTTCTTTATTTGCACAACATGCGTCTGAAAACGAAGCTGTTGAACATGATGGAGTATCTATTGAGTCGCATGACGAAGCTTTCAATGCCGGAAATATGATTTTGGAACACATAGTGGATGCATATGAATGGCATATCCTTACTTATGGCGACTTCCATTTGAGTATACCGCTTCCAATCATTGTTTATCACAAGGGAAGTTTTATTACTTTTCTTTCGAGTAAACTTCATCACGGACATTCACCTGCTTTGTTTGATGAAAACAAAGATTTGATTCATGCCGTAGAACAGGGCGCTCCTGAGCATCCTGTTTTTGGCTTAGCCGTGATGCATGAAGGAGCACATAAAGGCAAATTGGCCTATATCAAAGTTGCCGATTATGTAAATCATCATGTGATTGTTGAAGATATCGAAGCTGGAATGCCAACGGATTTATCTATTACCAAGAATGTGGTTTCCTTATGGATTAGTTTGATTTTAATTTTGGTTATTTTCTTTAGCGTTGCCAAATCGTATAAAAAAAGAAAAGGAATGGCTCCCAAAGGATTACAATCTGCTTTGGAACCTTTTATTGTCTTTATCAGAGATGATATCGCCAAAGAATCTATCGGAGAAAAGAAATACGAGAAATACGTTCCCTATTTGTTAACCATTTTCTTTTTTATCTTCTTCAATAACCTTTTAGGGTTGATCCCGTTTTTTCCGGGCGGAGCAAATTTGACCGGAAATATTGCCATTACAATGGTATTAGCCTTGTTTACTTTTATCATTACTACCGTTAGCGGGAACAAAAACTATTGGACGCATATAGTCAATACACCCGGTGTTCCGTGGTGGTTAAAAATTCCAATGCCATTGATGCCTATCGTTGAATTGATGGGGTTGATAACAAAACCCTTTGTCTTGATGGTGCGTTTGTTTGCAAACATTACAGCCGGACATATCATTGTTTTAGGCTTTATCAGTTTGATCTTTATCTTTGGAAATATGCATCCAGTTGCAGGATATGGAGTCAGTATCGTTTCGATTGCTTTTTCCATTTTCCTTACATTTCTTGAATTTTTGGTAGCACTGATTCAAGCTTATGTATTTACCTTATTGTCGGCACTTTATTTTGGTGCGGCTACAGAAGAACATCATTAAAATAGAAAATTAGTACTAATCAATAAATTATAAATTATGTCTTTATTAACCATTTTATTGCAAGTTGCAACCGACTTAGCCCCATATGCAAAAATGGGTGCCGGTATTGGTGCTGGGATTGCTGCTATTGGAGCAGGTATGGGTATTGGTCAGATTGGTCGTGGTGCTGTTGAAGGTATCGCTCGTCAACCTGAAGCTGCGGGCGACATTCGTTCCAACATGATTGTTTCTGCTGCCCTTATCGAAGGTGTTGCCTTCTTTGCAATTGTTGTGTGTTTGCTTATCGTTTTCTTATAAACCGGTAAAAACCAAAGATTGAACACTTCAACGGTTGGTTGGAGTGTTCAATTTCATTGATTGATACAAAAAGAAAATTTAGAATATGGAATTAGTTAATCCCGGATTAGGGTTGATATTTTGGATGACGCTTTCTTTTGGAATCGTTTTATTTATTCTTTCTAAGTACGCTTGGCCATTGATTTTGGGTGGTATCAAGGAAAGGGAAGAAGAAATCAATAACTCCTTAGAATCGGCACGTCAAGCCCGCGAAGAAATTAAGAATCTGCAATCGAACAACGAGCAGCTGTTAAAACAAGCTCGCGAAGAGCGCGATGCTTTGATGCGCGAAGCACGTGAATTGAAAGATGACATGATTGTAAAAGCAAAAAGTCAGGCTGATCAGCAAGCCAAGCAGATTATCGAAAGTGCTAAAGCAGCCATCGAACAAGAAAAGACGGCGGCATTGAGCGATCTTAAAAATCAAGTAGCCGGCTTGTCGATAGAAATTGCTGAAAAGCTTTTAAAAGCAGAGCTATCGAAAGAAAATAAGCAAAAAGAATTGATGGACAAATTGATTGGCGAAGCAGGTCAACAACTTAATTAGTAAATTGAATGAAGCAAATTCGTCTGGCAAATAGATATGCAAAAGCTCTTTTCGAGTTAGCTCTGGAACAACAGCTGTTGGAAAAGATTGCTAAAGACATGCAAATGATTTCTGTGTTGATCGAAGAAAATAGAGAGCTCGCACTCTTATTGAAAAGTCCCGTTGTAAATGCTGCAAAAAAGAAATCGGTTTTTTCAGCTTTGTTCGATCAGAAAGTAGAAGTTTTAACATTGAAATTTCTCAATCTCTTAGCTAAAAATGGTCGCGAGCACACCATTCCGCAAGTAGCAAATTCTTTTGTAATTATTTACGACGATTATTTAGGAATTACAAATGCTTGGTTAACATCGGCAGATGATGTTAATAAGGAAGTACGGACAACACTTTTAAAGCTTCTTAAAGAGTTAAGTGGAAAAGAAATTCGTTTGTTCGAAAATAAAAATGCCGATTTATTAGGTGGTTTTGTCGTTAAATTAGGCGATTATCAATACGATGCCTCGACCAAAACGCTACTAAAAAAATTAAAAGATAATATTAAATCCAACCTGGTTGTTGCCGGGAAATAAAAGCGAAATAGACAGATATGGCTCAAATTAATCCAGCTGAAGTATCAGCAATTTTAAGACAAGAGTTAGCAGGCTTTAAAACCGAAGCTGAATTAGAAGAAGTAGGAACGGTTCTTCAAGTTGGTGACGGGATTGCTCGTGTTTACGGACTAACAAACGCGCAAGCGGGCGAATTGGTGAAGTTTGAAAAGACAGGCAATTTAGGTTTGGTCATGAACCTCGAAGAAGACAATGTAGGTATCATGCTTCTTAGTGTTTCAACCGGAATACTAGAAGGCGATATCGTTAAAAGAACCAAACGTATTGGTTCGATTAATGTGGGTGAAGGAATGCTAGGTAGAGTAATTGATCCGATGGGTCTTCCGATGGATGGATTAGGACCTATTGAAGGAACAACTTATGAAATGCCTTTGGAGCGTAAAGCACCAGGAGTTATCTATCGTCAGCCCGTTACAGAACCATTGCAAACCGGAATCAAAGCCATTGATGCAATGATCCCAATTGGACGTGGACAGCGTGAGTTAATCATCGGTGACCGCCAAACAGGAAAATCGACGATTGCTTTAGATACCATTATCAACCAAAAAGAGTTCTACGAAAAAGGAGAACCTGTTTATTGTATTTATGTGGCTTCCGGACAAAAAGGTTCTACGGTAGCTAATTTCGTTCAGATTTTAAGAGAAAAAGGCGCTTTACCTTATACTGTGATTGTAGCAGCTACAGCTTCTGATCCGGCAGCTTTACAATATTATGCCCCATTTGCAGGTGCTTCGATCGGAGAATTTTTCCGCGATACAGGAAGACCTGCATTGGTTATTTATGATGACCTTTCGAAACAAGCTGTTGCTTACCGCGAAGTGTCGTTGTTGCTCCGTCGTCCTCCAGGACGCGAAGCTTATCCTGGTGATGTATTCTATTTGCATTCACGCTTGTTAGAACGCGCTGCTAAAATCATCGATTCTGACGAAATTGCAGCCAATATGAACGATTTGCCGGAGAGTTTAAAACCATTGGTAAAAGGAGGCGGATCATTAACCGCATTGCCAATTATCGAAACACAAGCCGGCGACGTTTCTGCTTATATTCCTACCAATGTAATTTCTATTACAGATGGTCAGATATTCTTGGATAACGATTTGTTTAACTCAGGAATACGTCCGGCAATTAACGTAGGTATTTCGGTATCTCGTGTAGGAGGAAATGCACAGATTAAACCTATGAAAAAGGTGGCAGGTACCTTGAAATTAGATCAAGCTCAATTCCGCGAATTAGAAGCGTTTTCTAAGTTTGGATCTGATTTGGATGCTTCAACCATGGCTGTTCTAAGCAAAGGAGCTCGTAACGTAGAAATTCTGAAGCAGAATTTATACTCTCCTATGTCGGTAGAAAAACAAGTAGCTATAATCTTTTGCGGAGTCAAAGGTTTGTTAGGCGATGTGCCAGAGAAGCGTATCCGTGAATTTCAAAATGAATATTTACAGTTTCTCGAAAGCAATCATCAAGACAAGATGGATCTTATTGCAGCCGGAAAATATACCGATGAAATTACAGATGTATTAGAAAATGCCGCTAAGCATATTGCCACACGTTTTAAAAACTAATTAGAAATATCCATCGTCTATGCCCAGTTTAAAAGATGTAAGAACACGTATTGATTCTGTTAACTCAACCAAACAGATTACCAGTGCCATGAAAATGGTTGCTGCATCTAAGTTGAGAAAAGCACAAAATGCTATCAACAATATGCGACCTTATGCGGCAAAACTAAATGAGATTTTACAAAACCTTTCGTCTAGTTTAGATCAGGAAAGCATAGGGGCTTATGGACAGCAGCGCGATTTGAATAAAGTGCTGTTTGTGGTTGTAACTTCGAATAGAGGATTGTGTGGTGCATTTAATAGCAACGTAATTAAACTTGCACAACAACTCCTTGCAAACGAATATGCCGAGCTTCATGCTCAAGGAAATGTCGATTTCTTGACAATTGGAAAGAAAGCAAGCGATTATTTTTCTAAGAAAGGATATCAACATATTGGTAATCACGATCATTTGTTTAACGATTTAAAATTCCAAGAAGCCTTTCCTGTAGCGGAATCATTGATGAAACAATTCGCCGGAAAAGAATACGATCGAGTTGTTTTGGTTTACAATCAGTTTAAGAATGCGGCAACACAGATTCCGACAGCGGAACAATTTCTTCCGATCAATCCTCAAAAGATAAAAACAGAAAAGAAAGCAGACACGGATTACATTTACGAACCGAATAAGGAGCTGATTGTCGAAAATTTGATTCCGAATATTCTAAAAGTTCAATTTTATAAATCCTTGTTAGATTCCAATGCTGCAGAACATGGCGCAAGAATGCTCGCTATGTCGCAAGCAACAGATAACGCTACGGAATTAATACGTGATCTCAAACTAGCATACAACAAAGCCCGACAGGCATCCATTACTGGGGAAATCTTGGAAATTGTGGGTGGCGCAGAAGCATTAAAAAGTTCCTAGTTAAACTGTATTCGGTCTAACAAGGTAAAAAAGAAGATATTAACTTTATAAAATAGCATATGATGAACACAAATGTTGAAGCAACGCTAAATAAGCAAATTAATGCTGAGGAGCACGCCTCTCGCCTTTATTTTGCAATGGGTGTTTGGTGCGATAGAAATGGTTTTGCCGGAAGTGCAAAATATTTGTATGCTCATGCCGAAGAAGAAAGAATGCACATGATTAAATTGGTGCATTATATCAACGAAAGAGGTGGTACTGCTTTGACAGAAAGTTTGCCTAAACCACAAAATAATTGGGATTCAATTCTCGATGTATTTAAAAATGTGCTTGCACATGAAGAAATGGTAACTGGTATGATCAATAATCTTTATGAAGTATGTCTAAATGAGAAAGACTACTTGACGTCTAATTTCTTGCAATGGTATATCCAAGAGCAAGTGGAAGAGGAGTCGGGTGCACGAGAAATCCTTGATAAACTTACGCTAGCAGGAAATTCGCCAGGCGGTTTGTTCCATTTTGACAAAGACATGGCAGCGTTAGCAGCGGCCCAGGCTTCACCTTCTATTTAATGCAATAGATAGAAGAAGAATTGAGAAAATATTTCATGAAATTTTTTCTTTGCTTTTTCAAAAAAAATGTATCTTTGCCACGCATTAGCAATTGACCCATGGTGTAACTGGCAACACGTTTGATTTTGGTTCAAAAGAGTCCAGGTTCGAGCCCTGGTGGGTCAACAAAAACAA
>JAFGAK010000130.1 GCA_016933745.1 Bacteroidales bacterium
CAATTTTTTCTTCTTTACTTAGTTTTGAAAATCCGACGATTTTTTTCTTTTCGCGCATTAGTGTCGTATTGTTAAGTAGGAATTTGCAATTAGTAAACCTTTTTGAATGTACTCCACATAGGTTTGTAACTGTTTATAGTCTGTTTTTGCATATTTCAAAAAAGCAGATGCTTGACCAAATAAGGCGGGATGATTTAGCTTTTTTATTAAATAATATCCTTCCAACCAATCACTTACTCCTCCTGAAATAATTATCTCTTTTCCTTTTAAAAGCTCTTTTGGCATTTGATTTAGAAAATCAACCATCTCTTCAGCTGTATGACCGATACTTGCCAATGGACTCAGTAATTCGTATTTCATTTCCTCCGACCGAAGTAACTCCATGCGGGCAAAATTTGTTCCTCCAAACGCACCAAACTCCAGTCCGGCAATGTTCAGTTGCAATAAAGCTTTCAAACTTTCATGCCCCATTCCTTGTCCAACTTCTTTCACAAAGATTGGAAAATCAACTTGAGAGAGTAGTTTTTGAATGGTTTCGATAGGTGAAAAACGAATGGTATCGCCTTCGGGTTGGAGAAATTCCTGCATTGGATTTAAATGGACAAATAAACCATCCACTTCCAAAGACTGAATTAGATCTTGTAATTTATCAAGTTCCTTATTCTGCAATAAATGTTCAATTTGTGCAATACCGAGGTTTGCTAACAAGGGCAATTCGTTGCCAATAATTGGGCGAATATTAAAATCATCGAAACGTTCTTTACTTGCTAGTAAGGGTCGGCATGATCCTAATCCCATTCCCATTCCAAACTCTTTGCACACTTTAGCAAGTTGTGTATTGATTTGTTTGGCAATAGCAGTTCCTCCGGTCATGCTGGAAACCCAAACAGGCATCTTCAATGTTTTTCCTAAAAAGAGCTGTTCCGGCAACCGATTGATTGGATGCGCTTGAAGCGCCGGTTCGTAATTGAACTTCTTATTCAATTGATCTTTAGTCAACTGCGATTGTAGTGTTAATTCGATATGGTCTTTTTTCCTTGATTCCATAATTGGCGCAAATATACATAAATCCCATCAGTTTAGAAGAAGCAGCTTGGAGATTAATTTAA
>JAFGAK010000131.1 GCA_016933745.1 Bacteroidales bacterium
AAAAAACACAAAAAGGAAATTCAGATATAACAGAATGGATTTTGTGGTTTTTGCAATGTTTAATAAATGCTATTGACTCCACAGATGAGACTTTATCGAAAATACTTCATAAAGCAGAATTTTGGAAAATACACTCCACCACAATCCTCAATAATAGGCAACAAAAAATAATGAACAGACTGCTTGATGGATTTGATGGAAAGTTAACAACCTCTAAATGGGGAAAAATTAACGAGTGCTCACAAGATACAGCTCTTCGAGATATTCAAGATTTGATAAAGAAGGATATCTTACAAAAAGAAGCAAGTGGTGGACGAAGCACAAATTATGAACTGCGAAGCACTCACCGAAGGTAATTGAAAGAAATACCAGGCGGTAACAATTTTTAAAAATAATAGCCGGGTCAGTAGTAAAATCAAGGGTTGTATCGGGTTACAACCTTCGTGTAGATTGACAGGGATGAAGCCCGCAATCGGTGGCTATTATTATACTAAACGTTATTTTATAAATTTAAGCGAAAACAATCGGATAAAACAGGCTCGGCGATGGGTGTATATTTCGCAAGTACAAGAAATATTTATTGTAAATTTACGAGCTTAAATAGGAATTAGTATGAAGGATCTAGCAACACTTTGTTTGAAAGCCGATTTACTTCATTTCTTATCTGAAACAGAAATGGAGTTTATTCCAAATGGAATGCTTTGGATAGAAAATGGAAACGTAAAAAAAATGGGCACTGCAGAGTTTGTTTCTAAAGAGTTAGCATCCGATGTGCCAATTGTAGATTATACTGGAAAACTGATTCTTCCCGGCTTTATTGATGGTCATGTGCATGCTGTTCAAACCCAAGCGATAGCATCTTACGGAAAACAGCTTTTAGATTGGCTTGAAAGCTATACTTTTCCTCTTGAGCAAAAATTTGAAGATCCCCAATTTGCTCGTTCTGCGATTCGTTTTTTCTTAAATCAATTACTGAAAAACGGAACAACTTCGGCTGCCATATTTCCCAGTCGACATGCCGAAACAAGTGCCATTCTTTTTGAAGAAGCCTCTGAATTGAACATGCGTATTTTGGCTGGAAAAACTGCGATGGATCGGAATGCGCCCCAAGCGCTTTGCGACGAAACCGGTTCAACCTATCAAGAAAACAGTCTGCTCATAAATACCTATCACCAAAAGAATCGCTTGAGCTATCTAATTACACCTCGATTTGCAATTACAAGCACGCCAGAGCAACTTTCTGCATTGGGGAAAATTAAGAAAGAATATCCTGCAATGGCCATGCAAACGCATATATCGGAAAACAAAGACGAAGTGAGTTACACAAAAAAACTTTTCCCGAAAGCCAAAAATTACCTCGACGTTTACGATCGGGAAGGACTTTTAGGTAAAGGAACTTTACTTGCGCATGGTATTTATTTAGAAGAAGAAGAATGGTCGCGAATTGCGGAAACACAAACCTCTTTGGTGCATTGTCCAACTTCAAACCTGTTTTTAGGTTCGGGATTGTTTAATATTCAAAAATGCAGAGATTACGCTATACCTTTGGCATTGGGGAGTGATGTTGGAGGCGGAATAAGTTTTTCGATGCTTAAAACGGCAGCTGAAGCATATAAAGTTGCTGCTCTTCAAAAAATGAAATTTACAGCCAGAGATGCTTTTTATCTTTTGACTTTAGGAGGAGCCAAAGCTTTAAATATCGATCAATTTGTTGGAAATTTTGAAACAGGAAAAGAAGCAGATTTTGTGATTATCGATCCAAATGCAAGCGAATTAATGCAAGCGCGATTAGCTTTAGCCAAAGATATCGACGAGCTGCTTTTTGTTTTAATGATTTTAGGCGATGAACGAAACATCGAAGCGGTTTATTTACAAGGTGAAAAAAAATCAGTAAATAACCATCGCTGATGCGGATTTTAGTACTCACAAACAAAATCCCTTATCCAGCTATCGATGGAGGTTCCATTGCTACCTTAAACTTAAGCATCGCGTTAGCAAAACAAGGGAACGAAGTAACTGTTTTGGCAATGAATACAGCCAAGCATTATTTGTCAGCGGATCAGATTCCAATTGATTTGCGTGAAAAAATTGAGATTCTTGCGGTAGATGTGCCTGCTAAAATACGTGTTGTTGGCGCCCTAAGGAATCTTCTTTTTTCGAAATTACCTTATACGGCTGAGCGCTTTTATACGACCTCTTTTTCCGATAAATTACAATCGGTTTTGCAAGAAAACACCTTTGATATTGTTCAACTCGAAGGATTGTATGTGGGATTGTATGTTACTCTAATACGAAAAAACAGTCGAGCCAAAATTATTTATCGAGCTCATAATTTGGAATTTGAAATATGGAATCGTGCTGCAGGAAGAAGTAATTTCCTTATGAAATGGTATTTTAATAAGCTGGCAAAGCGACTGATAAAACTAGAGAAATCGCTCTTAAACCAGTACGATGCTATTTTACCTATAAGCTCAAAAGATGGAAGTTGGTTTACGCAAAACAACGCCAAAACTCCACTTCAAATCACGCCTGCCGGAATAACCAAAGATTTTGCTATCGCGAAAGCAAGTAGAAACGAAACGGATTTGTTTTTTATTGGCGCTTTGGATTGGCTGCCAAACCAAGAAGGGTTGCTTTGGTTTATAAAAGAAGTTTGGCCGCAGATTCATGATAACTATTCCAATTTAAAATTTTATGTTGCCGGAAGAAATGCATCGGCTGAAACTCAAGCTCTGAAAGCTCCAAACTTGGTTTTTTTAGGCGAAATTGAGCATGCCAAAGAATTTATGCTAACTCACGGAATCATGATTGTTCCTTTGTTTTCAGGAAGCGGAATGCGAGTTAAAATTATCGAAGCAATGGCTCTCGGAAAAATTGTTATTTCTACGACAATGGGCTTGGAAGGAAATTCAGCTAAAAACGGAATTGAAGTATTAGTAGCCGACGATGTTCGCTCGTTTTTAGAGAAATTGGAATTTGTTCTTTCGCATCCTCGCGAAGCACAAAACATGGGTTTGGCTGCTGCAGAATTCATCCAACAGAATTTCGACCAAGATCTAATAGCACTGCAAACCAGCCAATTTTACAAAGGATTAATTCAATGATTTATTACCGAAAGCGCATTCGTATTATTTAATATTTATTTTTGCAAAAAAAATAAAAATTAACGATCGATGAAAAAAACAATTTTCAGTGTAAGTCTGCTGCTAATCAGTTTGATAGGATATGCACAAACTGCTGATACAACGTATTGGAAAACCGAAGGTGATTTTTCGGTTCAACTCAACCAAGCTAGTTTTACCAATTGGGCTTCTGGTGGCGATAATTCGTTTGCAGGAGTTATTGGGTTAAACTACAGTTTTAATTATGCCAAAGCTCACAATGCTTGGGAAAACAAATTAATTCTCAGCTATGGCATGCAAAGTTTGGATGGTGAT
>JAFGAK010000132.1 GCA_016933745.1 Bacteroidales bacterium
ACCCTTTTTAATAAACGAAACTCAAATCCCAACAGAATCTTATTCGGAAAATAAATTCGGTTTCGATCTGAAAATCGATTGGTATGCTGGATGGTGGCTCGAAGCGGTTTGGTCAGCCAAAAATGCACAAATTGACCTATTGAAAAATCAGGAAATGCTCACTTTGGGAGCCGATTATACTTTTGGAATTGGTAACGGCCTGTATTGGGTAACAGAACATTTTTTAGCTTCTAACGACGAAAATGCGTTTGAATTTAATCGAGTGGTTCATTTTACGGCAACGTCTTTCAGTTATCCAATCGGTTTATTCGATCATTTAAATGCGGTGTTTTATTACGATTGGACCAATCATTCGGTGTATAATTTTATGAATTGGCAGAAACAATTCAATAAATGGAGCTTCTACGTGATGGCATACTGGAATCCGGAAAACTCGGTTTTGCCAACTGCCGGAAACAGTAGTAATTTATATAGTGGCAAAGGAATACAATTGATGCTCATTTTTAATCATTAATCGAGCAATGAAAAGCGATAGAGAAATTAAAAACTAAAATAGATAACGATGGAAATTATCAAAATTCAGGGAATGACAAAACGATTTCCTTCTGGAAATGGACAGTTTACGGCACTCAGCAATATTGATTTAGCAATCGACGAAGGAGAATTTATCGGACTTGTTGGACCGAGCGGATCAGGAAAAACAACTCTGTTGAATATTATTGGTTCATTAGATATACCTACTGAAGGAAGCGCTACCGTGATAGGACAATCTATTTCGGCGCTTACTCACAAACAATCAGCTTTGCTGCGAAATATTCATCTTGGTTTTATATTTCAAACCTATAACTTATTGCCTGTTTATACCGTTTACGAAAATGTTGAGTTTGCTTTATTACTCCAAAATTTCTCTGCTTCGGAACGTAAAAAAGCCGTCATGGAAGCGTTGGAATGGGTTGGTTTAAAGGATAAGGTTAAATCAAAACCGGCACAACTTTCCGGTGGCGAAAGTCAGCGCGTAGCCATTGCACGTGCGATGGTTAAAAAACCAAAAATTGTTTTGGCCGATGAACCAACTGCAAATCTCGACTCTAAAAACTCACATCATATTTTGCAAACCATGCTTAGCCTGAATCAAGAATTAAAAACCACGTTTGTATTTGCCACGCACGACGAAAAAGTGATGGAATATCTCCGTCGTAAAATTTCTTTAGCAGATGGCAAAATTGTGGCTGACAAGTGGATACACAAACAGAATTCGGTTTCATAAAACCTAAATCAATAAGGAGAAACAACCATGTTAGCAATAAAATTAGCATTTAAAAATTTAATTGGAGCCGGACTCCGAACCTGGCTCAATGTGATTGTGTTGTCGTTTGCTTTTGTTTTGATCATTTTTTACAACGGATTGATTGATGGCTGGAACCGACAAGCAAGAAACGACACGCAAGACTGGGAAATAGGAAACGGTCAATTTTGGCATCCTTCTTACGATAAATACGATACTTATACGATTACTGAATCGCATGCGGAGTTATCGGAGCAAGTGCAAACATTGATTAATGAAAACCAAGTAACACCCATTTTGATTCGTCAAGCAACAATTTATCCTCAAGGAAGATTGCAAGGGGCTTTGCTTAAAGGAGTTGATCCCAACCAAAAAATATTGGCGCTTCCTACCGCCGATATTCAAAATTCTCAAAATAAATATGCCGCTATCATTGGTAAAAGCATGGCAAATGCAACCAAATTACAAGTCGGCGATTTGGTATTGATGCGCTGGCGCGATAAAAATGGAACCTTTGATGCGCGAGAAATCGAAATCGTTTCTATTTTCAATTGCAATGTTCCTTCGGTGGATAATGGAACCATTTACATGAATCTCGAAACCGTACAAGAAATGACTGATTTACAGAATCAAGCTACCATGTTGGTTACGAACCGGGATTATACAAATACCCAATTGTCAGGTTGGGATTTCAAAGATTTAAGTGTTTTGTTGTTTGAATTGGATCAAATCATCGAATCAAAAAAAGGAGGAGGAATGGTGCTGCAATCCATTTTGTTGATTTTAGCATTATTGGCTATTTTCGATACACA
>JAFGAK010000133.1 GCA_016933745.1 Bacteroidales bacterium
AACAAAATGGAAAATTAAAATGAGAAAAATCGTAATGATGCCAGGTGATGGAATTGGTAAAACTGTTTTACCAGAAGCAATTAGAGTATTAGAAGCAGTTGGATTTGAAGCAGAATACGTTCACGCTGATATCGGTTGGGATTATTGGTGTAAAGAAGGCAATCCCCTACCGCAAAGAACAACTGATTTATTACACGAATACAAGTTAGGATTATTTGGTGCAATAACAAGTAAACCAAAAGATGCTGCTGAGAAGGAATTGGATCCCGCATTGAAAGGCAAGGGATACGTTTACTTCTCACCCATTGTTTCAATGAGACAACTTTTTAATCTTGACCTTTGTGTACGCCCTTGCATTTCTTTCAAAGGAAATCCTTTAAATTTTATTCGCAAGAATGGTAAAGGTGGATATGAAGAACCGATAGTAAATACGGTAATATTCAGACAAGGCACTGAGGGATTATATGCAGGAATTGAATGGACTAATCCACCTGAAAATGTTCGAGAAGCATTTTCTACTCATCCAAAATGGAAAGCATTCAAGGATGTTCCACCTGAAGAATTAGCGATTTCAACAAGAATAGTTACAAAGAAAGCAACGGTAAGAATTCTTCGCGAAGCTTTTGAATATGCAAAAAGGTTTGGATATAAAAATTTAACATTATGTGAAAAGCCGAATGTTCTTCGCGAAACTTCAGGAATGATGTTTAAAATTGCAAAGGAAATTGCTAAAGAATATCCGGACATTGCCTTGTGGGATACGAATATTGATGCTCAAATGATGTGGCTTACAAAAAATCCTGAAGAGTATGGAGTAATAGTCGCTGAAAATATGTTTGGCGATATTATTTCCGATGGTTTTGCTGGATTAGTTGGAGGACTTGGTTTTGCATGTAGTGCAAATATCGGTGAAGAAGTTGCTGTTTTCGAACCTACTCACGGCTCTGCTCCAAAATATCAAGAATTAAATCCTTCAATTGTAAATCCTATTGCAATGATTTTAAGTGCCTGTATGATGTTGGAACATATTGGTGAAACAGAAAAATCACAAAATATTAAAGATGCTATTGCAAAAGTTGTCGAGGAAGGAAAAATAAAAACCTATGATATGTTGAAAATAAAAGGTGGGGCAGATTCAATCAAAAACGGTGCTAATACAACACAAGAAATGACGGATGCAATAATTTCAAAACTTTAAATTTCAAAATCAAGATGACATTTTTTTGATGTCATCTTTTTCATTTAATAATCATTATTACAATTGGAGATAAAATGAAAAATAAAGTATTAAAAATCTGGCCGGAAATTAAGTGGATAAAAAATGAAGAATTAAAAAATAAAGTTTTGGATTGCTGGACCTATGCAATTGAAAAATCAGTTTTGGAACCTGAAGATTTAGAAGTGATTCCATTCTCATTATTGATTAAAGATTGTAAAGTCTCATTTATGAACCATAAAAGAACTTGTGTCCAATTAGCAGTTGATATGGCTAAAATAATGTTAGAAAATTTTGGTGATGAAATAAAAATTGATATGGATACATTAATTGCTGGTGCAATTCTAATTGATGTTGGGAAGTTGATTGAATATGATAAAGTTGACGGAAAACTTACAACAAGCAAAGCAGGTGACTTGTTACGTCATCCTTTCAGTGGTGTTGCTCTTGCCGATAGATTTGATTTACCTTATGAAGTTCAGCATATTATTGCTTACCATGCTAAAGAAGGTGACTTAGCAAAGAGAAGTGTTGAAGCAATAATCGTTCACCACGCAGATTTTGCAAGTTTTGAACCATTTAAAAAGTAAGACGCGAGACGATAGACGCAAGAGGTGAGACGGA
>JAFGAK010000134.1 GCA_016933745.1 Bacteroidales bacterium
AGCTATGGAGTTGATTCTCCCTGTTAAATGGCACAAAAACATCGATCAAGTTTTCGAAATGCTTTTCCAAAATTTGGGCGGAAAAAGATCTACCAATAAAAATATGACAAAATCCGGAAGGGAAATCATTTGCGAATGGTATAATTTGCCGATTATTGATGAAAAAGGAAAAGTAGTAGGTGTTTCTTCACTAGCCATTGATGTGACAGAAAAAATTCGTACACAAGAAAAATTAGCCGAAAGTAATAATCGATTTAAGCTATTGTCGGAATTGACTTTTGAAGGAATTATTATTCATGATCAAGGATTTGTGCATACCATTAACCCAAGTATAGAGCGGATTACACAATACACAAAAGGGGAGCTTTTAGGGAAAAACATCATCGAACTATTAATTTGCGAAGAATACAAATCGCTAGTTATTGAAAACATACAAAAAAGCATTGCAAAACCCTATGAAATACAAATCAATAGAAAAGACGGGTCTGTCATTTGGGTTGAAGTTGAATCAAAAGATTTTCATTTCGAGGGAAAAGATTTACGTGTTGCTTCGATTCGTGATATTCAAGATCGAAAACTAAATGATCAAAAACTAAAAAAAGCACTACTCGATGCGCAAGAATCCGATTTATTAAAATCCAGTTTTTTATCAACAATTTCTCATGAACTGCGCACGCCGCTTAATGCGGTGATTGGGTTTTCTGATTTGATCGATGAAACAATGGAAATCGAAGAAGCTGCTTCTTTGGCTAAAATGATCTTCAAAAGCGGCAATCATCTCTTAGAAATCATCAACGATATTTTTGATTTAAGCAGTTTACAAGAAGGCACTTTGCTTATCTTAAGTGAAAAATTCAATCTGCACACTGCTTTGGACGAAATAAAAGAATTCGGACTTCAAGAGCGACGTAAAATGGCCAAAAGCAATCTGGAGTTAAATTTCAAATTAAACCCTGCAGATCAGGACATCGAAATTAGCACGGATCATAAACGTTTCAAGCAAATTTTCATTCACTTGATTCGAAATGCCCTAAAATATACCAAAGAAGGACACATTGAAGTTGGTTATTCCATTCTTGCCGACTCGATCCGATTCTATGTGAAAGACACCGGAATTGGCATCGCTAAAGAGAAACAAAAGCATATTTTTGAATTATTCCGACAACTTGATGACAGGCACACGCGCGAATACGAAGGCGTTGGAATTGGTCTTTCGATTGCCAAAACACTTTGTAAAAATTTAGGCGGCGAGATCTCTTTGGATTCTAACCTACACATGGGCTCCACTTTTTACGTTAAAATTCCTTATCAACCCTCTGTAGCCGAACTAAAAAAAATCAATACGGATATCCAAACTGATTTTACGCTTTTAATAGGCAAAATTATTTTAATTGCAGAAGACGATGCAAATAGTTTTGAACTACTAGAAATGTATTTGAAACCTTACAAAACAAAAATTTTGTGGGCTAAAAACGGCGTAGAAGCAATTGATTTATTTTCGAAAAATCAACAGATCAATCTTATTTTAATGGATATTAAAATGCCCGTTTTGAGCGGTTATGAAGCAGCCAAGGAAATCAAGAAAATGAATCCAAATGTTCCAATCATTGCACAAACAGCTTACGCAATAAATAATGAAAAAGAAATTGCTTTAGAAGCTGGCTGCGATGACTATTTATCAAAACCTATTTCCTGGTCGGTTCTTTTTGAAAAAATCATGCTTCATCTGGAAAACAAGAAAGGTTAGTAGGTTCTATACTTCGAAATAAGTTGCCCATTAGTTGCTAGGTATTGTGCATTCAAATCAGCGGTCATGCAAGAGTGAACAGGAGTTACTGAAATTAGTTCTCCTATTTCAATCTGATCCATTTCTTCTTTCGGACAATATATTATACCATGCTCTTGAGACAAACTCTGCACAAAAGCGCCTTCTATCCAATCACTCCATACATTTTGCTTGATTTTGGATACAAAACCATAGATAACTTGTCCTTTTTCTTTCACTTTTTCTTTCGAAAGATGAACACCACCGCCATAAATTACCAATTGATTTCGCTCTGGATATTTGGCTACCACCGGACAATAAACTCTCACGGCAATGTCAGTTTGTGAACAGCTGCCAATTAAAAACTGAGTTACATCGTAAAAAACAAAATTTCCCGGGCGCATTTCATCAATTCCTTCAAATTGATCACAAATAGAAGCTGCCGGAGTATCACCCAAGGAAAGAATCAATGACGGAAATTCTTTGATAAACTGATTCTTCAAATGAACTAGCTGGTTCTTTGCGTCCGAGAAAAGCGCTTTCACTTCTTTTTCGCCAATTTTTGAATAGGTATTTCCGGTATGACTAAGGAAACCCATCAAGTTTAACGACTCAAATGCTTCGATCGCCAAAATAATTTTCTTTATTTCATCCAGTTGCTTCACTCCTATTCCAGAGCGCAGATATCCTGTGTCCACTTCGATGAACAAACCTATCGAATTGCTTAAATGAGTTCCCAAAAAATTCACATTTTCTATCGAATCCAAAAGTAAATTCAGTTGAATCTGCTTTGCCAAATCATTTAACTTATCTATTTCCAAAATATTAACAGGGAAAGCAATTGTAATATCATCCCAACCATTTGCAGCAAAATAAAAGGCCATATCAACAGATGAAACCGTGCACTTATTTACACCAACTTCTTTGAACAAATTGGCGATAAACGCAGATTGATGCGTTTTAAAGTGAGGACGAAAACCGACTCCATTGACTTTCATTTTATTCGCCATTCGAATTATATTTTGCTCAACGCGAGCCAAATCTACCACTAAAGTTGGTTTTTGAATTTTTATCATTAGAGTCATAAATTGGTATTCAAAAATAACTAAAAAAAACGCATACTACACATTCAATACCCAAAGCAGCTCTTCAAAAAAAGGCATGATTTATATGCATATTTTTAAGACCTTTGCAAAACTAAATTCACTCGATGGAAAACAAAAAAAACGTTGTTTTAGGCGCTATTCTTATCAGTATTTCGGCTGTGTTATGGGGTTTTGATGGAGTAGTTCTTACTCCTCGACTAGGAAATCTAAATATTAGCTTTGTTGTTTTTTTACTGCATTTATTTCCTTTTGTTTTAATGAATTTCTTTCTGAGTAGTCGATATAAATTATTGAAAACGCTAAGAAAAAACGATCTGATTGCCTTAATTGGAGTCGCTCTCTTTGGCGGTGCTTTAGGAACAATTGCAATTGTAAAAGCTCTATTCTTAGTGAACTTTCAGTCGCTAAGCATTGTAGTTTTATTACAAAAACTACAACCTGTTTTTGCTATTTTGCTGGCAGCAACTTTTCTAAAAGAACGACTTGGGAGAAATTTTGCGCTGTGGGCAATTGTGGCTATTGGAGCAGGTTATTTCCTCACATTTGGTTTTTCACTTCCTCATATTGCGCATGATCAAAACACGATTCTAGCTGTTTTATACAGTATTTTAGCTGCCTTTTCTTTTGGTAGTTCCACCGTTTTCAGCAAGCGATTACTACAAAAATTAGATTTTATTTCGGCTACTTTTTTCAGATACGGTTTAACTACTGTCATTATGTTATTTGCAGTCATTGTTCTCAGACAAATAAATGATTTTCAATATGTAACTTCGTTTAACTGGATAATGATCGCATTGATTTCCCTCACAACGGGTTCCGGTGCTATGTTTCTTTATTACTATGGATTGAAACACGTTCGAGCGGTTATTTCAACGATATCTGAGTTGTTTTTTCCCATTTCCGCTGTTTTATTCGATTATTTCTTCAACGGACATATTCTAAATTATGTGCAATGGATCAGTGCTTTGGTGATGGTTTTTGCAATTATCAAACTAAATTCCGATAATAAAAAACAACAAAGCAAGCATTAATCGTATTTTACCTGAAAACTTATTTGCGTGTGACTGCTGTATTTATCGCCAGGATTAACAAAGATCGAAGCGAAATTTGAGTGATTTGGTGCATCTGTAAATCCCTGAGGTTCCATACAAAAAGCAGCGTGTTTCTGGAATTTTCTCCCGTATTTATCCGCTTTTGAACCATCAAAATTATTCGAAGTGTAAAACTGCAAAGTAGGCTGATCTGTCACAATCTCAAGAATTCTTCCGCTCACCGGATCGATGGCTTTTGAGGTGATCACGAATTTTCCAGGCTCTTTATTAATTACAAATGAATGATCAAATCCATTCGCTGTTTTTGCGATATCAGCACCAATGGACTTCCCTCTTGAAAAATTGACCGGATTCCCAATCACATAATTGAATTTACCGGTAGGAATTTGTTGTTCATCCGTTTCCAGGTATTTAAGGGCATTGATCATCACGTAATGATCTAAAACGGATTTTTCAAAATCTCCGGTTAAATTATAGTAAGCATGTGTGGTTAGATTGATGGGCGTACGTTTATCCGTTTCTGCACTCATATATATCATGAACTGATTCTTATTATTTAACAGATATGTCACTTTAAAATCAATGTTGCCTGGAAATCCATTTTCGCCATCTGATGAGCGATAATAAAAATCAATCCCAATCGAATTGTGCTTTTCAAAAGGCTCTGCTCGCCAAATTGCTTTGTTCAATCCCTTTGGTCCACCGTGCAATTGATTTTCACCCTCGTTTTTATCCAGTTTTACCAAAAAAGGACCATCAATGTATTGCGCTTTTCCTATTCGGTTGGCAACCCGACCAACAACGGCTCCAATTGAATGTGTATCCTCTTCATAATCTAACAACTGGTCATAACCTAAGGCAATATCAGCGAAAGCTCCAAATTTATCCACTGTAAAAACTGACTGTATAACGCAACCATAATCTAAAACAGAAATTTTTGTTTTAAAATTATTTTCAAAAGTGTATTTATAAACTTCTTCCCCACTTTTCAAACGACCAAATAGTTCTTTTGTCAGATTCATCTTTTTTTTTCACAAAGATATTTAACATATCCTGTCAAAAAAAATACAACGCTTAATTCTTGAAATAAATTAATCGAATTCTTAGTAAATAGAACGTTTAGAGTTAATCTTTCAATTTTTTAAAACCAAATACTCCACCGACAAACTGACAAATTGTCCCCAAATTTTATCATTCAACAGGATTTATGTTTAAATCGCTTTAGTATCACTCTTTGGCATAATTTCTGATTAGACGTGAGCAAAGAATTTAAACTAAAAATAATAAATAATGGTACTTCCAACAAATTTAAAACACGTAGCTACTGCAAATGAGCTTACTGAATTAATCAATGAGAAAGAAAATGTAATGGTATGTTGTGGCCGCATGGGTCCAATGTGTTTGCCCGTTTATGATATCATGAAAACTTTAGAAGATTCCGGCGATTACGATCACGTTGAATTCCGAGATATGTTATTCGATAGTCCTGAAGCAGTAATCATCAGAAGTTTACCAGAATGTCGTTCATTCATGGGTTTACCTTTTACCATCTATTATAAAAATGGAAAAGTTGCAAAAGCCACCAGCAGTATCCAAAACATGGATATGGTAACAACAATCTTGAACGCAGAATTTGCAAAATAAAACATGTATTCAAAGCGCCTCTTTTTTAAAGAGGTGCTTTTTATTCTATAAACTATGGAAAATACAAATTACGATGTTGTTGTCATTGGAGGTGGTCCTGCGGGACTTACTGCAGGAATGTACTTAGCACGTGCAAAAGCTAAAGCGCTTATCCTCGACAACAGTATTATTGGGGGGCAAACCATTCTGACACACGAAATTGCCAATTATCCCGGTATCGAAAGCACAAGCGGATTTATGCTTGCCAACACCATGAAAAAGCAAGCAGAAAGCTTTGGGTGTATTATAAAATCGAATGTTAAGGTTGAAAAACTCCATTTGGAAGGAAAACAAAAAAGTGTAACACTCAGCAATGGCGAAATGATTACCTCCAAAGCCATTATTTTTGCTACTGGCGGCAGATCGCGCATGCTTGGTGTAAAAGGAGAAAATCAATTCAAAGGCATGGGAATTTCGTATTGCGCTACATGCGATGGCGATTTCTTTACAGGAAGAGAAATCATTGTGGTTGGTGGCGGCAATTCTGCACTCGAAGAAGCTGTTTCTTTGACAAATTATGCTAGCAAAGTAACCATCATCCATCAATTTGATCATTTCCAAGGATTTCAACACGCCATTGATGAAGCTAAAGCCAACAAAAAGATTCATTTCATCATGGAATCAAAAATTACTGAGTTTAAAGGTGAGGGATCTTTACAAGAAGTTGCCATTGAGCACATTCCTACCGGAAAAAAGTCGAGCATGAAAATTGACGGCGTCTTTATTTTCATAGGTTACGAAGCGCAAACCGAAATCTTATTCGACTCCAAAGTAAAACTCAACGACTGGAAAGAAGTTATCGTAGATGCCTCCATGCAAACCAATCTTGAAGGAGTTTATTCAGCAGGAGATTCAAACGCAAAGCGATTTCGACAGATTACCACGGCTGTTTCTGATGGAACCATTGCTGCACTAAGTGCCTTAGATTATATAAACAAAATATAAATTGGGAGAGAAACAATTTGATTTTGAAGTCGGTAGCGGAAACTACCGGCTTTTTTTATGAAAACTCTTTTGCTGCATTCTTGTGAACTCAAAAACATTTATACCTTTGCAACAGTTTAAGTGTTCTTCAGGGCAGGGTGTAATTCCCGACCGGCGGTGATAGTCCGCGACTCCCGAAATTTCGGGACTGATTTGGTGAAATTCCAAAA
>JAFGAK010000135.1 GCA_016933745.1 Bacteroidales bacterium
CTGATAATCAATTCAGCCTTCACAACTTTTGTTTGATGAGGTTGATCTTTATTTATGGTATCAAGTAACAAACTGGCTGCCACCTCTCCCATTTTTGTTCCTTGTTGATCTACTGTACTTAAACTCGGAGCGCATACTGCTGAACTGATTTCATTAGTAAAACCTATTACCTTGATATCTTCAGGGACTCTTTTCCCAGCCATATTAATGGCCTTGGATGCGCCAATTCCTGTCAGATCATTCACAGCAAAAAGCCCGTCTAAATTTTTAAATTTGGCTAATAGCTCAGAAGTAATTGGAACAGCTTCGTCAAATGTATCACACTTTACAACCAAATTCGGATTGTATTCTATCCCATTTTCCACAAGAGCGGCTTTGTAACCAGCCAATCTATTTCTTCCAATTCCCATATGTTCCGATGCCCTCAAGTGAGCAATGGTTTTACACCCATGTTTAATTAAGTGATTAACAGCATCATAAGCACCTTGAAAATCATCAAAGATGACTTTATTACAGTCGATATCCGGTACTCGATCAAAATAAACCACCGGAACTCCATAGTGTTCTAATTTTTCAAAATGACTGAAATCAGTTGTTTCTTTACTCATCGAAATAATCAATCCATCCAATCGAAAACTTAAAATAGATTGCGTAAGCAAGATTTCTCGTTCATAATTTTCATCAGAGTTGTAAATCATTACTTGATAGCCATTGGCATAGGCAATATTCTCAACTCCATCAATCACCGAACTAAAAAAATGATGGACCAACTTTGGAACAATGATTCCGATAATTTTTGATTTTCTATTTTTTAGACTAAGGGCAATTTCGTTTGGCTGATATTGCAATTCCTTGGCTAAATCTTGAACCGCTTTCTTGGTGCGTACACTAATATCTGGATGATCTTTCAAAGCTCTAGAAACAGTGGAAACAGATATTCCAAGAATCTTAGCTAAATCTTTTATTGTTATTGGATGTTTCGTCATGTGAGTAAAAATACAAATATATAATAAATTTTATGGATTTGATTTTTTAAACAACAATCGTTTGCGCAATCGTTTGCGTAAATTTTGATGTTATATTTATGCTTTACCCTGCTAGGTGCTGCAGTATTTTTAGTAACTTGGCTGAACATTAATTAAACCTCAAATTAATTTAAATTAAATAAAGTTATTAAAATGTTATTAAAATGGGACAAATTTTTTCTAAACTAAAAGTTGTAATCCTACTGCTGATCTTTGCAGGGATTTCAACGGTTTCGTTTGCCCAGCTTTTAACAGTTAGCGGTACGGTTGTAGATGCAACCGACGGCTTTCCTTTAGCTGGTGTAACGGTACTTCAGAAAGGTACCAGTAATGGAACAACCACAAACATGGATGGCCTCTATTCAATTAGCGTTGAAGCAGGTCAAACTTTGGTGTTTTCATTTGTTGGTTACGCTCCACAAGAAGTTCTTGTGGCTGGTTCTCAATTGAATATTCAATTGGCAGAACAATCCGAGTTATTATCCGAGTTTGTTGTAATCGGATATGGTATTCAGAAAAAAGACGATGCCACTGGCTCTGTTACAGCGATTGGCACCGAAGATTTTAACAAAGGATTGATTACCTCTCCTCAAGCATTGATGAGTGGAAAAATTTCCGGAGTTCAAGTTTCTAGTGATGGCGCTCCCGGTGGTGGTGCTACTATTCGTATTCGTGGTGGTTCATCCATGTCTGCAAGTAATGATCCTCTTATTGTTGTTGATGGTATTCCTTTGGATAACGATGGAGTTTCAGGTAGTGCTAACCCACTAAATGCAGTGAATCCCAACGACATCGAGACCTTTACAGTGCTAAAAGATGCTTCTGCAACTGCAATTTATGGTTCGAGAGCTTCTAATGGTGTAATCATTATTACCACTAAAAAAGGAGCTAAAGGAAGCGGTTTGAAATTAAGCTATTCAGGAAAAGCATCTTTCTACACAATTCCTAATCAAGTAGATGTTCTTTCTGGTACTAAATTTCGCGCACTTGTTAATGAGGTTTATGATGGAAATACAAATGCTACTTCTTTGTTAGGTGATTC
>JAFGAK010000136.1 GCA_016933745.1 Bacteroidales bacterium
CATTTCTGGCATTTGAATATCCATAAAGATTAAATCGTAATCGTTTTTGGTGTACATTTCAAAAGCAATTTTACCATTGACTGCACACTCTACAAGGTGCCCCAATTTTTCTAAATGCATTTGAGCTACTTTCTGATTGATTGGGTTATCTTCTGCAAGTAAAATTCTCAAAACACTTTGTTTCGATTTTTCAACAATGACAATAGGGTCGGAATTCAGTTGTTCTTGTGCCGATTTTTTATAATTGATCCAGAACCAGAAAGTAGAACCTTTTCCAACATTACTTTCTACACCCATTTCACCACCAAAAAGTTTGGCAATATTCTTAGATATGACCAAGCCTAATCCTGTTCCTCCATAGAGTCGGGTAGTGGAGGAGTCTACTTGTGTAAAGGATTGAAATAGCTTTTTAAGATTTGCTTCAGTAATTCCAATTCCGGTATCAATAACTTCGAACTTAATTTTGGTATGTGTTTCTGTTTCGTCTAAAACATACACATTCACCGTAATTCCGCCTTCTTCGGTAAATTTAACGGCATTGTTAAATAAGTTCGTTAAGATTTGTTTAAAGCGGTATTTATCGCCTTGAACCCATTGAGGAACATTGGGTGCAATTAATGTTTTCTGGAAAAGGTTTTTCTCATTAATCTTGTATTTAAGCAAATCAAGTATTTCGAAAATAGCTTTGTGAATATCAAAATCCAATTCTTCAATATCAATTTGTCCGGCTTCAATTTTTGAGAAATCAAGAATATCGTTGATTAGATTTAAAAGCGAAGAAGCAGAGTGTTGAATTGTCATCACGAAATCGGTTTGCTTTTCATCTAACTTTGTTTGCTTGAGAAGATCCGTCATACCAATTATTCCATTCATTGGAGTTCGTATTTCATGGCTCATATTTGCTAAAAATTCACTCTTACTTTTATTAGCTGAATCCGCTCTTTCTTTTTCTGCAATTAAAGCATTCTCCATGCGCTTACGCTCAACAATTTCTTGCAAAAGTTTGTCCATGTTTCTTTGCAATTCCATGGTGCGTTCTTTCACTTGTTCGCGAAGTTCATGCTCTCGTTGATTTAAACTTCGGATCCTAAATCGATAAATTAAGTAGGAAATAACAAGTGCTACTAATAAAAGCAGAAGGTAAAACCAAATTGTTTCAACAAATCGATCAGGTTCACCCGTATTTCTATTCCCTAGCAAAGCAGAAATATTAACACTACTAATTAATTGTAAATGAGAGGTAACGATCAGTGAGAATGTGGTAAAAAACAAAAAGTAGCGCATTTGTTTTAGTAAGTATTTTTGCCTTTGCAAATTACAATTTTTTTTGAATGTTTTAAATACCAAATTAATTTCTTGAAATGCATTAGCTTTCTTAAATTAGCCTGAAATTTGATAGATGCTTTTTGAGGATAGTTATAAAATGATTTTAGAACCTGTTACGGGTGAATATAAAGACAGAGGAAGTAAATTTTTTGCGTATGCTTTTCCTGTTCTTTCCGAAGATTGCATCAAAGAACATCTGGTAGAATTAAGAAAAAAGCATTACGATGCGAGGCATCATGTGTATGCTTATATATTAAACCCTGATAAATCGCAGTGGCGTGCCAATGATGATGGAGAACCTTCTGGAAGTTCTGGTAAACCAATTTACGGACAACTTTTAGCGTTTGATTTAACCAACACTTTGATTGTAGTCATACGCTATTTTGGTGGAACGAAGTTAGGGATTCCTGGATTGATAAATGCTTATCGCTCTGCCACCAAAGATGCACTCGATCAAGCAGAAATTATTGAAAAGAAAATTGAAGATGTCTATGAGGTTTCTTTTGAATATACTGACATGAATCAAGTGATGAAAATACTTAAAGATATAAATTTAGAACCTATTGTTACTGATTTTCAAATAAGTTGCAAATTGCAGTTTAAAATTAGGAAGAATGATTCGGAGAGGATTTACGAGCAATTTAAGGCAATTCACACACTTAAAATCAACTATGTCAAAACCATTTAAGCCATGATTAAAATTCCTGAAATAGAACAGCAATCAAAACATGAAATAAGGGTATTTCAACAAAAAAAGCTTCAGGAATTACTTCAATACGTGTCCCAAAACTCACCTTTTTATCAACGAGTTTTCGAAGAAAATAACATTGATATTCAATCAATTAAAACCCTTGAAGATCTTGTAAAGATTCCGGTTACGACCAAAGAACATTTGTCAAAATACAACGACGAGTTTTTATGCGTACCAAAGCAAAAAATTATTGATTATATAACCACTTCAGGTACTTTAGGCGATCCGGTTACTTTTGCTATGACCGACGCCGATTTGGATCGTTTAGCTTACAACGAATGTATCTCTTTTGCTACTGCAGGAATTAATGAAAATGATACTTTGCAATTGATGACTACTATTGACCGGAGATTTATGGCCGGATTGGCTTATTTCCTGGGAGCTAGAAAACTAGGTGCAGGAATTGTTCGTGTTGGAAACGGAATTCCTGAATTACAATGGGATACGATTCAAAGAATTAAACCAACAGCAATTATTGCAGTTCCTTCATTTATTCTGAAAATTATCGAATATGCAGAGCAAAACGGAATCGATTACAAAAATTCTTCCATTAAAAAAGCGATTTGCATTGGAGAAGCCTTGCGAAATGCTGATTTTACGCTCAGTACCCTTGCTGAAAAAATAAAATCAAAATGGAATATTGAACTATATTCTACCTATGCTTCAACAGAAATGGGAACCGCTTTCCCGGAATGTGAAGCCGGTCGGGGAGGCCATCATCATCCAGAACTTATTATTGTCGAATTTCTTGATGAAAATGATCAGCCTGTAAATACAAATGAACCCGGCGAAATTACAGTCACTACTTTAGGTGTAGAAGGAATGCCACTGATCCGGTTTAAAACTGGAGATTTAGCTTATCATTATTCAGAAACCTGCAGTTGTGGTAGAACAACCATGCGTTTAGGGCCTGTTATTGGCCGACAACAACAAATGATAAAATACAAAGGCACAACGCTTTATCCGCCATCGCTTTACAATATATTAGCAGATTTTAGCGCTGTTAAAGATTATTACGTAGAAGCCTTTACCAACCAAATAGGCACCGATGAAATCAAAATTTATATTCTCAGCTTTAACCAAACAGAAGAATTTGAAAAACAAATCAAAGACCATTTTAGGGCAAAACTGCGTGTGGCACCATTGATAGAATTTATCAATGAAGAACAATTGAAAAGGGTAAAATATCCCGAAAATAGTAGAAAGCCAATCAGTTTTTTTGATTTACGTAAACACAACTAAAAACAAAATATATGCAGCAAGGAGAAAATAATACTTCATCCGATTTTTCTAAAATTGAGCCATATGCCGAGCAAAACATCAATGATGCGCTCAAGCGTATTCTGGCAAATCCAGTCTTTCAAGTAATGATAGATTATTTATTTCCTCAAGAAAGCCATGCAAAACTTCGGACCGATTTATCTCAAGCAACAACATCGCTCGAATTCCAGACTTTGTTTATGTACACCGGATTGAAATCCGTCTTGAAAAAAACAACCCCAAAAGGATTATCTTTTCGAGGTAGTGAATATGTAATTGATGGCAAAGCAAAAACCTATATTTCCAATCACCGCGATATTTTACTTGATTCAGCTTTACTACAAACCATTCTAGTTGATTTAGGTCTAGAAACCTCCGAAATTTCTTTTGGAGATAACCTGATTGTAAACGATTTTATCAATGATTTTGGCAGAATTAACAGGATGTTCACTGTATTCAGAGAAGGTCCGCCTAGGGAAATGTTGCAAAATGCAAAAACACTTTCTGCTTACATTAACATGACCTTAAAGCAAAAGAAAAGGTCTATATGGATTGCACAAAGAAAAGGAAGAGCAAAAAATGGTATTGACAAAACAGATTTGGGCGTACTAAAAATGCTTACATCCAGTAGCGATGATACATTGAAAGAAGCAGTCCGTAA
>JAFGAK010000137.1 GCA_016933745.1 Bacteroidales bacterium
CGTTGTGTCTGCTTTTTTCTCTACTTCGTCTTGTGTACTTGTCACATCAAATTGAAAAACAGCATCGTTCTTTTTAAACGTTGGATCTATTTTTGGCAGATGTTGCGCATCGTAAGGATCTTTTGTAATCAACGTTAGTTGCGCTGCCAATTGATCATTTTTAAAGAGAAATTTTTTCGATTTCGCATTCAAATCAACCAAATAATAATTGGTGCCTTCGGAAGTACTGTAGGAATACCAAAATTTGTCACCGCTTTTTAACCATTTTGGTTGAACCGAAGTGCTAAAAACCATGCGTTTTAATTTGGTAGGTGAAAACATTTCAGCCATTCGATAATCCGCTTCTGTAATTGGCGTATTTTGGCTAAAAAGGCTAGTGGTAAACAAAAGAACCGCTAGCAGAGCAAAGAATTTTCTTTTCATAGTGGTAGGTTTAATTTTATTAAGATTTGTGTTTTTAAATTGCAATACGGCAAAGATGAATAAAATTCTTGTTTTTAAAAAAGATGCAAGTTAAAGATTTGCTGAATAAAAAGTAAGCAGAAAAGGTTAAATAAGTTTTGCTACCGCGATGAATAAAGGAAACTTCATATCATTTCATAAATCGATCTGTTTTTCTTTCCTTTCGAGATCTTATTGTTTTGAATATAGCCATGTTTATTGCTTTTATAAATTGCTTAATTTTAACGCACACATAATCAAATTAATTACCTAAAACACGAAATCATGCAGAATTACAAAAAGAGAAGCTGGATACTTTGGGCCGGCTTGGTGTTATTGGTTTTCATTCCGTCTTTGCCGTCTTTTGCACAGCGAAGCAGAAAAAAAGCAACAACAGAAACAAATTCAAATCAGTCGTTTGAACTAACAAGTCAGATGCTAAACATGTTGTCTTTCCGAAGCATTGGCCCAGCAGCCTATTCCGGTCGAATAGCCGATATTGCTGTTAATCCGAATAACACTTCGGAGTATTACGTAGGAGTTGCAGCAGGTGGTTTATGGAAAACTACCAATCACGGAACTACTTTTGAGCCTATTTTCGACAAGCAGTCTGTTTATTCTATTGGATGCATCAAGATCGATCCGAACAATTCCAATGTGGTATGGGTAGGAACGGGAGAAAACAATACACAACGGAACCTTAGTTATGGCGATGGTGTTTATAAAACCACCGA
>JAFGAK010000138.1 GCA_016933745.1 Bacteroidales bacterium
CGACGGAAATCCTAGAAATTGAAGCATGGAAAAAAAGCTTAATTGAGATTCCTTCTGAACCAGATCAAGCCGTTAAAAAGAGTGAAAACAAGAAAAAGACAGCCTTGCCAGAACTTCAATTAAAACCAGTTGATTTCAATCCAAATAGCACCACAAAAACGGAATGGATGGAAATGGGGATTCCAGCGTATTTGGCAAATACGATCTTGAAATATGTGGATAAAGGTGGCCGATTTGCCAAAGCTGAAGATTTAAAGAAAATTTATGGCTTATCAGAAAATATGTACAATCAGCTTTTCCCATTTATTCAAATTCCTGATTCTAAGAAGGAGAACCCAAAGGAAGAAGTTAAGGTTGAATTACCACTTGAAAATGAGGAAAAAATTGAAGTTTTAGATCTCAATTTAGCGGATTCTATTTCACTTTTAAATATTCCCGGTATTGGCCCATTTTATGCCGGACAAATAGTTAAATATAGAAATAGGTTGGGTGGTTATGTATCTGTACGCCAATTGCTAGAATTGTATAAAATGGATAGTGTCAAATTAGAGAATTTCCAACCCTATTTAACCATTCAAGACTCGACACTAAGGAAAATAGATGTGAATAGTGCTGATTTTAAAAGCTTACTAAAACATCCCTATTTTGATTACGAAGAGACAAAAAAATTATGTAACTATCGCTCTAAAATGGGTAAAATTACCGGTTTATTCCAATTGAAAAAAGATTCTGTTTTAACGGAGCGTTTGTTTAAAAAAGTAGAACCTTATCTTAAAATTGAATGAGTAAACTTTTAATCAAGAGTGATTTTTAATTCTGATTCTCAGAGTAGTAAATGGCATTAATTCCTTTAATTGCTCGGTCAGAAAAGAAATCGCAGCTTGGAAAAACCCTGAAAATACCATCGTTATTTAATTCAGGATTGCAAATCAGAAGGACTTCTGCTTGGTCATTTCGATTGCATAACTCGCTGTATGTAAAAACGGCACGGTATCCATCATCTGCAGCAATTACAAAAATTCCTTCCCGGATTGCTTTTTGATTTCGCTCAATTTTATCTGCGAAATAATCCTTCAAACTGATTCCTGAAAATGGTTGTGTGCTGTGTATTCCTCTGCCTCTTCCGTAAAAAACGGTGTGTAAACTTTTTTCTTGGATATCAGTTGGGTTTTCTAACAAACTTAGCATTTTCTTTTGCTCCATGTAAAAATCTAATTTAGAGGAGAAAAGAGGATTTTTTCCTTTTTCAACTTTTAATTCAATGGGATACGATTTAACCGTAATTTTTGTTGGATTGCTAATGTTTCTTTCGGTTATCAAATCACTCGATAGGATTAACCTTGAATTTGTAGGAAGTTCCCATAATTCATTTGTTTTGGAAGGAACAATCCGAGTAACTTTGGTTGCAATCATTATTTCGTGCAAATGATTCGGATAATAAATCTCTCCCCAACTAATCACTGCTTTTTCGCCTTCAGCATTTTCAATCTCCACAAAAAGATCAATGATTGGATTAAAACTAGCTGCGTTTTTTTTGTTTAAGTGGCGAGTATTTAATAGATCATACAATGAGTATCCTTCATACTTGTAAGCACCAACAAATCGATCGCTATTGCCATCTAAAACGGTTTCTTTAACAATAACTTGGTGAAGGGGTAAATCTGAAAAATCAACTTTTCCCGGATTCACAATTTCTCCTTCCACAACAAGATCATGAAGGGCTAGATTGTAAGTCTTGGCATTATCGTAAAAATCATTGGTTGCATCTAAAGTGTCCGCTTCAGACAATGTCTGATTTTCACTTTTCGGAATATCTATTCGATTACAGGCAACTGCAAAAAGGAGCATTAAAACGGCTCCAAAAGTTAATTTTAATTGTCTCATACTATTTGGTTTTGCAAAAAAAATACGATATGTATATGCGTGCATATCGTAAACAAAGTTATTAATTTTATTTAGCAAAGCTAGATTCGATAAAAAATATCTTGTTTTGCCTTTGGTCGTCAATTTCATCTTTATATTTTAATAATTTTGTGAAAAATTCAAAACCATGATCAAATCATTTGCCAGCGATAACTGGGCTGGAGCTTGCCCAGAAGTAATGCAAGCACTCATCGATGCAAATTCAGGACATGCACCTGCTTATGGAGCCGATCCGTATACTAAAAAAGCAGAATCAGATTTTAAAAACCTTTTTGGCGATCAAGCCGAAGTATTTTTTGTTTACAACGGAACTGCTGCAAACATAATTACTTTAGCAAGTACTACTCGTTCTTTCAACTCCATTATTTGTTCTTCGCATGCGCATATTAATGTGGACGAATGTGGAGCTGGAGAAAAGTTTGCGGGAACAAAATTATTGGACTTACCCAATACAGACGGAAAATTAACTCCGGAAATGATTTTGCCTCATGTTGCTGCCGAAAGGTTTCCACATCAATCGGTCCCGGGTATTATTTCGATCACACAAGCTACGGAGCTAGGAACTTTGTATAGCGTGGAGGAGATTAAAGCCATTGCTGATTTGGCGCATCAATACAATCTGTTATTGCACGTTGATGGAGCAAGAATTGCAAATGCAGTAGTTGCTTTAAATTCTAGCATGAAAGAAATGATTACGGATACGGGCGTTGATATTCTTTCATTTGGAGGAACAAAAAACGGCTTGATGTTTGGCGAAGCAGTTGTATTTTTGAAACCTGAATTGAGTTCGCTTTTTGAGTTATTCCGTAAACAAGGAATGCAATTGGCGTCTAAGATGCGATTTATTTCCGCACAATTCTCAGCGTTGCTTGCAAATAATGTTTGGGAAAAAAATGCCCGTCATTCCAACCAAATGGCACTTTATCTAGGGCAAAAATTAGCTGCAATCCCCGAAATACAAATCAGTCAGAAAATCGAAACCAATGGTATTTGGGCAATTATTCCTGAAGCGCTTGCCGTTAAAATGCAGGATGCACAATTCTTTTATCCTTGGGAAGAAGCTAGGAACGAATATAGGATTATGACGGCTTTTGATACAAGCGAAGAGGAAATAGATCGTTTTATTGAAAAAATAACACGATAAATTTCTTATGACAATTACTGCTTTTATTGACGAATTAAAAGGACTGGCTTCCGAAGCGTTGCGAAAAGAATATATCCGCAATGGTGCGCCAGAAAGTGTTTTGGGCTTAAAGTACACCTATCTTCAGCATTATAAAAAAGAGTTGGGAAAGAATCATACAATGGCTTCTAAACTTTGGGAAACACAAATTCCAGAAGTTCAAATTCTAGCCACCATGATCGTTGATCAAAATCAACTCACTTTTGAATTGATCGATCAATGGAATTCGGATATTAACTTTTACTTGCTGAGCGATGCTTTTATAGGAAATATTCTAACTCCGTTCAAAGGAAATTTGCAACTTGCTAATAAATGGATTCATCAAAAAGAGGAGTACAGTTTGAGGCATGCTTATAGCATTATTTTCATGCTGGCAAAAGAAAATGGCTTTGTTCGGGATAACGTCTTTGAGGGTTATTTAAAAAAAATTGAAGAGGATATTCAATCGGCTCCAAACAGAGCAAAGGAAACCATGTTGTATTCAATTCTAAATATTGGTCGAAGGAATAAACCCATGAATACCTTGGCAATAAATTTGATGGAGCGAATAGGACCGATTAGCGTTGATCACGGAAGCACCGGAGGAATTACTCCCGATGTACTTCAAATTTTGCAAATTGTTCGAAAATCCGAAGGTTATATTTTCATCACTCCGGGGGATATGATCGAACCTCTCAATTTGTCTTAACCTTTTTGAAGAAATATAAAATAAGATTTTAATGTTTCCGCCGATTCTATATTGGGAGTAAATATTTCGATCAGCTTGGCATGTTTACTTTTTTCGAAAAAGGAACTTAAGATGGCTTCCGTTTCGTCTAAATTGCTTGCTGA
>JAFGAK010000139.1 GCA_016933745.1 Bacteroidales bacterium
CTGATACAACGAACAAAACTTCTCATCATTCCGAAATTTGCCTGAAAAAATCGGCTGTTCCGGTCAGCTGCAGCTTTTGGTTAGCAGCTTGCTGACAGAGTAATTGTACCTCAAAATTGTGAACTTTTTCTGCCAAATAAAACCGTCCTCTTGCTCCGATTATAAGATGGTCATATAATCTTGTATAAATCTTATATTTCCCAACTGGCCAGTATTCTGTTGACCATGTATACTTTTTTTCCACCTCCACTTCTCCGTGGAGTTCTCCTCCATTCGTTGGTACCAAATTTTTCAAGGTGCTATTATCCCAATTCCACTTTTTCCAATCAGAATCTTGATGTTTAACAAAAATGTCAAAAAATCCATTTTCAACAATTCCTTTAAATTTAACTTTTGTAGTGTAGCTCTCTCCTTGTCTGACCACTGAAGGTGAAATTTCTGAATCGTAAACTATATTTAAAGCTCTCTCTTTCAAAAAATCAATTAACTTCTTATAGCAATTTCTAAATTGATGAGCCTCTCGTCGCCAGTTTGTACTATCACTTTCAAAATAAAACGGTAAATCCAATTGGGGATTAATGAATCCTTTAAGTTTGGACATTATGTTTTGATCAATTATTGGTAAAATCATGCGACTGTGAGAATATGCAAAACCGATTTCTTGGTTAACCCACTGATTTGCAATAGAATTGTTGGTTAGTATTGGGATAAAAAATTGGGATTCTTGTATACCTTCATTAACTTTGTCAGCTAACAGTTTTCCGGGGCGATTTGTTTTTGCTACGACGATCGGATAAATTGGAGGTCCAATTTTCTGAAGGGCACGGAATAGAGCTTCCATTTTGTTATTATCTTCACTGGCAAAGCTAATGAATAACTTGAGTTCCATTGATTGAGACTTTCAGAGTTTTGAATTCGAGTCTAATGATTCTTCCGCTGCTAACAATTAGCTCAGCTGCCGGAACAGCATCAGATGAAACTGATACAAAGAAAAAGTCTTTTCATCACTCCGAAATTTGCCTGAAA
>JAFGAK010000140.1 GCA_016933745.1 Bacteroidales bacterium
TAATTTTTGCTTGATTTTTCTTTCCCCTATTTCTTTTCATCAAGGAAAAGAAATGGGGTGGGGTTTGGGGCAAAGCCCCAAGTAAACCGGCTGGTGCGGTCCCGATGACTATCGTGGATGCTATCCGCGCCTTTCAAACAAATGATTTGCAATCCATTAACCTGCACAGCGGAGTATCTGCAAGTTGCCAGCTTCTCGTTAAAAACGAGTTATGGTTTTCTCCTCGTTGCAAACGAGGAGGAGTTCGTGATAAAAAAGTCATTCGTGTATTTGTGGCAAAAATTCAAATCAACAATAAAACTACAGCACTCAATTTTTGCATTTCTAGCACATTAAATTCGTGCAATTCTTCTTCGTGTAATTCGTCTAAAAATGATATTAGTATTTGAAAAAAGAGTTATCTTTGGTTTTAAAACATCAAAAAATGAATACACAACTATATAATCGCACCTATAATGTGCCTCTTTCGTTCGATGATATTTTGAAAATCGTTAAATCGATGTCAATTCAGGACAAATTAAAAGTTGAACGAGAATTGGAAAATGAAACTTTGCTTTTCCGTGCAAAAAAATTAGATACCAAAGTAAAGAAAAACACACTTAACATGAATGACATTGTTGCTGAAATAGAAGAATACAGGATTGAAAAAAATGGAAAATGATGTTTTTGTTCTTGACAGCAATATTTGGATAAGCTACCTTATAACGGGGCGATTTCATATCCTCGTTGAGAATATTCTCAAACTTAACATTGATGTTGTTACAAGTAATCAGCTAATTGATGAAATCAGTAATGTATTACAACGTAAAAAATTTAAAAAGTATATTTCAAAAAGGCAAATTAACGAAGCAATCACTATTCACATTAAACTTTGTCGTTTTGTAGAAGTGATAGACGAACCTGATTTACTTTCAGATAAAAAAGATAACTTTCTGATTGCTTTGTACAAAGTAGCTCACGCTACTAAATTGGTTTCAGGCGACAAACAACTGTTATTGGAAGCCCCTAATCACGAGGTAAATGTTATGACACTTGAAGTATTCAGAGAGCAAATAGAACCTCTGGCATAATACTTGGCTGGTGCGGTCCCGATGACTATCGTGGATGCTATCCGCACCTTTCAAACAATGGATTTGTAATCCATTAAAACCGGCTGTGAATATACATACCCTTTTCGGCCGA
>JAFGAK010000141.1 GCA_016933745.1 Bacteroidales bacterium
CTATTTAAAGCCCATAGATAGTTCCCATCCCATGTTAACTCGCGAATAGTTCCTTGTTTACTTGGTGGGGCATCCATTGTGCTTAAAACAAATAAATTGTCATTATTTGATGCAAGTTGAATAATTTGATCCATAGTTCCTGTTACCGAAATCCATAAATATTCATCATTGCATGTAACTCCCCTGACGTCATTATCAGCAACAATAGGGGTTAAATCCCAGTTTTTAATTTCCCCTAAGTTATTATCTAACATTAACAAACTTTTGGAGCCATTGTCGATCACATAAAGATATTTCTCAGCTGAATTTATTCCAGATGAAGTATCTCCATCAATTAAGAATGTTTTTTCACAACTTGACAAAACAAAAACTAAAACTCCAATCGCCATGAGCGTTGACAATTTAATTTTTTTAAATTTTTTCATATTTGTAATTTTGATTTAGTATTAGTGCGATAAATGTATTTTTCAAGATGCTTTGCGTATCAATATATGTGCCATTTCTAATATAGTCTTGTTAATCAGTTAATTGAAGCTTTGTTGTTCGAATAACTGAAAATTAAGCGGGCTAAAATAGCACAATAAAAAAAATAAACTTGTTATAATAGCACAGTGGTAGTTTACCGTTATAGACATTTATTAGGATGAGTGATCGGTTTAATTATTTTCCTATAAAAAGCACTGATTCCTCTGAAAATTTAGGTTAATACTTTATATACTTCTTGCATGTCGCATAGAGTATTCTCGATTTCTTCAAAGTTTTTTTTTGTAAAAACTCGAAAAAAATAATTCCAATATTCTACTAAACTTTCTGTACCACTATTATAAGATTTTTCGTAACACTGTTTTGATTGTTCCGATAGCTCCAACAAAAACCCAAAAACGTATCAAATCTTATTTTGAAAAGGGATAACTTAAAATTGAAAAGTATCGATAAAACGCGCTCTTTCTTTCTTTTGAAAAAATTCTTAATCCGCTAGAATTTTTATTTAAAAAATTTTTCCGTGTGCGTACACGAAATGAAATAAAAAATGTATATTTACCAAAATTTAAAGTATTTATGCTTACAGAATCATAGCTGATTCGTTAACGAACACGGAGATTGACTTTCTTCAATTTAATCGCCGAAAATTTAGCTTAGAAAAAACAATAAATGGAACGATCCGACAAAAAAATAACCATCAAAGATATTGCCCAATTAGCGGGTGTTTCGGTAGGAACGGTCGATCGCGTCATCCATAATCGCGGTGAGGTTTCTGAAAAGACAAAACAAAAGGTGAGGAAAATTACAGAAATGCTCAATTTCCAGCCCGATGTTTTAGCCAGCGCTTTAGCTTCGAAAAAAAATGTACGTTTTGCTATTTTGATGCCTTCCGCTAATGGCGAAGGAACTTTTTGGAAATATCCGATGCTAGGCATCGATAAAGCGCTTCTCGAAATCGAGCATTATGGAGTACTCTATAAAAAGTACTTGTTTTCAGTTTCTGATAAAAATACGTTTATTGAGCAAGCCGAAAAAGCAATGATGGATCATCCCGATGGTTTAATAATGGCTCCCTCCTTCAAAAAAGAAGCCACAGAAATTGCTGAATTATGTGCCCAAAGAAAGATCCCAGTGGTTTTGTTCAATTCTTCGATCGACAATCAAGATCATATTTGCTATGTTGGTCAGGATGCTTTTCAAAGTGGACTTCTTGCAGGGAAATTGATGGATTATGGAAGTTCAGAAAATGGAGAAATACTAATTGTATCTTTAATGAGTTTGCTTCAGAATAACCAATATATCTTAGCCCGAAAACAAGGGTTTCTTCACTATTTCGAAAATAAGAATGAAAGAAATTTACGCTTGATTAGTCTTGAGATTGATGGTTTGGATGTGGGCGCTATTTACCACGAATTACGCAAGGCTTTTTCCGAAAACCCAACTATTAAAGGCATTTTCGTTACAAATTCTCGCGTTTTTCAAGTCGCACGATTTTTAGAAGCTGAAAAGAAAACGAAAGTCAATTTAATTGGATACGATCTAACATCGGAAAATAAACCTTGTCTTGAAAAGAATATGATTAGCTTTTTGATCAATCAACAACCTCTTGAACAAGGGTACAGAGCCGTAAATGCCTTGTTTAATAAGTTAGTGCTCAAAAAGGAAGTGCCCAAAGAAATTTTGATTCCTATCGATATTGTTACCAAAGAAAATTTAAAATACTACGAAGAATATTAACTCTAAATAAAATAAAGATGAAAAAAGTTTCATTCGACGATTTAAATAATAAAGTATGTGTGATTACCGGTGGTGCCGGTGTATTAGGGAATGTTATTGCCAAAGGATTGGCATCTGTAGGTGTAAAAATGGCCATTGTTGACATTAACAAAGAAATGGCCGACCAAGTTGCTCTTGAAATCGAGAAAGAATCCGGCGTAAAATGCATTGGTATTGAAGCCAATGTGTTGGATAAAGCTTCTTTAAAAAAGGCGAAAGAAGAGATTAACAACAAACTAGGCAAAATCAATCTACTCATTAATGGAGCAGGCGGAAACTCTCCAAAAGCCACCACTCAACTCGAAAAAATTAGCGAGGAAAATCTGAATGAGTTAGAGAAAACATTTTACGGCTTAGAAATGGAAGGATTTACACGCGTATTTGATTTGAATTTTATTGGTACGCTATTACCAACCATGGTTTTTACGACCGATATGCTTAACGATAAAAAAGGGGCTGTACTGAATATTTCTTCGATGAACGCTTTCAGCCCTTTGACTAAAATTCCTGCCTATTCAGCTGCAAAAGCGGCTATTAATAATTTCACCGAATGGCTGGCTGTGCACCTTTCAACAACAGGAATTAGAGTAAATGCTGTTGCTCCGGGCTTTTTCCTCACCAATCAGAATCGCTTTTTATTGATCGATGAAAAAACAGGCGAAATGACGGCACGCGGACATAAAATCATCCGAAATACACCTATGGAAAAATACGGCGAACCTGAAGATTTACAAGGTGCTGTGAATTTCCTTTTATCCGATATTTCAAGCTTTATCACAGGAATTGTCATTCCGGTAGATGGCGGTTTTAATGCCTATAGCGGAGTTTAAAAAATAAAAATACACAACAATGTTATATTTTTCAAGAGGTTCAGAAAATGATGTATTGAGTTTTGAAGATATTCAGAACGGACTCTATGAAGCACTTCAGAAATTAGGGGAAAAGAAGAAAGTGCTGATTATTCCGCCCGATTTCACTCGATTTCATTCGGGAGCAGGTCAAATAGCCAATATGGCCTATCATTATTACAACGAAAAAGTAACGGATATCCTACCCGCTTTGGGAACTCATTTTGCAATGACCGATGCAGAAATCAGCAAAATGTTTGGCGATATCCCTAAATCCTTGTTTCGGGAACACGATTGGCGGAATGATTTGATCACCTTAGGAGAAATTCCTTCAGAATATCTAAACAAAATCTCCGGAGGAAAAATCAATTATTCCATGCTTGCCCAAGTCAATAAGTTACTTATTGAAGGCGAATTTGATTTGATTCTTTCGATCGGACAAGTAGTGCCTCACGAAGTGGTTGGCATGGCTAATTACAACAAAAATATTTTTATTGGCGTAGGCGGTTCAGATGGAATCAATAAAAGTCATTTCCTTGGTGCTGCGTATGGGATGGAAAAAATGATGGGTAGAGCAAACACTCCTGTCCGACAAGCACTCAATTATGCCACAGAGAATTTTGGTAAAGACATGCCCATTGTTTATGTTCAAACCGTTATTAGCAAAGGCGATGATGGAAAGCTGAAAATGAGAGGAATGTTTATTGGCGATGATATTGAATGTTTTAATCTTGCCGCAGAACTTTCCTTAAAAGTGAATTTCAAAATGCTCAATAAACAATTAAAAAAAGTGGTTGTTTATCTCGATCCTGAAGAATTTAAATCGACCTGGCTTGGAAACAAAAGCATTTACCGCACAAGGATGGCCATTGCAGATCAAGGGGAATTGATTGTGCTCGCTCCTGGTTTACGTGAATTTGGTGAAGATCCTGAAATCGACAAACTGATTCGCAAATACGGCTATTTTACAACTCCCGAAGTCCTCGAGTTTATTGAGAAAAACGAAGATATTCGAAATAATCTAAGTGCCGCTGCACATCTGATTCACGGTTCTTCTGAAAACCGGTTTACAATCACCTATTGTCCCGGAAACTTAAGCCAAGAAGAAATCGAAAGTGTAAATTATCGCTATGCGGATTTGAACGAAATGATGCAAAAATACAATCCCGAGGTTTTAACAGATGGAATGAATACTATGCCCGACGGCGAAGAAATATTTTACATCTCCAATCCGGCATTGGGGTTATGGGCTTGGAGAAATCTCTTTGAAGAAAATAATGATGAATAGAGGGAAAACAAACGAAAAGAAATTTTCCAAATCACCTCAAAAACAAACCAATAAAGTTTAGTAAAATGAAGCTAAAAAAAGAATTTAAAAACGCACTAATTGTTCCAACAAGTATGGGTGTGCGCATCACACCTGTCAATGGACAGCCCGTGCATAGCAGCGACCTTTTTCAAATGTATGTTTCAAGTGCAGAAACAAATGTAGCCAGCATTTCTTCCTTCCTTGGACTACCCGTTAAAGTACTAACTACCTTTGTGAAAGAGAGTCCAATTGCCAGAATGATCAAAGACAATCTAGGTCATCGACATATGACTTACGAAGGAAAAGAAGTAGAACAAGGTGGACCTTGGGGTTACCGTCATCAGTTTAACATTGCTGATAGTGGTTTTGGTTCTCGTGGACCAAGAGTGCAAAACGATCGAGCCGGAGAAGTTGGTCGTACCTTGAACGTTAAGGATTTTGATTTGGATCGAATCTTTGGTGAAGAAGGAGTGCAGATTGTTCATTTATCGGGACTTATAGCTGCCTTATCACCAGAAACAGGACAATTCTGTTTAGAACTAGCTCGCAGTGCTAAAAAACACGGCACGCGCATCTCTTTCGATTTAAATTACCGAGCTACTTTCTGGAAAAATCGCAAAGAAGAGCTGTCGCAGATTTTTGATGAAATAGCAAGCGTTTCGGATATTCTGGTTGGTAACGAAGAAGATTTTCAATTGTGTTTAGGAATCAAAGGCCCTGAAGCTGGAGGCAAAGATTTATCTGCTCAAATCGACAGTTTTAAAGCCATGATTGGTAATGTAAAAAAAGCGTATCCAAACACGTCCGTCTATGCCACTACATTACGACAAGTCATTAGCACCAACCAACATCTTTGGGGAGCAATTATGCTCGAAGGTGACAATTGGCATGTTGTGGAACCACGCGAAATCAATGTATTGGATCGTATTGGCGGTGGCGATGGTTTTGTTGGCGGAATGCTTTATGCTATTTTAAAAGGCTGGGATGCGGAGAAATGGATCCAGTTTGGTTGGGCAAGTGGTGCTTTAGCAACGACTTTCTTAACAGATTATGCGCAGCCTGCCGACGAAGATCAAGTTTGGAGCATTTGGAAAGGCAATGCAAGAGTTAAAAGATAAAATACAGATGATAAAAATTGTTGCCGACGATAAAATCCCTTTTCTTCGAGGAGCTTTGGAACCTTTTGCTGAGGTACACTATTTTCCCGGTAAGGAAATCACGAAAGATTTAGTGAAGGATGCCGATGCATTAATTACCAGAACGCGCACACAATGCAATCAAGCATTACTCGAAGATACTAATGTAAAGTTGATCGCCACGGCAACCATCGGTTATGATCATATCGACACGGATTACTGTTCGAAGAGTAAGATTCATTGGAAAAATGCACCCGGTTGTAATTCAGGATCCGTCATGCAATACGTTGCTTCTGCTTTGGTGAAGCTTTCGGTTAAGCATTCATTTGAGTTTACAGATAAAACATTGGGTATTGTTGGATACGGAAACGTAGGCTCAAAAGTAGCCAAAATGGCTAAAGCAATGGGATTTAAGGTTTTATTAAACGATCCTCCCCTACATCGTGCCGGACTTTTGCCCGAATCCGTCTCCTACGATGAACTGAAAGAGAAGGCTGACCTGATCACTTTTCATGTTCCTTTAAATAAAAGCGGACAAGATAAAACACATCATATTGCTGATGCTGCTTTTTTTAACAGCCTAAAACCACAAACAATCATCATCAACAGTTCAAGAGGAAGTGTTGTTGATAATGTGGCGCTTAAACAAGCTCTAAAACAGAAGCAAATTGGAGGCGCCGTTTTGGATGTTTGGGAAGCTGAGCCTAATCTCGATTTGGAATTATTAGGCTTGGTTGATTTTGCTACTCCACATATTGCCGGCTATTCAGCTGATGGAAAAGCAAATGGCACCGCCATGAGTGTTCAAGCGATAAGTGCCTATTTTGGATTTGAAGTAAAAAACTGGTTTCCTTCCAATGTTCCGCTTCCTAAGAAATCAGAACTTTATGTGCTAGAACAGGACAAAGATCAGCAAACCATTTTATCAAAATTAATTCTAGAAACATACGATATTGAAGAAGACCATAAACGTTTGATTCAATCGCCAGAAACCTTTGAAAAACAAAGAGGCGATTATCCTATACGTCGTGAATTTATGAACTACACAGTGATCATTAAAGATAGAAATCCCTTCCTGGGAAAACAACTTAAAAATTTAGGATTTAATATAAAATAATCAAAAAAAATAAAAAGATGAGTCAATTAGCAGACATTGGATTAGTTGGTTTAGCCGTGATGGGCGAAAACCTAGTTCTCAACATGGAACGAAACGGATATACGGTTGCCGTTTACAACAGAACGACTGAAAAAGTTGATCAATTTATTCAAGGGCAAGGAAAAGGGAAAAAATTGATTGGAACCCACTCGATCGAAGAATTGGTGAACAACTTAAAACGCCCTCGTAAAGTCATGTTGATGGTAAAAGCGGGAAAACCTGTGGATGATTTTATCGAACTTATTATCCCTTATTTAGAACAAGGCGATATCATTATCGATGGTGGAAACTCCCATTTCCCTGACACGAACAGAAGAACGAAATACTTAGAGCAAAAAGGAATCTTGTACATCGGAACAGGTGTTTCCGGAGGTGAAGAAGGTGCGCTCAACGGACCATCTATTATGCCTGGCGGATCCAAAGATGCTTGGCCTCATGTGAAACCTGTTTTTCAAGCCATTGCGGCAAAAGTAGGTCAAGGCGAAATTTGTTGCGACTGGGTAGGTGAAAATGGTGCTGGCCATTTTGTAAAAATGGTGCACAATGGTATAGAGTATGGCGACATGCAACTCATTACCGAAGTTTATCAGATCATGAGAAACGTCCTAAATATGTCGGCAGATGAAATGCACGAAGTATTCAAAGAGTGGAACGAAAGCGAATTAGACAGTTATTTAATTGAAATTACGCGCGATATTCTTGCATTTAAAGACGAAGATGGAAGTCCGTTGGTGGATAAAATTCTAGACACTGCCGGACAAAAAGGAACCGGAAAATGGACAAGCATTGCCGCCCTCGATTTAGGCGTTCCATTAACACTCATTGGCGAAGCTGTTTTTGCTCGTAGTTTATCTGCTCAAAAGGAAGAGCGTGTGCATGCATCGAACATTCTAAAAGTAGCAAAAGTTCCTTTTGAAGGCGATAAATCTCAACTTTTGTCTGATTTAAAAGATGCTTTATATGCTTCTAAAATTGTTTCATATGCACAAGGGTATGCGCTTATGAAAGCCGCAGCGATTGAATATGGCTGGAATTTGAATTACGGTGGGATTGCCATCATGTGGCGTGGAGGTTGTATCATCCGTTCTGTATTCTTAGATAAGATTAAAGCAGCTTATGAATCAAATCCTCAACTAGAGAATTTGCTCCTTGACCCATTCTTTACAAAAACCATCTTGAACGTTCAACAAGCTTGGAGAAGAGTTGCTGCAACAGCTAGTTTACATGGTGTTTCTATTCCCGCTATTTCGTCGGCTTTAGCTTATTTCGATGGATATCGTACCGATCGTTTACCTGCCAATTTATTGCAAGCTCAACGCGATTATTTTGGTGCACATATGTATGAAAGGATTGACAAAAAGCGTGGTGAATTTTTCCATACCAATTGGACTGGAACTGGAGGAAACACAGCATCTTCAACCTATAATGTTTAAAGATTTAAATCCATGAATACTGTACTTTCAATTCAGCATTTCAAAAAGTATTTGTCGAGCTATCTTCTAGATGGCTTGGCTTTGCTTTTAGTGTATTTTATCCCCAGCATATCGCATTTAACTGGGATTCCATTTTATTTATTTGAGCCAATGCGTGTGTTTATTATCCTCGCTTTAGTTCATTCAAACAAAACGAATGCGTATGTTTTAGCGTTCACATTGCCTTTATTTTCTTTTGCAATTGCATCGCATCCTGTGTTTTCAAAATCAATCATCATGACCTTTGAATTGGTTTTAAATGTGTATTTGTATCATTTGCTCGTAGAAAAGAAAATGGCCAACTATCAAGCAATTATTCTTTCAGTGATTAGCAGTAAGCTGGTTTATTATTTATTGAAATTTGGACTGATTCACTTTCTTTTCCTTCAATCGAATTTGGTATCAACACCCATTTACATTCAGTTCATAACGCTCTCTATATTTGCTATTTACGCGTTTTTTATGCTACGAAGAGGAAAAAATTAATTCAAGCCCCCAATTTTAATAACCATAAATCGCAGGTGCTATTCATTTCATCTGCGATTTTTTTATGCATCGAATTTTAAAACATTTTCAACTCTTATTTCGTTGCTCTTCACTATTTCCAGACCGCTCAGGGAGTTCGAAAATGCAATTTCGTATTGATTTTTTCTTACATTTACGGCAACAAACCTAATATACAAATACCAAATAACACAAATTATGATTAGAAAAACATTCTTAGCGGCACTAGCTATCAGCTTGTTGCTGCCAATACAAACCTTTGCACAGACAGAGGAACTCAATCTTGAAATGATTTACAAAATCAAGCAAGAAGAAAAAACCAACTCTCAAATCGAAGAACTTTCCTTTTGGATGACCGATTTTCTTGGTCCAAGACTTACTGCTTCGGCTGGGAAAATTAGAGCCAACGAATGGGTAGCAAAAAAATTCAAAGCATTGGGATTTTCCAATGTGGTGATTGATTCTGTTCGGCCTTTTGAACGTGGTGGATGGGATAATAAAAAAGCCTATGCAGCACTAACTTCTCCGTATTACACCAACTTCTCTATACTTCCTAAAGCATGGACCGCTGGAACCAATGGATTGGTTAAAAGTGAAGTGATATTAGTAGATATACAATCCGAAGAGGATTTTGAGAAATACCATGGGAAATTAGAAGGCAAAATTGTCATTCTTCCTTCCAGTGCCACCTACGAACCAAGTTTTGAGCCAATTGCTGTTAGGTATACCGAAGAGGATTTGAAAAAACTATCAGAAGAAAGCACGGAAGTTCGCCGTAGAACCTTTGACCGAGCTGCTTATATGAAAATGCGTGCATTACGCGAAAAAATGGACGGTTTCTTTCTAACTGAGAAAGTCGCTGTTATTCTTAATAATTCAGGCGAATTTAATGTTCCTAGAGCAAATGGCGCCAATTACACCATTGGTAACAGCTACCCTATTCCTGAACTTAATTTACCCATCGAAGCACATGGAAGAATCCTTCGCTTAATTGCACATCAAGTTCCTGTTGAGATGGAAGTTGAAATTGAAAATGAATTTATACCTAACAATAAAGTAGTGAATGTAATGGGCGAAATTCCAGGAAATGACAAGAAATTAAAAGACCAAATTGTTTTGGTTGGCGGTCATCTTGATTCCTGGCACGGAGGAACCGGTGCTGCAGACAATGCTTCGGGAGGAATTGTGATGATGGAAGCTTTGCGTATTTTAAAAGAACTTGGCGTTCAACCTAAAAGAACGATTCGGATTGCCTTATGGGGCGGTGAGGAACAAGGACTTCACGGATCAAGAGGCTATGTTGAAAAGTATATTCGAGATAAAGAAACCATGAATTTAAAACCTGGTTACAACAACTTTACAGTGTATTTTAATATGGATAACGGAACCGGAAAATTCAGAGGCATTCACCTTCAAGGAAATGAAATGATTCGTCCAATTTTTGAACAGTGGATGCTTCCATTTAACGACATGGGATGTGCTACCATCAATATTGGCAACACAGGAAGTACGGATCACGTTTCTTTTGATGCATTGGGTTTACCGGCATTTCAGTTTATCCAAGATCGAATTGAATACAGCCGTGGTTATCATACCAACATGGATACCTATGAGCGGCTCTTAATGAGTGATTTAAAACACAACGCCATGATCGTTGCTGCATTTATTTATCAAGCTGCTATGCGCGATGAACAATTGCCGAAAAAGCCTTATCAAGCTCCTAAAAACTAAAAAAAAGGGATTTGCAATTTGCAAATCCCTTTTTTCTTAACCTGAATTTTATTTATTTCACAAGAATTGGATCGCCAAAACCGATTGCTTTTAATGGCTCCATTTGAGTAGCTGCATCACCAGCAATTACGTAATACATCTTCTCCGGGTGAATCAATTCTTGAGCAAGTCTTCTGTGCTCATCTAAGGTCATTGTGCGCACTATATTCTCCTCTTGACGGATATAGTCTGCTGGTAGATTATAAGCGTCCATATTATTTAGTACGCGAATTAAAGCTCCTAAGGTTTCGAATTCGCGTGCATTGGATTTTATCAACGAATTTTTGGTGAATTGCAAATCATCTTCTGAAATACCATCGCGGTAGCTCGTCATTAAATCTTTAAAAATCTCAACAGATTCTGCGGTAGCAGTTGATCTAACGCTTGATGAAGCCATAAAAGGACCTTCGATGGAACCTCCACTAAAACCAGTGCGTGCGCCATAGGTATATCCTTTTTCTTCGCGCAAAACTAAATTCACAACACCACTAAATGATCCACCTAATTTGTAATTCATGACGGTTGCTGGGAAAAATTCTTCATCCAAATTACTTAGAGATAAATTTCCGATGTTGATAATTGATTGCTTAGCACCGGGAACATCGATGAAATAAATTTGAGATTTTTCCAATGGAGCAGGAAGCTCGTATTCAGGAAAAGCAACCTCTTTGGCTTCCCATTTTTGATTCAAATCAGCCAAGGCAGAAATCACTTTTTCTTGTCCAATATCACCTGCGATTAAAAAACTAGCCACGGAAGGTGAAAAATTAGTTTGATAATACGCTTTTAAATCGTCCATCGTAATGGATGCAACACTTTCTGCTGTTCCACTTCGATCCAATGCATAAATATGATTTTTTCCATAAATCAATTCCATAAAAGTAGTTTGAGCTAAACTTCCGGGATTGGCTTTTTGACGATTCAATTGATTTTGAACGGCACTTTTTGCCAAGGTAAATTCTTCTTCATCCCAACGAGGTTGCAATAAAATTTCTTCAACCAGGCTGAGTGTTGGCATAAAATTACGAGCCAAGGTATTCACGCTGATTGTAATATCATCGCTACCTGAGCGAATACGTATGGATGCGCCTAACGCGTCGATGGCTTCTTCTAATTCTTGAGGTGTTTTGTTTTGTGTTCCTTCCATCATGAGCGAAGCAAGTAAATTAGCCGTACCTGATTTGTCCATACCATCCAAGAAATGACCACCTTTTAAAACAATATTGAATTGAATAAGAGGCAATTCATTTTGCTCAATTCCATAAACTTTCATGCCATTTGCTAATGCATCTGTCCACACTGTTGGAAGATTTAGCATTGGATCAGGTCCATTGGTTGGTTGAACTGAACGATCGAAACTCGTTTTTGTCTTTACAATCTCTTCGTCCTGAGAGTCGTCGATTGCTACCTGCGTTGCATTTAAAATATTTTCTTCAACCACATTGGCAGAAACCGAACCTTCAGCTACAAGGTCAACTTGTCCTTTAGGCACAAAACTGGTTGCCAAATAGGTTTTTCCTTTGATGTATTTATCGTAAACGGCCAGAATATCTTCTTTGGTTACAGCTTTCATTTTTGAAATATCTGTTTTGTAATACGAAGGATCTCCGGCATATTCGCTGTAAGTTGCTAACTGAAAAGATTTACCTAAAACACTACTAATGCTATTGTAAAACCCAGTTTCTAACCCAGCTTTAATGCGCTCCACATCTTCGTTGGTAAAACCTTCTTTTTCGAATAAATCAAAGGCTTCAAAAACACCTTCTTCCACTTCTTTCAAGCTTTTTCCTGAGTTTGCAGTTACATTGATACTAAAGGTTCCTGTAATTTCTTGGCTTCTGTTGGAGGCATATTGACTCGATGTTAATCCTTTTTCCTTTTCAAGTACTCGGTACAATGGTGCTTTTTTACCTTGACTTAGCAAAGCAGAGAGATAATCTAAAGCATAAGATTCGTCGCTAAACTGTTCTACGGTTGGCCAAATCATCCGAAGTTGTGCCGCACGAGCAAAATTATCTTCGTGATACACTTTCTTGGTAGCTGCTAACTGAACAGGAATAGGATCTGGATCGGAAACACTTTCTCCGGCAGGAATTTCACCAAAATATTTCTCCACCCATGCTTTTGTTTCAGCTTCATCAAAATCACCGGCAATAACGATGGTTGCATTGTTAGGATTGTAGAATTTTCTATGGAAAGCTTTCACATCGTTAACTGTTGCGTTGAACAAATCTTCCATTTCGCCTATAACCGTATGGTTATATGGATGTCCTTCGGGATACAAGTTTTTAGCTACAACCCACTGCGTATATCCATACGGACGATTATCAGAAGTTTGACGCTTTTCGTTTTGCACCACATTTTGTTGAATGGCAAACGCTTTTTGAGTAACTGTATTTTCCAAATAACCCATGCGATCGGATTCCATCCAAAGAACCATTTCTAAAGCATTTTTCGGAACTACTTCGTAATACGTAGTTGCATCATTACCTGTTCCTCCATTTAAAGTTCCACCGGCATTTTGGATTAAGCTAAAAAACTGATCTTCGCCTACATTCTCTGATCGTTGAAACATCATGTGTTCAAATAAATGCGCAAATCCCGTACGACCCATTTCTTCGCGATTTGATCCAACGTGATATTGCACAGCAAAGGCAACAATTGGGTCTGAACGGTCGATGTGTAGGATAACATCCAAACCGTTGGAAAGTGTATATTTCTCAAATTCGATGTTTAAATCTTCTTTAGGCTGATTACATGCACTAAAAAACACCAACATCGCACTAAATAAAAAAATTGTGATTTTCTTCATAAAATACTTGGTTTAAAATGAATTGATTTTAACAAAGATACAAATATTCAACTATTTAACTATCAAGGCTAAGAATAACTTTCTTTCAGAAAAAGTCTGACGAAATTTTTAGGAAATAATTTGAACTTGATTTTCATCGTAAAAATGATCAATCAAGATTTTACGAACACGCTCTTGCCATAAATCACGGAATCGATGTAAATCTTCCTTTTCTAAAACACCCGTTAGCATATTCTGAAAAAGTTTTTGCTGCTCTTTGCCAACAGGCACAGCAGAATTATAGTTCAATTTTACAGATGTTAAATTATCAAGTCGTGTAAATTTAACCATTGCATCGATAGGCGCTTCAAACTGCAAGAGCGAATGTCGCATATATTTCCCTTGAATTCCTTTGAATCCCATTTCGTTGGCGGCTCCTGTGATAAGGCTAATAACACCAGCAATAACACCTATGTTTCCTTCAGTGGCTTTGTCTTTAAATTCAACTTTTATTTGTCCTCTATGGGGTAAAGAATCCTGATAAAGATTTTCCAAAGCTTTGTATGTTACTAAGTAAGCACCTGCGACTATGGGGCAACTATGACCGGCTAATTTCACTACATCTAGATAATTGTATTCAATGTAGCCATTAGTAAACGAACCTAGTAGTTCAGAAAGAGGATCATAGCATTTGATGGAAGGTATCTGCTTAAAGAATTCAGGAAACTGCATCATGACGGAAAACATTTTAACAAAGTAAATTTGTTTTCAACGCCAAATGGTATAAAAAAATGTTAATTAATCTACTTTATTAAAAAAAATCAATTGCAGCGAATTATTTAAGACGATTTATTGCTGCATTTTTAATGGCATTAAAAAGCTGAATTGGAACAAATGGTTTCGTAACAAATCCGTCCATTCCGATCTTTTTAGTTTTGTCTTTAATTTCTTTTAAAGCAGATGCAGATAGCGCAATAATTGGTAATTCTCTTTGGTTTTTATTTTTCAGTTTCCGAATTTTTTTAGTAGCCTGATAGCCATCCATTTCTGGCATTTGCAAATCCATTAATACGACATCAAAATTAGTCTGACTGATTTTCTCAAGTGCGATCATTCCATTATCGGCAAATTCAGGCTGACAACCCCATCGTTCCAAAAATTGTTTTACGACAATCTGATTAATTTTATTATCCTCCACCACTAAAATAGAAATTCCCATCAAGGAAGCATCTTCTTCTTCGGTAGTGCTAAATGCTAAATTTTCATCAACTTCTTCACCAATACGGTATTTTAATTCAAAATAGAATTGAGAGCCAACACCAATTTTACTCTTTACATGAATTTGACTATTCTGCAGTTCAAGCATTTTTTTAACAATGGGCAATCCCAATCCAGTGCCACCATAAATTCTGGCTGTATTGTTTTCTGCTTGCTTAAAAGCTTCGAATATTTTCGTAATATTCTTCTTTTTAATACCGATGCCAGTATCGCTAACTTCAAATCTTACCCAGATATCTTTTTCTTTATCTTTTATTTTATCAATACGCACAGTTACTCCACCAACATTGGTAAATTTTATACAATTACTTACCAAGTTGTTCAGAATCTGAACCAAGCGTGTACTATCTCCAACTAAACCCTTTGGAATATTTTTATCTATATAAAAATCCAAGTCGATTCCTTTTTCATTTGCCATTGGTTTCATGGCAAAATAAATACCATCAACCACTTCTTTTATTTTGAAATCGATATTTTCAATTATTACATTATCACTTTCGAGTTTATTAAAATCTAAAATATTGTTGATGATATTTAATAGATTTTGTGAGGAGAACTTCAATGTTTTCAAATTGGAAACTTGGTGCTCCTGAGGATTTTCCGCCAACAATATATTTGTTAAACCAACCACTGCATTCATTGGAGTTCGAATTTCATGACTCATGGTTGATAGAAAATCGGACTGTGCTTTTTCAGCTATTTCTGCTAGTTCTTTTGCTACTATTAATTCCTTGTTCGTATGGATAAGCTGTTGATTGAGCAACTCGTAATTCTTGTTCTGTAATGTCAATCTTTTCTGACTTTCGATTAATTTTTCTTGCGTTTGTTTCAAGTCGGTAATATCCACGGTAATTCCACGCATTCCGGCAGGTTTGCCCTCTTTCAACAGAACATCGTAATAAATCAAGGCGGGAAAACGCTTTCCGCTTTTGGTGATGCACGTGTATTGTTTTACAGAAAAGTCTTTTTCTTTGTAGGAATTTAGAAATACCTGCATCGCTTCTTTTCGGTTTTCAGGTGCTATTAATTCCGAAAAATAAACCTTGTTTTTCATGTCTTCGTCAGAATACCCAAACTGCTGATATCCAGCCTTATTAGTGTATGCATAATACCCCTCAACATTTGTTTCCCAAATAGGTTGAGGCAAAAGGTCGGCCATGCTTTTAAATCGCTCTTCGCTCTCTCGTATTTTCTCTTCGTAATTTTTTCTATTAGTGATATCTCTAATGATTCCAAAAATTCCAATAATCTTTAAATCAATCATCAGTGGCGCTGTGCGAATATCGAGGTAAATGGTTTCACCACTTTTTGTTAAACCACGCTCTTCGCCTTCTGTATATTCTCCTTTTTGGACTTTCCTTAACTCTCCATCGCTTTCAATCTTTTTTAAATCGTCTGGATGTAAAAACTCCCATGATTTCCTTCCAATTACTTCAGAAAGAGTATACCCGTGTATTTGAGCAAATTTTTCATTGGCAAAAGTAATGACACCATCCAGGTTTCTTAAGTAGATTCCATCGTTGGCATTCTCGATAATACTTCTAAACTTTTCTTCGCTTTCGCGAAGTTTATTCTCCATGTCTTTTCGTTCCGTAATATCTTGATTGACTCCAACGAAATTTGTTATTTTACCTTCTGCATTAATAATTGGCGTTATAGTGGTCTCTTCGAGATACAGATTTCCATCCTTGCGTTTATTGATGATTTCTCCTCGCCAAACATTCCCCGATAAAATAGTATCCCACAATTCTTTATAAAAGAACAAATCCTGATAACCTGAATTGAGGATTCGAATAGGATTACCAACTGCATCTTCTTTTGAATAACAAGTTAATGAACACCACGAAGGGTTTACCCATTCAATGATTCCTTCCAAATTTGTGATTACGATCGCATTGGCTGTATTGCTTAATGCTACAGATTGCAATAAGTCTTTTTGTTTAGCTAATTCAGCCAAGCAAGTTTGGGCTAGTTTTCTATTTAAAGGCTCCAGCAAAGGAATTGATCCTGAAGGTAGACTATTACCTGTTTTGGTTAGCACGATAACACCAAATTCAGGCAAATCGAAAATATAGAAATAGTTTTCATCATCAACTTGCTTGAAACGAGCAAGTTCAATATTTTTGCTGATGCTATCTTCTTTACACATTGGGATTTCTCGAACTGCTTCCTGAAATAGCGCATTCTTATCAATCCGCAATGGAATAGATACAATTGTTTTGTAATATTCCGATTCTCCAGTGACCTTAATCTTTTGCAAGATTGCTCCTGTAGAGCAATTAAGTTTTCTCAAATAGGCCGATAAGGCATTTCTGGCAATGGTTTTAAGCGTATTACCTTCGCCAATGGAAAGCGATATCTCATAAAGGACTTGAATTTGTTCGTATGCCGAAATCATAAGTTCTCAATAATTGATACCACAGCTGTTTTATTGTAAAATTCCAAATATTCTTTCTTATTATTTGCTATTTCGCCCAGTGTTAGTGCCCCAATCATAGGCATTTTTGGATTATAAATAGCATTTAATTCGCATTGATAATCTTCTTTTAAAAACAACACTCTTGAAATGCAATCGATAAATAAAATGGACCTATTTTCGTTTTCCGAGACCATATTTTTTTCTGCTTCATGCAAAGCATCAGAAGCTGCCTTAACAAGCGATTCTTTATCGCCTTTTAACACGTGTAAATAAACACCTTGCGGAATATCTCCTAAAAAGAAAATGGAACCGTCGGGATTTACCCTAAACGGATCGCGCACAATTTTCTCAACACCTAAACGACTGATTCCAAATGGGTAAGCATAAGCCATTTCGAAAAAATTCTCCACAGTAATTTCTTTTCCAGAATCTTCCAATATAATTCTTTTGTACAAAGAAAAAGCTGATTCTTCACCTAAGGTAAAAAGCGTATTTTTTTCTGATGCTGAAGCTTTAAATGGTCCTCTCAAATCTTTCCAGCCATGCTTCACTCCTACTCCACTTTCAACATCCACACCTACAATGATAGCGGCATCTTCCAAAAGTCCTTCATTGGTAAAAATACATGGTTTTTGGATCATATCCATAAAGCCGGCACCCGCACCTATCACATTAAACTCTAAACCATAAATATTAAAAAAACCTTCGATAAAAGCTGGAATTCTTTTGGCAAAAGCATCTACAAATAAAAACACGGTTTTACACTCTTGCTCAAAGGGAGCTACTTCAAGTATATCTTCAAAAACTAAATTCGAATCACTCAGATTATGGATAATGGATGTTTTTACGTCATGCTCAATACCTACAATCAATGTTCCCTCTGAATAATTTTTATTCTTATAAATAATTTGCGGAAATATGGCCCCAAAAACAGGAAGTTTGCATTGCCTTAAAATTGAGTTAACACTTTCAGCATTGTGTTGATCATTTTCACATGCCAAAATTAAAATGCTCTTTATTTTTGAATTATTTTCAAGAGAAGTTATCGCTTCTTCAAAAGCATTCTCAGATTTCTTAGGTTCGATAAAATGAATAATCATAATTGTTCCAGGTTAAGTTATGAGTTCGATTTATTATGACTCACTAAAGTACAAAAAAATATTAAAGCATGAGCTTAGATTCGAAAATATTTTCTATTGATCTTGAAGCATTAAAAGCTTGATATTGGATATTACTTGGCAATAATCGTTTGCTTTTTATTATTTGTTAGCTTTGTTAAATCAACTAATAATCCAAATTACATGAAAACCCTTTTTAAAACATCGTACATTCTTAGTACAGCACTTGTGGCGAGTATCGTTTTTTCAGCTTGCACAAACAAAGAAAAAGAATTACCTAAACCTCCCATTGCTAAAGTAATTCCTCACGAAATGACCATTCACGATGACACGCGAATTGATAATTATTACTGGCTAAATCAGCGCGAAGATCCTGAAGTCATTCAATATTTAACAGATGAAAACACCTATACTGATGCGGTTTTAAAACATACCGAAAAATTCCAAGAACAACTTTATGAAGAAATTGTAGGACGCATTAAACAAGACGATAATTCTGTTCCCTACTTCAAAAATGAATATTGGTATTATTCTCGTTACGAAGAAGGAAAAGAATACCCAATTTATTGTCGGAAATTTCAAAGCTTAGATGCCGAAGAGCAAATTATGTTAGATGCAAATAAATTGGCTGAAGGTCATGCCTATTATGCAGCTAGTGGACTGAACGTGAGCGATAACAACAAATTACTTTCTTTTGGAGAAGACACGGTTAGTCGGAGAAAATACACCATTCGCTTTTTAAATTTGGAAACTGGCGAATTCCTAACAGATGCGATTGGAAATACAACAGGTAGAGCTGTTTGGGCTGCGGACAATAAAACCGTTTTCTTTTCTACTAAAGACGAGTCCTTGCGCGCTGACAAGATTATTAAGTACAAATTGGGTGAAAACAATGAAACCTCCGTTGTATTTCATGAAACAGATCCTACCTTTAGTACTTTTGTTTACCGAACTAAAACCGACGATTTCTTAGTCATTGGATCAAGTTCTACTGTTTCGAACGAATATCAAATCCTTCGTGCAGATAATCCGGACGGACAATTTAAAATGTTCCAAGAACGTATTCGGGATTTAGAATACAGCATCTCTCATTTCCAAGATAAATTCTATGTTTTAACCAATTTAGATGCAAAAAATTTCCGATTAATGGAAACGTCGCAAGACAAAACAGGCAAAGAAAATTGGAAAGAAGTCATTGCTCATCGCGATGATGTTATGATTACAGGTATTGAAGCATTTAATAATTTCTTGGCTGTTCAAGAACAAGAAAATGGACTAACCAATATTCGTATCATCAACCAAAAAACAAAAGAAGAACATTACCTCGATTTTGGCGAAGAAACCTATACTGCCGGCATCGATTACAATCCTGATTTTGCCACTAACCTATTGCGATTTGATTATTCTTCCTTAACAACTCCATCGTCGACTATTGATTACAATATGGAAACAAGAGAAAAAGACGTTAAGAAGCAACAAGAAGTTTTGGGCGATTTTTCACCTGAAAATTATGAGGCAAAACGACTTTGGGCCACGGCTAAAGATGGAACTAAAGTTCCAATATCATTGGTTTACAAGAAAAATATTAATCCAACAGGAAATAATCCTTTGTTGCTGTATGCATATGGTTCTTACGGCTATTCAACTGACGCTTATTTTAGTTCTGTTCGTTTAAGTTTACTCGACAGAGGATTTGTGTACGCCATCGCGCATATTCGTGGCGGACAAGAAATGGGACGCTATTGGTACGAAGAAGGAAAAATGTTGAATAAAATGAACACTTTCACCGATTTCAACGCATGTGCAGAATATTTAATTGCTGAAAATTATACAGCTCCTGAACATTTATTTGCGATGGGCGGAAGTGCCGGAGGATTATTAATGGGCGCTATTATTAATCTTCAACCAGAGCTTTATAAAGGCGTAATCGCAGCAGTTCCATTTGTGGATGTAGTGACCACGATGCTCGACGAAAGCATCCCCTTAACTACCGGAGAATTTGACGAGTGGGGTAATCCAAAAGTGAAAGAATATTACGATTATATGTTGAGTTATTCTCCTTATGATCAAGTAAAAGCCATGGATTACCCGGCATTATTAGTAACTACTGGTTTACACGATTCACAAGTACAATATTGGGAACCTGCAAAATGGGTTGCTAAATTGAGAGTAACTAAAACCGACACCAATCTATTGTTACTGAAAACAAATATGGATTTTGGCCATGGAGGTGCTTCCGGACGCTTTGAAAGGCTCAAAGAAGTTGCATTGGAATATACTTTTATGTTTGATTTGATTGGAATTACAAAATAACCAAACTAGCTTATCTGCCAAAAAAAAGCCAAATGAGATTTTTATTTCATTTGGCTTTTTTTATTGATTTTTTTTATTTTTGATAAAAATTAACGCAACTTTTTATCCCACGCATATGATCAGCCATTCTTTTAATGCTAGTAAAAATAGATTAGATGTAGTTTATACCGGCATCGTAACGCTTGACGAAATTATTGACTACATCGAAACCGTTAAAAACGATGCATCGCTACCGCGAAAACTTAAAATTTTTACGGTTGCCAAAAATATCGAAATGAATTTTAAACACGATGATTTGCATCATATCGTTACTGCAGTTGAGTCTTCTGCTGCTCGTTATAAGTTGATGGTGGATGCTTTTATTGTGGATAAAGCAAAAGAAACGGCCTTTTCTCTTTTATTTGGAAATAAAAGTCAGAGCGACAATTACGAATTAAAAGTCTTTTCAACACATGAAGCTGCTGAGAATTGGCTGAATACAATCTAAATAAATTCTTATTCGCCAAATAAACTATCAACAAATTCTTTTCTTCTAAACAATTGCAAATCGGTCATTTGTTCTCCTAGACCAATGTATTTAACCGGTATTTTAAATTGATCAGAAATTCCAATTACAACGCCGCCTTTTGCAGTTCCATCGAGTTTAGTTAATGCAAGTGCATTCACATCGGTTGCTGCTGTAAACTGCTTGGCTTGCTCAATTGCGTTTTGTCCGGTTGAAGCATCTAAAACAAGCAATATTTCGTGAGGCGCGCCCGGCACAACTCGATCCATCACTTTTTTAATTTTGCTCAGCTCGTTCATCAAGTTCACTTTGTTGTGCAAGCGACCTGCTGTATCAATAATGACTACATCAGCGTTTTTCGCTTTAGCAGATTGCAAAGCATCAAAAGCAACGGAGGCAGGGTCTACTCCCATTCCTTGACTAACAATGGAAACACCTACTCTTTTAGACCAAATGGTAAGCTGATCGACAGCTGCGGCTCTAAACGTATCACAAGCTCCTAAAACAACCGATTTTCCTGCTTGTTTAAACTGATAAGCTAGTTTTCCGATGGTAGTCGTTTTACCCACTCCATTCACGCCAACAACCAAAATAACATACGGATCGCTTTGTTTTTCAAAATCAAAGCCTTTTAGATTTGTGTTCTCAGTTTCTTCCAGCAAAAGACTTATTTCTTCGCGAAGAATTCTGTTTAATTCGCCCGTACCTAAATACTTATCTTTGGACACGCGCTTTTCAATTCGTTCGATAATTTTTAAAGTGGTTGAAACTCCCACATCAGCCATGATTAGAATTTCTTCTAAATCATCGAGTACATCATCATCTACCTTAGATTTACCAACAACCGCTTTGGTTAGCTGAGCGAACAGATTGGTTTTGGTTTTTTCCAAACCTTTGTCCAATACTTCTTTCTTTTCTTTAGAGAAAAACGATAATATACCCATAATCAATATTTTAAATACAAAAATGCCTCATCTATTTTAGATAGATAAGGCAAATATTTTAAACAGAAAAAAAATTATTTTTGTGCTGCTACTTTCTTAGCCTCAGCTAAGGGAAGTACTTCTTCCTTAAAAGTATAAGCACCGGTTTTTTCTGATTTTACTGTACGAATTACTTTCGCCCAATCTTTTCCTGCAGTCTGTAAGGTTGCAACTACTTTCTTAGCCATAATACTTCTTATTTAATTTCTCTGTGAATAGTCATTTTTTTCATGATTGGATTGAATTTTTTCAATTCCAAACGCTCAGGAGTATTTTTCCTGTTCTTTGTGGTAATATAACGTGATGTGCCAGCCAATCCACTTTCTTTGTGTTCAGTGCACTCTAATATTACTTGTCCTCTTGCTTCTTTGGTTTTCTTCGCCATAATGATTAAAATTTCAGGGCTGCAAAAGTACTTATATTTTTAATATAATCAAACCTTTGCCCTATTTTTTTGAACTTTCTTTCCACAACAAGCTGTTAGTAAATCAATCTTTTTTTTGTTGATTGAATTCTTTAAAAACACACTTGCTTATACCAGTGCTTTTAAGCCTCTAAACTTCGATGTAAATAGCTACTGTAATCTTTTAAAGTAACGTCGTAATCGCTATCAAACAATGGAGACGAAATAATGAAATCAGCCGTAGATCGATTGGATGCCGTAACTACATTGTAAAGTACTGTTAAACGTAAAAGTGCTTTTACATCCACATCATGTGGTTGAGCAGCCATTGGATCCCAAAAGAAAATCATCACATCTATTTCTCCTTCAGCAATTAGGGCTCCTAACTGTTGGTCGCCACCCAAAGGTCCAGACTTCATTTTGCGCACCACAAACTCATGTCCCAATACTTCACTATTCAACACATCTTCAACAAGTTTTCCAGTTGTTCCTGTGCAGGTTATATTGCAATCTCTTAATATTTTCTTATTAAATTTTACCCATTCTATCAAATCTTTTTTACGATTATCATGAGCCACCAATCCTATATTTTTTCTTCTTTTCATCTTATTTTTCTATTCGTAAATCAATGTCTTTGTTATTCCAAGAAATTGATATTGATAATTTTTTTAACTCTTTATCCCAAGTATAATCGCCTCCTTTTCTTTTCTTCTCTTTGAGTATTCTTCCATTTACAAATATTCTTTTTGGAGTATCGTCAAATGCGTGAATTACGACTGTGAGATTCCTTAGCAAATCGATCTTCTTTTTATTTTCTACTTGTTTCTCAATAACTAAGTGTAAAAGCTTGCTGGAATTACTGGCAACTAAATTTGTAAGTTGGTATTCTTCCTGCTCGATTGCGGAAAAACTGCATCCATCGTCTTCGAATAACTGTGCTTTTGTTTCTGCATTTTGTTTGGGATAATAATGTACAATTAAATCATCGGGATAATCATCTGTTGTGTAAAAATCAGGAGCCATTGGTATCAAAGATCCTTCTTTTACAAATACCGGAATATGTTGTTTACTTGTATTAATTGTCAATTCTTGTGCGCCATAATATACGATATCCGAATAAAAATCGTACCATTTACCTTGCGGTAGTTGGATGCTTTTTGCCTCTTGACCCAATTGTGTAATTGGTGCAACTAAAAACGCATCGCCAAAAAGATACGCATCGGAATAGTTTGAAAATGCCTTATTCTTTGGTTCTAGATAAAACAAAGGTTTTACCAAAGGAATTCCATATTTGGTATTTTGATAAGACAAAGTATAAATGTAAGGCATTAGTCGATAACGCAACTTAATCGTTTCTCTAACAATAGTTTGTGTTTCTTCGCTAAAGAAAATCGGTTCTGAAGGAATTCCTGATCCGTGTGGACGAAAAATGGGATTAAATGTACCAAACTGCAACCAACGCGTGTAAAGTTCTTCGTCTTTTTCACCCAGAGCAAAACCGCCTAAATCCGAAGAGGAATAACCCAAACCACTGATGCTCATGTTTAACATTAATGGAAGTTGTGCTTCCAATCCGCTCCACGATCTTGAAACATCGCCCGACCATGGAAAGATTGAATAGCGTTGTGATCCGGCAGCTCCTGCTCTATTCAAATGAAACAACCTTTTGTTTGGGTAATTTTCGCGATATTTTTCGAAGAGCATTTTTTCCCATTCATGTCCGAAAATATTATGCACCTCGTCGGCCGTTCCGTTCACATGAATCATATCGGAAGGATGCGTTTCAGGTTCACCTAAATCGCCCCACCACCCTGCGACACCAATTTTTATTTGCTTATCGTATTGCTCCCAAAACCAATCTTTGGTTTCTTGCTTAAAAATATCCATCAAAGCGCCTGGTCCAAAATAAAAATCCTTCATGATATAGGTTTCGCCTTTGGCATTTTTTGCAAATAAATTCATCGTATCGCCATGCGTAAACCAATACGAAGTATCAATCACCATCGGTTCTGTGATTAAAATAGTTTTCACTCCTTTTGCTTTGAAATCCGCAATCATCTTTTCAGGTTGTGGCCAATTTTTCTTATACCATTTCAAATTTCCCAATCCACCTTTGATACTATCGCCAAACCAATAAAAATCAATGATAACTGCATCAAGAGGAAAATCTTTCTTTTGCATAGAATCTACAATTCCTTCCAATTCGCGCTGTGTTCGGTAAGCCATTCTGGATTGTAAATTCCCTAAAGCCCAACGCGGAGGCAGCGGTTGACGACCGGTTAACAGGGTGTAATTTTCGTTGATTGCTTCAAAATCATCGCCCACTACAATGTAAAAATTCATCGCTCCACCAATGGCTCCGAACTCAAGAATATCTGCTTCGGTATGTCCGATATCAAAATAGCCTTTCTGCGGATTATCAAAAAGCACCAAATATTTATTCGATGATAAAATCAACGGAAGAATATAATTCAAGTTTTGTGCATTCATCATGTAATTGTAATCGGGCCGATTGTATAATTCCAATCGATAGCCTCTACGATCCATTGGTAATGCTCGTTCTCCCGTTCCGTAAATATGTTCACCCTCAGCTAATTTGAAACGAATTCCATTATTATCTGATCTTTCAAAAAAACCTAATTCTTCTTCAAAAAGAAAATCGCTTTGATTTTGATAGCTAATTTTAAAAGGTGACTTTTGAATAGTCAAATGAATATCCCCGGCCATAAAATTAACTTCCTCACAAACATCAACCAATTCTGCGTCTACATGCTGCGGTTCCATAATTACAGCCGTCGATAGATAATCTACATTTATATCTTCAGGCAAATATTCTACATGGAGAATTTCGTTGCTAAAGGGCGTAATTAAATAACTACCGTGATCTGTAACTACTTGGAGTTTTCTGTCTTTTATTTTGTGTGATCGATATTCTCTTTTTTCGAATAAATAGTTTGCACTGGATTTTACTTTGGGTTTATAACCATTAACCGAAACCAAAATATTCGATTCCTCGGTATTTTTACCAACCTTATCGCCTTTGGCTGTCCGAAAAACAAATGCCAATTGATACACTTCTACCTCTTCAGGGAAACTATAAAATTCATTCGGAATAAATTCAAAACGATATTTATCGCCACCAATCGAAGTCATTTTTACTTTCTGATCAGCAGTTCCCCATTCACTGGTTACAAATTTCCAATCGTTTTGATCTCGGCTGGTAGAAGTAATTGCACCGGTGTGAAAATACAAATCTTCGTTTAAGCCAAAAAGCGCTTTATTCCCTTTACCTGCATCATAAATAAATACCAATTTTTCTGAGGTGAGCGGATTTGCAGAGCTTACTGTTACTTGTGCAAATGCAATGGATTGAATCGTAAAAACCAAAAACAGAATACTAAAAAACTGAATTTTGATTCTACTGTAGAAAGCTAACTTCATGCTTAAATTTTTTGAATAGGTTAGACAGCAAAAATAGTGAAAAATAAAAGAAAAGTTCTGTTAAGGCTCTGAATTAAAAGTAAATTAATCTTATCGACAATCTGATTTCTACAATTGAAAATGCACTACTTTTGTGGTATGGACATCGTTTTTTTAATTGCGTTGGGAATTATTGGCGGCTTAATTGCCGGCATGCTCGGATTAGGAGGTGGTATATTCTACATTCTAATTTTCCCTTATTTGATGATTTCCAAAGGTTTTACGCCTGAATTAATTCCTCAATTGGTGATTGCCAATAGTTTATTTGGGATTATGGTTGCTTCTGGCATTTCGATTGTTGGTTACCAAAGAAAAGGGATTTTCCCTTGGAAAGAAATCCTTTTTGTTGGAATATCAGCTTCCATAATTTCGGTACTAAGTCTTAATCTAATTGTTTTACAACCTTGGTTTTCCAAAATAGTCTTTAATAGTTTGGTTATTTTGTTGATGATTTACATCCTTTTAAAGATGTATCTCGACCTTAAACTTGAGAAAAAAGAAGACGGAAAAATCACAAATTCGCAGTCAATTGCGAGCGGAGGAATAGCGGGATTTGTTTCCGCATTGAGCGGATTAGGAGGCGGAATTATTGTTATTCCATTGCTTACGCTTCGTTTTAGAGTTCCTCTTTTAAAAGCAAAAACCATTTCTTTGGCAATGATTTTTATCAGTTCCACCACCATGACAATCAACAATTTAATAGCACATCCAGATTCGCTGCATCCAACTATTTATACGATTGGATACATTGTTCCAAGCTGTATTATTCCCATTTCAGTTGGTGTTGTTTTTGGCAGTATGTTAGGTGTGCGATGGAGTACTCAATTGAGCAGAAAAGCGCTCGATGTATTATTTATGATTTTCGTTTTACTGGTTTTAATTGAAAAATCAATTGGCTTATTTAACTCTTCTTTTTAGCTTTATGTTTACCGTAAAACTTTTCCAGCTTCCGCATAAAACGATTACTTTTTCGCTCCTTGATTTCAGAAAATAAAACTTTATATAGTTCCAGAACTTTGGCTGCCGAAATGATCCAAGCAAAATGTTCTATCCTTGATTTTCCAGCAATGATGAGCTTATTGGCATAAATTTGATTTTTCAAAATACGATGGATAGCTGCAGCAATTTCTTCGGGCTTTTCCGGATCGACCAAGCTGGCTGCATCTCTGGCAATTTCGGGCATACTGCTTGTATTCGAAGTAATAACAGGTGTTCCGGCAGCCATTCCTTCCAAAATAGGAATTCCAAACGACTCTCTTAAACTAGCATATATAAACAACTTACTAAAGGCATAAAGAAGAGGCATATCCGTATTTTTTACATAACCAATAAATCGAATGTCTTTTGCCACCACATCGGGAATATGCACACTCATCAATTTAAAAATATCTCCTGGTGGTTCGTCAGCTAAAATCAAAGGCAAAGGATTAGGAGTGCTTTGATGATAAATAACGTAGGCACGCAAAACATTTGGGAAATTTTTCTTCGGACTCGTATTTCCAAGTGAGAAAATATATTCATTTGGCAACTGATAACGTCTTTTAATAATCGGATATCTCGATTTATCGATCTCCAAAAAATCATCAGCCATGGAATTATAAATAACAAAAAGCTTGTAATTTAAATGTGGGTATCGATTTAGAATAATCTCTTTCTCTGAGTTGGAGACCGTAATAATCTTGGCTGTTTTCTTCAAAATTGACGGAACAACCCATCTTCGATAAAAATTACCAACCAATTGATAAGCAGTAGATTGATACGAAACAAATCGGAAATTTTCGAGATAAATAATATCGTGCAAAGTAAGAATCAATGGAGTGGTAATCCATAAGGGAGCTGTATTACTGGTGCAATGCAGAATATCAATTTTATAGCGCATTACTTCGCGAGGCAAAATGAGTTGTTCCCAAATATGATAAGGAGCTTTTTTAGTACGTATAAGGTGGAAATTTCTTGAAGGAGTGTACCAATCATCGTCGGTACCATCTTTTACAAAAATGAAATACTGGTTCTCAACATCAATTTGCTGAAGATGCTTAATCAGCTCTATGGCAACGATATCCATTCCGTGCTTTTCGAGTCGAAATAAGCGTTGTCCTTCAATACCAATCCGCATAAATAATACTTTTTGGTAAATGTAAGTTTATTTTTCTAATTGTCAAAAAAAGTAATTCGTCATTTCAATCCTTTCAAATATCCTGACTTTTAATTAACAAAACACGATAAGCTTCCTCAATTTCGCCCTTTCTAATTAATTCTTTAGCAAGCAGATTTTGAGATTTGTTTTCCTCTCTCAGTTGATATTGAGTTGCTGGTTTTAAATCTTCTAGCTTAGCTTCGACAGGCAATTTTTCCAGACTACCAAATTTTGCCAATTCATTTCCACTAAATTCTTTGCTTGTTCTAATTTCAGCTGGCAAAGCATCTATTCCAATCCCTTTTTTAAGGCCGGGTTTTTCTACTTTAAATAGGGCTTCGCCCGAAGCTCGAACATAAAAATCTTCGCCCATTCTTCCTACAAGATCAATTTTATTTGGATCGATGTTTCCAAATTCATCAATTATGGATACATCGACATGCATTTTTTGAACACGACAAACAACTAGGTTTCCTGCTCCTCCTTCTAATCCGGTTTCGATAATTCGATCTACGGTACATTCAAATTGAACCGGAGATTCTTTCACGCGAAAAGGACGAATGGTATCTGAAGCAATTGCTGTAAAACCGGCTTTAACAAATTCGTTCACTCCTTTTTCATATTCCGTGCTTGCTAAACTTGTTTGTTCTACCATTGCAAAATTCACAACATTAATCACAACTTCGGCTACTTCTTTTAGGTTTTCAAGCGTATGTTTAATGGTATTGTCTCGTCCTCTTCTGGCAGGCGAAAAAACTAAAATTGCCGGATTAGAACCAAAGGCATTGAAAAAGCTAAAAGGCGATAAATTGGGGATTCCATTCTTATCAATGGTCGAAGCAAATGCAATGGGTCGAGGGGCGACTGCCCCAGCAAGAATTTGCTGAACAGCTGCCGATTTCATACTTGCGGGTTCGAAACTTTTCATTTCTTTATTCTTTAGCAGCTAAGATAGTTGTTTCTGCACATCCAAATCCAATTCTCACTCGATCGTTTTTAGTATAAGCACGCATAATGATGCGATCATTATCTTGAATAAAAGTTCGTTGTTCTCCATTGGCTAATGTGATCGGTTTTGTTCCTTTCCAGCACAACTCAAGCATAGAGCCGTAAGAATCAGGAGTTGGACCACTAATGGTTCCGGAACCATACATATCTCCAACACGAATATTGCAACCATTAACTGTTTGGTGAGCTAATTGTTGATGGATATTCCAATACATGTATTTGAAATTGGAATGTGCCACTTTAGTTTGTTCACTTTCTTTTGGTTGAAGATAAACCTCCAAATCAATATCAAAATTTAAATCGCCTTCAAATTGAAGGTAAGGAAGTACTTTTACATCTTGCTTAGGACCAGCAACTTTAAAAGGCTGAAGAGCATCTAAAGTAACAATCCAAGGAGAAACTACCGATCCAAAGTTTTTAGCTAAAAACGGACCTAAGGGAACATATTCCCATTTTTGAATATCTCTCGCAGAAAGATCATTAAAAAGAACCATTCCAAAAATATACTCTTCTGCTTCGCTTACACTTATACTTTCGCCAAGTTGAGTTTCTTTTCCGGTGATGAAAGCCATTTCCAGTTCAAAATCTACTTGTTTGGATGGACCAAAAACCGGCGCTTGATCTTCCATCGGACGAGTTTGTCCTTTCGGGCGATGAATCGAAGTTCCTGAAACGACAATGGAAGAACTTCGTCCATGATAACCTACCGGTAAGTGTTTCCAGTTAGGGAATAAAGCATTTGCAGGATCTCTAAACATGGTTCCAACATTGGTTGCATGCTCAATACTCGAATAAAAATCGGTATAATCTCCAACTTGCACCGGCATCAGCATTTCAACTTCGTTGATTGAAAAAAGGATTTTGGATTTTGCTTCGTCGTCGTCGCGGAGACGAACACAATCGTGCTGAAACAAAGCCGAGATTCGCTC
>JAFGAK010000142.1 GCA_016933745.1 Bacteroidales bacterium
CAAGTCATTTTATTCCAAAATAGGAGAGGTTTTGCTCCGCGATTAGAATGTGAAACATGCAACTGGATTCCAGAATGTGTGAATTGCGATATCAGTTTAGTTTATCATAAGCAGCACAACCGACTGAAATGTCATATCTGTGGATATTCAACCAGTGTTCCTGTAAAATGCGGAAGTTGCGGAAGTACGCACGTTAAGATGCAAGGTTTTGGTACTGAAAAGATCGAAGAAGAGTTAGGAATCATTCTGCCAAAAGCACGGATCAAAAGAATGGATTTGGATACAACTCGAAGCAAATATGCATATGAGCAGCTTTTTAAGGAATTTGAGGAACACAAGATAGATGTTTTGATTGGAACTCAAATGGTAACCAAAGGATTGGATTTTGATAATGTGGGCGTGGTGGGTGTTTTAAATGCCGATAATATGCTCAATTATCCCGATTTTAGAGCATTTGAACGAAGTTTTCAAATGATGGTTCAAGTAAGCGGTCGGGCAGGTAGAAAAAATAAATCAGGAAAAGTAATTTTGCAAACATACAGCCCTTATCATTCTGTTATTCGCTATGTAATTGATAGTAATTATCAAGAAATGTACGATAGTCAGATTTTAGAACGAAGAAATTTTCATTATCCTCCTTATTATCGTTTGATCAAGTTTAGCTTGAAACACAAAGATTTCCATTTGTTAAACAATGCTGCGCAGGAGTTTACGCAACTTTTAAGAAATCATTTTGGCACTGCTGTTTTAGGACCGGAGTATCCAATGGTTTCAAAAGTTAGAGGTTTGTTCGTGAAAGATACTTTGCTCAAATTGCCAAAAGAACAATCCAATAGTCAGGTGAAAACCTTGCTTAAAGAAAGTATCGAAAAATTTCAAGAACTTCGCATTTACAATTCGGTGCGATTAATAATTGATGTAGATCCAAATTAAAAATCGATAATCAGAAAGACATAAATCCCAATTACCATGAAAAAAACACTTCTATTACTGAATATCTTGATGTTAAGCTTTGGTTTGTTAGCGCAAGAAATGTATGTTTTTAAAGAGAAAAATCAACCCGTTTTAACCCAAGCAGGTGCTGAACATTTGGCATCTTTGGCTTTTCATTGTATTCAAACAGAATACCCGAATAAATTAGGGCATGTGATTTTAGATGCTTCGCAGGTGCGAACTCCGGTAGATTTGCATCCGGCTTTTTATGGTTGTTTTGATTGGCATTCTTCTGTTCACGGACATTGGATGTTGGTAAAACTCCTCAAAATATTTCCTGAAATGAAAGATGCAGAAGCCATACGAGCAGCCATTGATCAAAATATCAGTACACAAAATATTTTGGATGAAATTGCTTACATGAAAGAGCCTTTGCATAGTTCCTATGAAAGAACTTACGGTTGGGCTTGGATTTTTCAATTAGCCAATGAGCTAGAAACTTGGGACAATCCACAAGCCAAGATTTGGCTATCCAATTTGCAGCCTTTGGTCGATCATTTGAAAGGAAATTTGTTAGCTTATTTGCCAAAACAAACCTATCCAATCCGAACCGGAGTTCATCCCAACACCGCTTTTGC
>JAFGAK010000143.1 GCA_016933745.1 Bacteroidales bacterium
GATAATATGGTCTTTGCCTATTTCTTAGGCATGTGTTCTTACATTGCAGTGTCTAAAACGGTAAATACTTCCGTTGGTTTGGGTGCTGCAGTTATCTTTGTTCTCGGAATTACGGTTCCTGTGGATTACCTTATGAATGAATACCTACTAAAAGCAGGAGCCTTATCTTGGCTCAGCGAAGATTTTGCTGATGTAGATTTAAGTTTTCTTAGCTTTATTATGTTTATTGCAGTTATTGCTTCTATGGTGCAATTGGTTGAGATGATTGTCGAAAAATTCTCACCTTCTTTGTATTCTTCGCTTGGAATTTTCCTTCCCTTAATTGCTGTAAACTGTGCTATTTTAGGAGGATCCTTATTTATGCAAGAGCGTGAATATCAGTCATTAGGAGAGGCAACTTCTTTTGCTTTAGGATCTGGTATAGGTTGGTTCCTAGCTATTGTTGGTATTGCAGCAATCCGAGAAAGATTGAGTTACTCCAATGTGCCGGCTCCACTTAAAGGAATTGGAATCACATTTATTATTACCGGATTGATGGGAATCGCATTTATGAGCTTCCTAGGCATTAAGTTATAAGTTGAACTAAAAAAACAAAAACGATGTTATTAAGTATAGGACTCGGAGCAATTGTAATCTCAAGTATAGTAGTCTTTTTATCAATTATATTGATACTTGTGATGGTATTGCTTTTTGCCAAGAAAAAGCTTACTCCACAGGGAGATGTAAAGATTACGATCAATGGAGAAAAAGAGGTGATCACCTCACCAGGCTCTACTTTATTATCAACACTTTCTGCCGAAAAAATATTTTTACCTTCTGCATGTGGAGGTGGTGGAACTTGTGGTATGTGCAGTTGTCAAGTTTTAAGTGGAGGTGGAAGTATTCTTCCAACTGAAAAAGGTTTCTTTTCCAGAAAAGAACAACTTGCTAATTGGCGTTTAGGATGCCAAGTAAAAGTTAGAGAAGATATGGAAATCGAAATTCCTGCCGAGATATTTGGTATTAAAAAGTGGGAATGCACAGTTGTTTCTAACGATAATGTGGCCACTTTTATCAAAGAATTTGTGGTTAAACTTCCAGAAGGCGAAAATATGGAATTCCGCTCTGGTGGATATATTCAAATTGATGTGCCTGCAGTTACAGTTCACTTCAAAGATATGGTTATAGGAGAAGAATATCGTGGCGATTGGGATCGATTTAAAATGTGGGATCTTACCATGAAAAATCCAGAACCAATTTACAGAGCTTATTCCATGGCTAATCACCCTGCCGAAGGAAATATTGTTATGCTCAATATTCGTATTGCAACGCCGCCATTTGATAGCAAATCAGGTGGATTTATGAATGTGAACCCAGGAATTTGCTCATCTTACATATTCTCTCGTAAACCGGGCGATAAAGTAATGGTTTCAGGTCCTTATGGTGAATTCTTTATCAAACCTACTAAACGTGAAATGATGTTTATTGGTGGTGGTGCAGGAATGGCGCCAATGCGTTCTCATATTTACGACCAATTCCTAACTCAAAAAACCGATCGTAAAGCTACTTTCTGGTATGGCGGTCGCTCAAAAAGAGAGTTGTTCTACGTAGAAGAATTTGAAGCAATTGAAAAAGAAAATCCAAACTTTAAGTTTCATATTGCTCTTTCAGAACCTCAAGCCGAAGATAATTGGACAGGTTATGTTGGATTTATTCACCAAGTAATTATGGATGAATATTTGAAAAAACATGCCGAACCAGAAGAAATCGAATTCTACCTTTGCGGACCTCCAATGATGAATCAAGCTGTATTAAAAATGCTTGATGATTATGGTGTGCCACCCGAAATGATTGCCTTCGACGACTTTGGAGGATAAAGTTAAAAAAAGCTGTTTTTATGTTAAAAGCAGCTTTTTTTTAGGTTATAATCAAGTCTAATTGTAATTTAGCTACTTATAAAAACACTTAAAAACTACAAAATGAAGAAATACGCATTCTTATTTATCGCAGTTATTTTGGGTATGAATTTGAGTACATATGCCCAACGCTATGTCGCACAAGATGATGAAAAGTCTTTAGTTGAAACCAAAAATTGTTTCTCTATTATGCTTTCGGATGTTTTAGTTCGTCGGATCTCCCTTGAGTATGAAAGGATTTTATCAGATGGCAAAATGTCGATCAATATTCCATTCTCAATTACTGTCTCTCCATTTGAAGATCTTTGGTCGGACGAAGTTCATTGGTGGGCTGGAATGGGCGTAAAATTCTATCCCACCGGACAGGGTGTTGTTCGCTATTATTTGGGCCCAGAGTTTCGCCTAATTTCTGTAACAGAGAACCAGTATTCCTATTTTTATGATACGTATTATAATTATTACGATTATACTACACCGGTAGATTATATTAATACTGCATTCATCATCAATAATGGAATTATCTATTCACCTACTAACGACTTTTTCGTCAGTTTAAATATGGGTGTTGGATTCTTATCTCGTAACCCCGATTCAGAAAATGAAAGCTTAGTTCCTTTTGCAACTCCAAGTTTTCGTATAGGACTAAAATTCTAAGAAATGTATAAATTATTTTCCAAGGCCTTTGTTTTGCTAAACATTGGCCTTTTCTTTTTTTCTTGTTCACCAAAAGTTGAGAAGACTCAAATCATTGGAGAAGCTCAAGGAACTTATTATTCAATTATTTATTTTGATCAGGATGGACGATATTTGAAAAAACAAATCGATTCTATTCTGGATGCATTTGATTTATCTGTATCTATTTATAAGCCTCAAAGTATTGTTAGTAAGGTAAATAGAAACGAAGAAGTGGTTTTAGATTCCTGGTTTATCACCAATTTTAACGAAGCAATTCGAATTGCTGATTTAACCAATGGAGCCTTAGATATTACCATTGGACCTCTTGCCAATGCGTGGGGATTTGGAACTTTTGATCAGCCTGATAAAATCGATGCTAAAAAGATCGACAGTCTAAAACAGTTTGTCAATTATAAATTGATTTCTATTGAAAACAATCAAGTTAGAAAATTAGATCCACGCATACAGCTTAATTTTAATGCCATAGCACAAGGGAATTCGGTGGATGTTTTAGGCGCTTATTTCGAATCTTTGGGAATCCAAAACTATTTAATTGATGTAGGCGGCGAGCTATTTGCAAAAGGGATGAAACCCGGTGGTGAAAAATGGGTAGTAGGTGTCGAAAAACCAGCAGAATCTGCAGATTCTGATCGCGAATTGCAGCATACTTTTTATTTAGAAGATCAAGCTTTGGCAACCTCAGGAAACTATCGAAAATACTATGAAATTGATGGTGTTCGATATGCGCATAGTCTCAACCCGAAGACAGGATATCCAGTAAAACACTCATTGCTCAGTGTTTCTGTTTTGGCTAAAACTTGTACCGAAGCGGATGCTTTTGCTACCGCTTTTATGGTGATGGGATTGGATGAATCTTTGCTTTATATCCAGCAACATTCTGATATTCAAGCCTATTTTATTTATTACGATAAAAATAACGGAATCGTAGATAAAGCCAGTGACGGTTTTCTTTTAGCGCTTGAATAATTGCTGCAAATTAGCTTGTTTTGGATAATCTGCTAATGCACACTTTTAAACTGTCTTTCCAATAAGGAATTGATACAGGAAAGGTTTTTTTAATTTTTGATTTATTCAGAACAGAATAGTTTGGTCGCGGCGCAGGAAGTGGATAAACCCTCGATTCGATGGGCGTTATTTGGCAATCGATATTCGAAAATTCCATGATCTCTTTTGCAAAATCATACCAACTAACAACACCTTCGTTGGAGAAATGAAAGATTTCCGACTTTTCGAAATCCCAGTCATTCTGTATGATTGATAAAATTGTTTCGGCTAAATCTCCAGCATAAGTTGGTGTTCCTATCTGATCAAATATTACACGAAGTTCATTTCTTTCAGCCCCGTATTTTTGCATGGTTTTGAGAAAATTGTTACCAAATTCAGAGTAAAGCCATGAAGTACGAATAATGAATGAATTTGTTGAGTTTTCGAAGATCGCTTTTTCACCGGCTAATTTTGTTTTACCATAAATAGATAGTGGATTCGTGGGCATTTCTTCGGTGTAAGGCAGAAAATTCTTGCCATCAAAAACATAATCTGTTGAAATATGTATCAATTTACAATGACTTTTTGAGCACGATTTGGCCAGGTTTTTTGGCCCTGTTTCGTTGATTAAATAAGCCAATTCTTGTTGCTCTTCAGCTTTATCAACAGCAGTATAGGCCGCACAATTTATCAGAAAATCGAATTTGTTTTTCACAAGATAAGAATCAACAGAATTCGCGTTGGTGATATCAAAATCAGCGATATCTGTAAATGTTAATTCGAAGGTTGGAAAATTCAAAGCAGCTGCTTTGATGGCACTTCCCAATTGGCCATCTCCTCCGGTTATGAGTATTTTCATGCTACGACTGATTTTGAAAAAAAAGCGGCTGTAAAATGTTACTTACAACCGCTTTATGATTATTTAAAAAACGACTTGCTTAAAATATTCGATGGTTTTCTTTAAACCTTCTTCGAGCTGGATTTGTGGAGCCCAATCGAGTTCTTTTTTTGCAAGGGTAATGTCTGGTTGCCGTTGCAATGGATCATCAGAAGGCAAATCTTCGAAAATTATTTTTGATTTGGTTCCTGTTAAAGCTATTACTCTTTCTGCTAATTCGCGAATTGTAAATTCGTTTGGGTTACCAATATTAACAGGTCCTGTAAATCCATCTCTCGATTTCATCATTCGAGTCATTCCTTCAATTAAATCGTCCACATACTGAAAACTTCTTGTTTGGGATCCGTCGCCATAAATGGTAATATCTTTCCCTTGGAGCGCTTGAACGATAAAATTAGAAACTACTCGGCCATCGTTGGGGTGCATTCTTGGTCCATAGGTATTAAAGATCCGAATGATCTTAATATCAACTTTATTTTGCCAATGATAATTGAAGAAAAGGGTTTCGGCCACTCTTTTTCCTTCATCGTAACAAGAACGTGTTCCAATCGGATTCACATGTCCCCAATAATCCTCTGTTTGTGGATGTACTTTCGGATCGCCATAAACTTCACTGGTAGAAGCTTGTAAAATTCTTGCTCCAATTCGTTTGGCTAAGCCCAACATATTTATTGCGCCACTCACCGATGTTTTCACCGTTTTTATTGGATTGTGTTGATAATGAACCGGTGAAGCAGGACAAGCAAGGTTGTAAATTTCATCTACTTCGATAAAAAAAGGCATTGTAATATCGTGACGGATGTATTCAAAAAAAGGATTTCCCATCAAATGAACAATATTCTGTTTTTGCCCTGTAAAATAATTATCAACGCAAATAACTTCGTTACCCTCCTTGAGCAATCGATCTATCAGGTGAGAACCAACAAAACCGGCGCCTCCTGTTACTAAAACTTTTTTTCTAATCATATCATTTCGATTTAACTAATCTTAGCAAGACTAGAAAGGTTAACTTATCTTTGAGTATCTAATCCAATGCAATAATAAATGAACCCATTCTCTTTCATTTCTTTTGCATCGTAGATATTACGACCGTCTAAAATCAGATTGTTTTTCAAAAGCTGACTTACTTGATGGAAGTTAAGGAATTTATACTCGGGCCATTCAGTAACAACAATCAATGCATCGGCTTCTAAAAGTGCATCGTATTTATCTTCTGCATAGGTAATTTTATCGCCCAAAATATGTTTCGCTTCGTTCATAGCAACTGGATCGTGAGCTTTTACAGTTGCGCCGGCTTCGCGTAATTTCCGAATAATAACCAAAGAGGGCGCTTCGCGCATATCATCCGTTTGAGGTTTAAAGGATAATCCCCAAAGAGCAATATGTTTGCCTTTTAAATCGTGGTTAAAATGTTTATTAAGTTTATTAAATAAAATCGATTTTTGTGTATCATTCACTTCTTCAACGGCTTTTAAAACTCGCATATTATAAGAATATCCGTCCGCTGTTTTAATAAGTGCTTTTACGTCTTTTGGGAAACAAGATCCTCCATAACCCGTGCCCGGATAAATAAACTTTTTGCCGATTCTAGAATCACTTCCAATTCCTTTACGAACGGCATTTACATCAGCTCCAACAATTTCGCATAAATTGGCGATATCATTCATAAAACTGATTTTAGTTGCAAGCATAGAGTTTGCTGCATATTTAGTCATTTCTGCGGATACGATATCCATTAAAATAACCGGATGCCCATTCAGTGTAAAAGGTTTATACAAACGCTCAATGGTGCGCCTAGCTCTATCTGTGTCACAACCTACCACAATGCGGTCAGGCTTCAAAAAATCGTTTACAGCATCGCCTTCTTTTAAGAATTCAGGATTCGAAGCCACATCAAATTTAACCATGGCACCTCTTAAGTCTAGCTCTTCTTGTAAAGCTTTTCTTACTTTTTCGGCAGTTCCAACAGGAACTGTACTTTTGGTAACCATTAAAACGTAATCGTTGATGTTTCGCCCAACTTCGCGTGCAACTTGTAACACATATTTCAAGTCGGCGCTGCCATCTTCATCAGGAGGAGTTCCTACTGCCCCGAAAACGACTTCTACACCTTCTAGACTATCTGCTAAGCTAGTACTAAAATGCAAGCGATTTTTTTCTACATTCCGAAGAACCATGTCATCCAATCCTGGTTCCCAGATTGGTAAAATACCTTTTTTAAGATTTTCAATTTTTTTTACATCGATATCTACACAGGTTACGTCGATACCTACTTCTGCAAAACAAGCTCCGGTAACTAAACCGACATAGCCTGTGCCTACTATTGTAATTTTCATGATAAGGAGTTTAAGTTAATCAAGCCAAAGGTAAGAAATATAATTTCGATTTAAAACTAAAAAATGAAAACAATTTGAAAAAATATTTAAATCAGGTGATAGCTCTTTCCAAAGAAAAGTGGGGAATTTGACTATTATTTTAAATAATTTGAAAAAATTAAGTAAAAAGTTCAGAATATATTTAATTTTTTTTTGAAAACAAACTGCCTTAAAATCAATGTTTAAGCTCATTTAAAATTTGAATTTGACATAATTCAAATTTAAGTAATTGTTAATTTAATGTAAATTCACTTTATTTGCTGCAAATAAAACATAGAACTATGCAGGTTACTCGAACTTTTGATATCCTAGAACGCCTTCGTCAGAACTTCATGTGCGAAAATGCTTTGGCAGTTAAGCGTAATAAAAAATGGGATGTTTTTTCAACGCAACAATATCTAGATAATGCCTATGATTTCGCCTATGGCCTTTTGGCTTTAGGTTATAAGCCAGGTGAAAAAATTGGTACGGTTTCTAATAACCGACCCGAGTGGAATTTTGTTGATATGGGCATGTCGATGGCAGGAATTGTTCATGTGCCAATTTATCCTACCATATCGGATGCAGAGTACGAATATATATTGGCACACTCAGAAGTAAAGACCTTAATCATTTCTGACAAATCGTTGCATAAACGCTTGCTTCCTTTGGCTGAAAAAGTGAAAACAATTGAGCAAATTTATGTTTTTGATGAGGGGATCGAAAATGCCAAGTCATGGACAGAGATTAGGGATTTAGGCACCCAAAATAGAGAAAAATACAAAGACGAGCTTGAAAAGGTGAAAGCATCTATAACTCCAAACGATATGGTTACCATCATTTATACTAGTGGTACAACCGGAAATAGTAAAGGAGTTATGTTATCGCATAATAACTTGGTTACCAATGTCATTGAGTCAACTGTTATCCAGCCATTGGAGTTTGGCGATAAGGCGTTGAGTTTTCTTCCTCTTTGTCATGTTTATGAGCGTATGCTGAACATGAATTTTCAATACAAAGGAATAAGTGTCTATTATGCAGAAAATATGGGTACAATTGTCGATAACTTGCTCGAAATTAAACCAAATGGGTTTAGTTCAGTACCACGATTGCTAGAGCGCGTTTTTGATAAAATAATGGCTAAAGGAAAAGATTTGGATGGAATTAAGAAAAAATTGTTTTTCTGGGCCGTAGATTTGGGTTTACGTTATGAGTTAAATAATGCAAATGGATGGTTTTATGCACAAAAATTAAAAATTGCACGAAAGCTTATTTTTTCTAAATGGCAAGCGGCTTTAGGTGGAAATGTAAAAATAATTATTAGTGGTGGAGCTGCGCTTCAAGAGCGATTGGCACGTGTCTTTCATGCGGCAGGTATCAATGTTATTGAAGGATACGGCTTAACAGAAACTTCTCCTGTTATTGCCGTTAACCATTACGAATATCCAAATGTAAAGTTTGGAACCGTTGGTCCAATTTTAACAGGTGTTGAAGTGAAAATTGCTGAAGATGGAGAAATCTTAGCCAAAGGTCCTAATATCATGTTGGGTTATTATAAAGCGCCACATTTAACTGCTGAAGTTATTGACAAAGATGGTTGGTTTCATACGGGAGATATTGGTATCATGGTCGAAAACAAATATTTGAAAATAACCGACCGTAAAAAAGAGATTTTTAAACTTTCTTCTGGAAAATACGTCGCTCCACAAGCCGTCGAGAATTTCTGTAAAGAATCGATGTTTATCGAAAATATCATGGTCATTGGTGAAAATGAAAAATTTGCCAGCGCATTAATTTCACCTGATTTCAATCATTTGCATTTTTGGGCAACCAAGCATAAGTTACATTATCGTGATAATGAAGAATTAGTTCGCTTACCTGAAGTAATTAAGCGCTATCAAAGAGAGATTAACGAGATTAATAAAAGATTAAGCGATACAGAGAAAATAAAACGCTTTCGTTTGGTTTGTTCAGAATGGACTCCGGGAACAGGTGAATTATCGCCAACACTTAAACTAAAGCGTAAGTTTTTATATGAGAAATACAGCCATATCGTGAATGAAATATTCCAAACAACGGGTACTGGCGATGCGTAAATAAGAAAATCAAATACCATAAAAAAGTACGCTCTGCAAAAACTTGCAGAGCGTACTTTTTTATTTTCAAAAATGCATAAATATACTATGCATGCATAAAACTTTTATTATATTTGTGCGAACCAAAACCGATTAAATAAAACAAGACATCATGGAATCAGTAAAACGTACATTTGATATTCTGACGTATGCAGAAAAAAATTTCCCTCAAGAATCTGCTTTAGCTGCAAAAAGAAATGGTAAATGGGACCGATTTAGCACAAGCGATTATCGCCGAGAAGCAGATCATTTCAGCTTAGGGTTGCTTGCCTTAGGGTTTAATAAAGGGGATAAAATTGCAACAGTTTCTAACAATCGTCCGGAGTGGAATTTTATCGATATTGGAATGGCACAAGTTGGGGCTGTGCATGTTGGTATTTATCCCACCATTAGCGAAAAAGAATATCTTCATATATTGACGCATTCTGAGTCTAGAATTTTGATTGTTGCCAACAAAGATCTATACGAATTACTCTATCCTGTTTTTGAAAAGGTGGATAACCTCGAAGAGATTTACACAATTGATGTTGTTGAGGGCGCAAAGAATTGGAGTGAAATTAGCAAATTGGGAGAAGAAAAGGCAAAGGAATTCCGCTTGGAACTCGACAAGCGTATGCTGGAAATAAAACCAACCGATTTATTAACGTTAATATATACTTCTGGAACTACAGGATTATCCAAAGGAGTTATGCTTACTCATAACAATATTGTAAGTAATGTAAAAATTGCGCAAAGATGTGTTCCATATAGCAAAGTAGGCGATGAGGTATTGAGCTTTTTACCACTTTGTCATATTTTAGAGCGCACCGGAAATTATTTGTGGCAGTCGATTGGCGCAAAAATCCATTATGCAGAAAGTATCGAAACAATAGGTGATGATATGCGCGATATCAAGGTGAAAATGTTTATTACCGTTCCTCGCGTTTTTGAAAAAGTGTACGATAAAATCATCAATACCGGACGAGGTTTAACAGGAATCAAAAAAGCTTTATTCTTTTGGGCTGTAGCTTTGGGAGATCAATTAAAAGCCAACCCTGCCGATCGTTCAATGTGGTATAATTTTAAGCTTAAAATTGCAAATAAAATTATTTTCAATAAATGGCGGGAGGCTTTAGGAGGTGAATTAAAAGGAGTAATAGCAGGTGGTGCAGCGCTTCAACCTCGGCTAGCGCGTATTTTTAGAGCTGCTGGTATTCGAGTTCAAGAAGGTTATGGTTTAACAGAAACTTCACCCATTGTTTCAGCTACCATGGCGGATTATCCAGGTGTAAAATGGGGTAGCGCCGGATTGGTTCCCGACGAAGTGGAGGTGAAAATTGCTGAAGATGGAGAAATTTTAGTTAGAGGTGATAATGTAATGATAGGTTATTACAAAGATCCAGAAAAAACAAAAGAAGTGCTTACCGAAGATGGCTGGTTTCATACCGGAGATATTGGTAATATCGATCAAAATAGAATGCTTAGCATTACCGATCGTAAAAAAGAGATTTTTAAACTTAGTGGTGGAAAATACGTTGCTCCACATTTGATTGAAAATACATTTAAAGAATCACAATTTATTGAAAACATCATGGTGATTGGTGAAAATGAAAAGTTTACAGGAGCCCTCATTTCTCCAAATTTCGAATTCTTACACAATTGGTGTCACTTGCATAAAATTAAATACCGCGATAACAAAGACTTGATTCATTTATCTAAAATAATCGATCGTTATCAAAAAGAAGTTGATGAGCAAAATAAAGAATTGGATCACATTGCTCAAGTGAAAGTATTCCGACTGGTTTGTGATAATTGGACGGCTGAAACCGGTGAGCTATCACCAACGCAAAAATTGAAACGAAGAGTTGTGATGAAAAAATACGACCGATTGATTAAAGAAATCTATCCGAAAGAAGACTTTTAGTAATCATGAGTAAAACAAATGTTACTGTTGCCTATCTGAAAACATTAATAGGTAAACCATTTACAAAGAGCATCTCACCATCAACCATGCTTTTAGGTGGAACATTGCGCTTCATCGAAGCTGGTGAAGCTTGGATCGATTATCCAATTAAACAGGAAATGAGTAATCCTATCGGAATGATCCAAGGTGGTTTCCTTGCTGCTCTTATCGACGATACAATTGGCTTGGCATTCTTTAGTATGGAACCTAAGTTGATGTTTACAACTACCAATTTAAATGTGAATTATTTATTTGGAGCCCGCGTTGGAGAAACTGTTCTAGCCAAAGCCAAAGTCATTCGAATGGGAAAGAAAATAGCCAATTTTGAATGTAAAATCTACAATTCGAAAGACGAAGTAATTGCCAGCTCTACAACCAATCTTGTAGTTACTACCGTGAAGGCAATTCC
>JAFGAK010000144.1 GCA_016933745.1 Bacteroidales bacterium
CCCATCCATCGGTTTGACCATCAAAACAACAATAACCAAGATCCAAATCCAAAAAAGAAATGGGAAAATGCGCATTATTTTCTTGTGAATTATCAAAATACAAGCTTGTTTTTAGTAACCGATGTCAAAGATATCAAAAAATACGGGCAAAGAATTTTCGAGAAGACGTCATTGTTTTCGTAGGATGGATTTTCCAATGCTCTTTTTTGTAAATTTACCTCTCGTTCTATCAAACAAATCAAACCATGAAACTAAATCGAACAACCTTCATTTTACTAATAGCAACAAGTATGAGTTTGTTTAATAGCTGCCAAACAACTCCAAAAACCGTCACCCTAAAATTCATCGAAACCAGCGATGTACACGGTGCTATCTTTCCCTACGATTTTAAAAACGACGAGCCGCTCAATACTTCCCTCGCGCAAATTTACACCTATGTCCAAGAACAAAGAGCCGATCAAAGTCAATCGGTTATTTTACTCGATAATGGCGATATTTTGCAAGGACAACCACTCGTTTATTATTCAAATTTCGAAAAACCCGATACCGAACACATCTGCGCCAGCGTGATGAATTACATGAAATACGACGCTGCAACCATTGGTAACCATGACATCGAAGCGGGGCATCCCGTTTACGATAAAATCGAAAAAGAATTTAACTTCCCTTGGATGGCAGCTAACGCGATTAACACCCAAACCGGAAATCCGTATTTCAAACCCTATTCCATCTTCATTCGCAATGGGGTGAAGATAGCTGTTCTTGGTCTTACCACCCCCGGCATTCCTATGTGGCTTCCTGAAAAAATCTGGAGCGGAATCGATTTTCAAGACATGGTAATGAGTGCCAAAGAATGGGTGAAAGTCATTCAGGAAAAAGAAAATCCCGATGTGTTAATTGGCTTGTTTCATGCCGGAGTAGAAGCTACATACAATGGTCAAACACCCGATCTGGATCGCAACGAAAATGCAGCGCAATTGGTGGCTGAGCGAGTTCCGGGCTTCGATGTCGTATTCGTTGGTCACGATCACAATAGCTGGAATTACGTAGTCAAAAATAGCGAAGGCAACGAAGTGCTCATCCTCGGAACCAAAGGCTCAGCACAAACAGCAACGGCTGCAAGCATTCTGCTTACCCGTAGTTCTCGCTTTGCAAAATGGCAAAAACAAATCACCGGAGAAGTCATCTATTCCGAAAATTACGAACCCGATCAAGCGTTTATGGATACCTTTAAAGCGTCCATGCAAGAAGTAAAAGACTATGTGTCCATGCCCATCGGGCGTTTTACCAAAACCATTACAACCAAAGAATCTTTCTTCGGAAACTCCGCCTTTATCGATTTAATCCAACGCATTCAGCTCGATCTAACCAAAGCAGATATCTCTTTTGTTGCTCCGCTGTCTTTCAACGCAGAAATCAAAGAGGGCGAGGTTTATGTGCGCGATATGTTCAACCTCTATAAATACGAAAACCTTTTATACACCATGCGCCTAAGCGGACAAGAAATCAAAGACTACCTCGAATATTCTTACGGCAATTGGTTCAATCAAATGAAAAACGAAAACGATCATCTGATCAAATTCAGTCGCAATGCACAAGGCGAATTGAATCTCTCCAAAGGCAAACCCCGACTAGCTTCTAGCTTCTATAATTTTTCCTCAGCTGCCGGAATCAACTACACAGTCGATGTGTCCAAAGAAGTCGGTCAACGCATCACTATCAGCTCCATGGCCAATGGCTCTCCATTCGATTTGGCCAAAGAATATACCGTAGCCATCAATTCCTACCGCGGAAACGGTGGTGGTGGTCACCTCACGCAAGGAGCTAAAATTCCCGAAACCGAAATCCCTTCGCGTGTCATCACATCTACACAAAAAGACCTACGCTTTTACCTAATGAAATGGATCGAAAACGAAAAAGTCGTCACGCCTAAACCTATTGGTAACTGGAGTGTGATTCCAACTTCTTGGTGGGAAAAAGGAAAAGCTACCGACGAGCAATTGTTGTTTTAATTCCATGTTCGTGTAAAATAAATCGAACAGCGAATCCACTTTTCTTGTAACTTCACAACACCTAAAAATCGTTTGCTATGAAAACATTGGTCCTAAAATTAATGGTCCTAAGCGCCTTTTCCATTGCCCTTTTCGCTTGTGATAATTCAGGCTCAAATCAAAACAATACAGCCCAATTAAAAGTTCGACAACAAGTCGATACCATTGGCTTTACCCAGTATTCTTGGCAAATGGACAGCATTCTGGCTAGGATGTCAGCCGACGATAAAATCCCAACCAAAGCCGTTTATAAAATGGCCATTTGTCCCCACGACGATTATGCCTATGCCGGTGGATTATATGAAAAAACTTTAGCAGGAATAAAAGCCAAAACCATTGTCCTCATTGGAGTAGCGCATAAAGCAAAAATGTTCAAACTCGAAAATAAACTCGTTTTTGGCTCTTTCGATGCTTGGAAAGGAACCTACGGAAACATTCCAATTTCTCCGCTTCGCGATCAATTGCTACTTAAAATGCCTGCCGAGAGCTTCATCGTACACGATTCCATGATGCAGGTGGAGCATTCCCTCGAAGCCATCACGCCTTTCCTTCAAAAAAACAATCCAGAACTTCAAATCATTCCGCTTCTTGTGCCTTATTTTGAGTTCGATAAAATGGAACGCTTTGCACAAGATTTTGCTACCGCGATGAGCGAATTAATGCAAGAACAAAACCTCAATTACGGAAAAGATCTCGCGATCGTAATCTCTACGGATGCCATTCATTATGGCGATATCGATTGGAGTAGCGATCAAATGGCTCCTTTTGGAGTCGATGACCAAGGAACGGCTAAAGTCATACAAAAAGAACACCAAATCTGCGAGCAATGCCTCGTTGGTGAACTCTCTACCAATAAAGCCCGACTCTTCAGCGAATACATGCTCACCAAAGACAACTACAAAGAATATCAGTGGTATTGGTGCGGTCGCTACGATGTACCTTTCGGATTGATGTTCTCCAATCAACTCAATCTGCTTCTCAACCAATTACCACTCAACGGAACCCTCATCGATTATCGAAGCAGCATCCACAATCCTCCTATCGCAACCACCGACATCGGAATGGGAACCACTGCTGATGCCCACCAACGTCATTGGGTGGGTTATGCCGGCCTTGTTTACGAATAATGGCATTTGCTACCGCGATGATCAACCGATAAATCACCGATCATTTTCTTGTTTTTTAATCACTTTGTTCGTAACCTTATTCGAATACATTCGTATTTACCTTTAAGAACAATTAAAAACAGATAGGGAACTAAGAAAAAAAGATAGGTAACCAAAATAAAATAATAAAGTACATGAAAAAAATAGAAAATACCTAAATTAAAAGTAAAAGCCCATAAAATAAAAGAGATAAACAAAAAAATAGAAAAATATCCTATAAAATAGATGTGGAAACTAAAAAAATAAGATAGGGTACCAAAAAAAATAAAAGAAGAATTATTATTTGAATAAGGTAACCTAAGATTAAAGAAGGAAGTATAAAGAATAAAATGGTAATACAACAAAATAAGAGCGTGAACCAAATAGCGCGAACTCTAAAAAGTCAATAAATACAAACATTATGAGCGCATCGAAGTCAAAAACACAAGTGCAGATTTTAGAGAACTACCGATTGGCTTTAGTCAATGTAGAAGATCAACCCGAATTGGCCCAAGCCATGAGCGAATATGGCTACGATTCCACCCGAATTGCCGAAGGAAAAGCATTATGGGATGCCGCACGTGCTTCCTTCGACGAATACCATCAAATTAAGCAGCTTTCTTTACTCAGTAAAAACGAATTTCACTCCAAACTCCAACGTTTGGATCTCAGCTACGGCCTACATCGTAAAAAAGCACGAATTGTCTTCCGCAAAGATGCAACCATGCTTAAAAACCTCCAATTAAATGGTCGCCTTGCTAAAGGATATATCCCTCGCATCGAAACCATCAAAACCTTCTATCACAGCGTTCAAGCAGATCCGGCCATCCAGCTCAAACTCACCCGTCTCAAAATCGAAAACATCGATATTGCTACCGGTTTATTGCTTCTTAAAACCTTAGAGCAGTTAAGAGCAAGCTACCTCATTAAGCTCAGTGAGCGACAAGAAGCTACCAAAGCCAAAGACAAAGCTTTTCGTTTGCTAAAAGACTGGATGATTGAGTTTTTTATGGTTGCCAAAATAGCCATGCAAGATCGTCCTCAACTCCTCGAAGCACTAGGTTTAACGGTTAAAAGCTAAGAAGATAAACACAAATCAGAAAGCTAAACCTCGCACGAATCGCCCATGCAATTGGGTTTCACCTCTGGTTCTTTAAAAAGCTTTAAACGAATGGCTAAATAATAGAGTTTACAACCACCGCAAATTCCAAAAGCTGTTTCAATAAAGAGTAAAAACAGACAAATCAAGCAAAGCATACAAACGGGTTCAAAAAAAGTAATATCACCCTGAAGCTTTAACGAAAGTCCAAAAATCAACAAAGATAAAAACAGCCCTAAACTCCAAGCGAAACGTTTCTGAATCGCTCCAATATACAAAGGCGCTTGTTTGCGAACAATCAATCGTCCTAAAAATAAAGTAGGCGCGAATTTGGGGTTAATAAATACTCCAATGATAAAATTCACGGCCAAAAGACCTGATATATAAGGAATCACAATAAATCTTTGCAAAATAAAAGCATTAATAAAAGCAATCAAACCAAGCAAAAATAAGATTCCTGCACTTGCTCGCATCGCTCGTTCATTCATAACTTTAAAAGCGATTCCTTCCTGATATTCTCCAAAACTCACAATCGACATATTTAAAAATTTAAATTTTAAGGACGCCAAAGATAGCATATAAACGGAATTGTCAACATGCTATTTCTCTACGTTTAAATTGATATATGTTCATGGGCAGCACTTTTTTGAAATAATTTTCGCTTCCACGCAACCATTTACCCCTCTTTTTCATCCTTAGATTAGTTAGATGTATTAAATCCTCTTTGCTTTTAAAAAATAAACGATGAAAAAACACGCGATTTTACTTTTATCCCTGCTAAGTCTCTTCAATGGAGCATTCGCTCAGGATCAAACTACCAGAAACACGGCCAATCATGACTCGCTAACCCTAAATCAGGCCCCAAAAACAGAAATGAATTATTCCCTACCGGGATTATACAACGTAACAACCATTGGTATTTTAAGCGGCTCTTCTCAAAACCGACAAGCAGCTCCTTTTTCTTTTCAATCGCTTTTGATGTACCCGCTTACTAGCCATATGGCCTTGGGTGGTGGACTGGGAGTGGAATTCCTCGAAGAAACTTACATCCCAATCGTTGCAGATTTTAGGTATTATTTGCGCACCAGTCGGTTTTCTCCTTTTGCCTTTGTACAAGCAGGTTACAGCCTCTCAACAAGCAAAAAAGCAAATGAATATGTAATTTATGATTACTATTCTTATTGGCCTGGGTACTATCCGCAATACGAAGACTTGAAACCTTTGGGCGGCTTTTTAATCAATCCGGGCTTTGGTGTAAAACACATGTTTAACCCCGATTTTGGTTTTGAGATCTCTTTCTCTTACCGCTACCAACGACTCAATTATGAGTATCTTCCTACCAACCGCATCGAGGCAAATTACAATCGTTTAAATATTCGTTTGGGTATTCTATTCCATTAATTAATTCAATGTGTGAAATCAACAGAATTAAAATCCTCGAACCTAATCAATCTAAACTGGCTTTAGACTTCATAAAACGCCAACTGACGATGAAAATTTAAAAAACAAAATCTAGACAGATGAAAAATTATAGAAACTTACTCTTAGTCGCATTTATTGCCTTGTTTGCTTCGTCTTGCGACGATAAAATAGTGGAAATATTCGTGGCAAACAGTCCCGTTTACATGAGTTACGACGAATTAGCTCAAGCCGTTAATCAAACAGCTGCACGTGATTTAAGGAATCCCGGGAAAATTTACTTCAAAGATGATTACCTATTTATTATTGAAGAAAAAGTAGGCGTGCATATTCTCGATAACAGCACTCCGGCGAATCCACACAACCTAACTTTCATCGAGGTGCCCGGAGTAGTTGATATGGCCATTAAAGACGATGTTTTGTATGTAGATTCCTATGTAGATTTAGTGGCGCTTAGTCTCACAGATTTAAACAATATCAACGAAGTAAAACGAGTTAAAAACGTATTCCCTTACACGTTGCCGCAATACGACGAAAATTATCCCGTAGCTCGCATCGATCAAGAAAAGGGAGTGGTTGTGGCATGGGAAATCAAAACCATTCGTCAAGAAATGGAAAACCGATATTATCCCGTGTTTTGGGAGTATGGTTTGTTAGATGCTTTAAGCAGTTCTTCCTTGGGCTATTATTCTGGAATGACAAGCAGTGGATTTGGTGTTGGCGGATCGATGGCTCGTTTTGGAATAAGCAACAATACATTGTACACCGTTGATCAAAGTACTTTGCATGTTTTTGATGTAGCCGATGCTAATGTGCCTGTTTCTTACGGCAATTACTATGCAGGTTGGGACATCGAAACTCTTTTTATTGCTGCTGATAAACTATTTCTTGGTGGTCAGAATGGCGTGCGGATATTCGATATTTCAGTGCCTCGTTATCCGGAGTATTTAAGTCAATTTAGTCACGTGTTGGGTTGCGATCCTGTTGTGGTTTCAGATACTTTGGCCTATGTTACTTTGCGCGGTGGAAATGCATGCGGCAATACTGTAAATCGTTTGGATGTACTTTCTGTTGCGGATTACAGCAATCCGCATTTAATTGCAACCTACGCCATGAATGGTCCTTATGGTTTGGGAATCGATGATAAAACCTTGTTTATTTGCGATGGTATAGCCGGTTTAAAAATCTACGATGTAAGCGATCCTTTGCAAATTGATCAGCATTTAATTGCACATTTCCCCGGAATTGTTGCTATTGACGTAATTCCAATCAATGGATTGCTATTCATGATTGCAAACGATGGATTTTATCAATACAATTACGACGATTTAAACAACATTCAATTGATTAGTAAGATCGGCATAAGCTATCCGGAAGATTAACTGTCGTGATGTTTTAAGAAGTTGAAATAAAGTAATAAACAGTAAATATTTAAAATAATGAAAATAACCTCGAAAGTGCTTCTATTATTAACGGTGTTGTTTTTTCAATCGTGTTTGCCTCCTTGCGGAGAATGTTTTTCGCCGCCTGCACATTTTGTTTTTGAGTTAATCGACAAAGAGAGTGGAGAAAACATATTTACGAATGGAACCTATAATTC
>JAFGAK010000145.1 GCA_016933745.1 Bacteroidales bacterium
GCTTTTTATCCTATTTTCAGATTGAAACAGTTCAATTATAACTCCTAATTCTGGCAAATGATCCACATTCAACCAATGAATGGCTTCTTTTTTCCGAAACCAAGTCATTTGACGTTTAGCATAGCGCCGCGAATTGGTTTTAACTTTTTCTACAGCCCATTCAAAAGATTCTTCGCCGTCGAGCCAAACAAAAAACTCTTTATAACCCACCGTATGTAAGGCGTTTAAATCTTTATATCGATACAATTGTTTCACCTCAGCAAGCAAGCCATTTTCGAGCATTACATCTACACGCTGATTAATTTTTTTATTTAAAATTGATCGTTCTTGCTCCAAACCGATCCATTTAATTTCAAAATCACGTTTTTTCTTTTGACCGATTCTTAAGTCGGAATATGGTTTTCCGCTCGTTAAACAAACTTCTAAAGCGCGCAATAATCTTTTTGGGTTTTGTTTGTCGATTTGCTGATAAAATACCGGATCAAGTGCTTCTAATTTCGTTTGCAGAGCTTCTATTCCTTCCTGATCATAAAGCTGTTTCAAACCGATCCGAAGTTCTTCTGATGCGTCTGGTAAATTATCAATTCCAAAAGCTAAAGCATCCAAATACAAACCCGAACCGCCAACAACAACTACAGCTTCTTTTGTTTGAAATAATTGCTCCAAAAGTGCCAAAGCATCTTGTTCGAATTCAGAAACGTTGTAATTCTGATGAATAGATAAATTCCCGATTAGGTGATGTTTTATTTGTGCTAATTCCGCTTCAGAAGGCATGGCCGTTCCAATATTCATTTCACGAAAAAACTGACGGGAATCGGCTGAAATAATTTCGGTATCGAGGTATTTAGCTAGGCGAATAGCAAAAGCTGTTTTGCCAACAGCTGTAGGACCAACAACAAAATAAACGGTTTTAATCATCATTTTTCTGCCTCAAGTTCTTGCAAGAGGAGGTTCAACTGATTGAGGAACAAATCCCAACTGTATATTTTCTTTAGCTCTAAAATATTCGGAATAAATTCAGCCTCGCGATTATGCGTGTAGAAATCGTGGATGAAGCCAGCCATGTCTTCGGTATCCAAACTTGAAACATAACCCACTTTTCGATGATGAACTAATTCGGGCAATCCACCTACTTTCGTTACTAAAACCGGTTTATTAAAATGGTAAGCAATCTGTGTTACACCACTTTGAGTTGCTTGTTTATATGGTTGAATAATTAAATCAGCAGCCGAAAAATAGGCTGGAACAATTTGATCAGGTATGTATTCACTTTGGAAAATCACACGATCTTTAATGCCCAATTCATCTACCAAATCAAAAATTGGTTTCTCCGCGCAATAAAATTCTCCGGCAACAATCAGTTTGATTTTTAAATCCTTTAATTTTTTGCTTGCAATCGCTTTTAAAGCTAAATCAAGGCCTTTGTATTCCCTTATTATACCAAAAAACAATAAATATTTCCAATCTGGATCCAAATTCAGTTCTTTGCGCGCTACAGATTTAGACAGGGCCTTTCCAAAATGATCGTATAATGGATGCGGACTAATTCTAATCGCGTTTTGAAATTCAAACCGAATCAAGTCTTTCATTACAGATTCTGAAAGCACCAAAAAGCCATCCATTGCTTGTACAAAATAATTTGCAAGAAAATGATCGCTTATTTTCTTCTCGTGCGGGACAATATTATGCGCCAAACCGATGCATTTTGTTTTTTTATTCTTTTTGGCAATTCTAGCAATGGTTCCCAATGCGGGTGCCATAAATGGAAGCCAGAATTTAAAAACAATGTAATCAGGTTTGAGTTTTTTGAGCTGTAAACCCAAACGCATCCAATTAATAGGATTGATACTATTCAGGGCAATTCGAATTGGGACTTTGCACGAATTTTCTCCCGTGGTTAATTGTGTTTTACCGGGGAAAAGAAATTTAGGATATTGAAGACTATAAGTAATGATTGAAACATCGGCCACTTGTTTATTTAATTCCGATGCAAAACGCTCCGTAAATGCGGCAATTCCTCCCCGCAAAGGATAGGCTGGTCCGATGACAATTATTTTCTTCAAGGTGTATCGTTAATACTTATAATTCCACTTTTATCTGCTACAATATAATCGTGTTTATGTGCTGAATTCCGGGAAATTAGCTCTCCAATAAAACCAGCTAAAAACAGTTGAGATCCCATCATCATGGCTAATAAGCCTAGATAAAACAAAGGACGTTCTGTCATTTTATAAACTTCATGAAAAATCTTTTCATAAGCCAAGAATCCGGCAATGGCAAAACCAATCATAAAAAGTAAAGTTCCCCATAAACCAAAGAAATGCATGGGTCTTTTACCAAATTTGGAAACAAATGTGATGGACAGTAAATCCAAAAAACCATTGATAAAGCGTTCCAAACCAAATTTTGTTTTACCGTATTTCCGCGGATAATGTTTTACAACTTGCTCTCCAATGTTTGTAAAGCCAGCCCATTTTGCCATCACAGGCATATAGCGATGCATTTCGCCATAGACTTCAATTGCTTTAATTACCTCGTTTTTGTAGGCTTTTAGACCACAATTAAAGTCATGAAGTTTGATGCGAGATACTCTTCGAGTTGCCCAATTGAAAAATTTGGAAGTTCGTCTTTTGATGAATGGATCATGGCGTTTTTTCTTCCAGCCACTTACGATATCAAATCCTTCATTCGTCACTTTCTTATAAAGCTCGGGAATTTCATCCGGACTGTCTTGTAAATCTGCATCCATGGTAATTACTACCTCTCCTTGCGCAAGTAAAAAACCCTGACTCAAAGCTGCTGATTTACCATAATTCCGTTGAAAGCGAACACCTTTGATTGATTCGTTCTCTTTCGACAATCGTTTTACTTCGTCCCAAGAACCATCCCGACTTCCATCATCGATGAGTAAAACTTCGTACGTAAATTTGTTTTGCTGCATAACGCGTGAAATCCACTGGCACAATTCTCCAATGGATTCCACTTCGTTATAAAGAGGTATTACTACCGATATATTCATACGTTCGTTTATCTTGCAATAATACGTGAAATTAAGCCATTGAGGTATTTTCCTTTTTAGTAAAGATTGCTACAATAGCGGAAATAATCACTCCAAAAATAATTGTAAAAATGAAGCCGAAAACACTAAGCATTGTTGCGCTTGTAAATTTGGCTGACATTGACAAAGCTCTTTCTAGATCTGCATCAGAAATATTTGGGTTTGCTTCTAAAATAGCCTCTTCTGACTTGGCTAATATCGTTCCAATAAAATCAGGATCGATAAAATTAAAGAAAGCATAACTGTAAATTAAACTTAATACAGCAGCTATTAAAGTTACAAAAAATCCGGTTTTAAAACCTTCTCCATACGACAAATAGCCTTCGTTGAATTTATCACGATAATTGACTGATCCCATAAACATTGCTACCGCGAGGATTAAATAGGAAATATATCCCAAGAATTTATTTTCCATCATTCCTGTAAGCCATAAGATTAAGGATAAGGCAATCATTAGAATTCCGGCAATCAATCCATAATTTACAGAATTCTTCCATACTGAAACTTTATTTTCCATAATTCACTTTCGTTTTAGTTATTATATGCAAACTTAATAAAATAAAAATTGATGGGCTAATGTTTTTAATGCGTTAATATGAAGTGGTGATGAAGTGATGAAGAGACAACGAAAGTTCCTATTTTCTAATCTTATGAATTAATTGTAGCACCTCGAACTAATTAGGGCAATTATCAGAATTCGTGTTTTAAATTTGTACGACTTCGATATTCTGATCCAAATAAACGAGATAACATTCCGGATTTGGGTACTTCATTAAAGCAAGCAAATCGGCATATTCTTGAATTTGCTTTTTATGCTTTTCGTTAATTTTTCCCGTTTTATAATCAATCACAATGGTTTTGTCTTTAAAAAAAACCAAACGATCAGGTCGGTGCAATTTTCCTGCTTCATCTACTAAATCCGTTTCGTTGGCTACATGTAAGCCAGCTTTGTAATAGGCCGAAAGAAGCGGATGATTCAATAATTGCTCAACGATCTGAAACACCTGAACTTTATCATCTGCACCTAGCAATCCAGCATAAGCAGCTCTGCTAATCGTTTTTTCGATATCATCAGCAGATTCAATATGAGCCAAAATCTCATGCAAATAAATTCCCCAAATTTGCTTGGCATAGGAAGATTCTTCTTCCATGTTTTGCGTATTTGCCAAATCTAAATGTATTCTCCAATCTTGACCTTGATACTTTTGGAGATAATAAAATTTTGATTCGTCCTTTTCTATACGATTAGGCAACTTTCTTTGCGTTCCAAA
>JAFGAK010000146.1 GCA_016933745.1 Bacteroidales bacterium
AAGAAATGGCCCGAATTAGAGCGCATTCCGTTTATCGCACAAACAGCCTATGCCATGTCGGGAGATAAAGAACTCTTTTTAGCGAAAGGTTTTGACGATTATATTTCGAAACCAATTGATAAGAAACAACTGTTGGCTAAAATAGAAAACAATATGCGAATTTTTAAGAATTAAAATAAACTAGCTATGGATGAAATGAAGAATTTAAAAACCGAATTGGACCTACTGCGCATTAAATACAATGCCATCCTTCAGGTTGAATACGATCTGCAAAGTAATCAAGCTATTTTCCTGAGAAATTTAAGCCAGAATATTAGGATTCCGATGAATGGTGTGATGGGAATGCTGGAGGTGCTCAATCAAACCAAGCTTGATAACGAACAAAAAGATTATGTTTCGTTGATTTCTAATTACAGCGAAAATCTTTTATCTATTATCAACGATATATTAGATCATTCTAAATTGATGAACAAAACGCTTACACTTGAACCAGAATACTTTGAAATAAATCTATTAGTACAAGAAATTAAAGATCTTTTGCAATATAAAGTTGAAGGTAAAGGTTTAAAATTAGTCATCGAAGCAGATAAAACGATTCCTACTTTTTTATTTGGAGATAAAACCAGAATCAAGCAAATCCTAATCAATTTGCTTAATAATTCCATCCGGAATACACGCGATGGAGAAATTGTTTTACTCATTGATCAACTGCACATGGAAGAGCAAAAAGCAGTTATTCGCTTTAGCGTTAAAGATTCTGGTTACGGAATTGAAGACGGTTTATTACGAACCTTAAAAAAAGAGTTAAACTCCAACGAATTAAGCACCAAACTATCCTTAAATGGAGTTGGATTGGGATTGGCAATTTCCCAATCGCTGTTAAAATTAATGAATTCCACCTTGATGTTCGAAACAGAAAAAAATGTTGGTTCGGAATTTTGGTTTACGCTGTCGATTCCTACGCGACATAAAAACAGATCAGGCGTTTACAACGAAGCGAATCCTGGAAAGAGAGCGCTCAAAATCTTGTTGGTAGAAGACAATATGCTCAATCAAAAATTCGCAAAAGTAACGCTCACTAAACAAGGACATATTTTGGATATTGCTGAAAATGGCAAAGTTGCTATCGAAAAGTTTTCGGCAGAAACCTACGACTTGATTTTGATGGATATTCAGATGCCAATTATGAACGGAATAGAAGCTACCAAAGCCATTCGAAAGATGGAAGCCGATAATCCTTCTTCTGAACCCATAAAAATTATCGCTGTAACCGCTTTTGCTTTGGATAACAATCGGGAGGAATGCTTAAAAGCAGGCATGGATAATTTCTTAGCAAAACCATTCAAGCCGAATCAATTAATCCGCATGATCGACGAAGTTAAATTCTAATAAAGTAACGGTAATCACTTCTTTTTCAGCGCTTTTAAATGGTCGACGTTTTTTCCTTCTCTAAACTAAATTCAAACTAAATAGTTGGAAACGGAATCAATCTTAGCCATTAAATCGGAAGTTTTCATTACAAATTGCCTGGTTAAACGACTATGCATTTCCAATAAGATTTTTGTTTCCTGAAATAAATCGGCTACTCGATCATCTTTCCAATGACGGATTGTAAACAGACTTAGATCGCGGTTGTATTTCACCGTATATTCTTGATGAAGTTGGGCAAATAGTTCCTCAAGCTGCAAAGGGTTTTCATCTGCAACAATGGAAATATTCAGGGCTGAATTTTGAAGTAATCGAATATGAAAATGATGGATGGAGAATAATCTTGAAATTTCGGCGAGTCTTTCGGCATCAATAAAACTAAAATCTCGCGTTGAAATCGAAAATAAAATTTGATTTTCTTTGATGATAAAAGAAGTGAATTTTTTATCTGAAGATAAATCTCCATCAATCGTGCTATAACTTTCTTGTTCAATAAAAGAGCGCACGTACAATGGAATTTGCTTCTGCTTTAAAGGATAAAGCGTACGCGGATGAATTACTTGCGCACCATAAAAAGCAAGTTCAACGGTTTCGTGATACGATAGATGATTAAGTTGAATAGCCGATGGAAAATAATGCGGATCGGCATTTAAAACTCCAGGCACATCTTTCCAAACCGTAACACTCTCTGCTTGAATTGCATTCGCAAAAATGGCAGCTGAAAAATCGGAACCTTCTCGTCCGAGAGTGGTACGATTTCCATTCCCATCCCCACCAATAAAACCCTGACTTATGATGAGTGTATTTGGTTTAGAAGAAAGCATCAAACTATTCATCGCATTGTAAGTGGCAGGCCAATCTACTCTTGCATCTCTGTATTTCTTGTTTGTGAAAATAAACATTGATGCATCCACCCATTGATTTTCGATTTTTTCTTCGGAAAGAAATGCCGAGATCATTTTAGTTGATAAAATCTCGCCATAACTTACAACTTGATCGTAAGCAAAATCGTAGGAGTCATTTTTCGTCGAAAACAAAGCTTTATCAATATTCTCAAAACATTGATTTAGAGTATTATAAATTGGATGATTGCTTAAAAATAAGTCCTGACAAATTTGAAGATGATAATTTTTTATAAAATCGAATTGCTGCTGATAATCTGAATTTTGTGCCCGACTAAATGCCAACAATTTTTCGAAAGCATTCGTCATTTTTCCCATGGCAGAAATTACCAAGGTTAATCCACTCGACTTTTTTTCCAAGATTAGAGGAACTAATGAACGAATATGTGGTGCGTCCTTGACCGATGCACCACCAAATTTATAAACCAGCATACAGTCTTTTTAACAAAATTACGCATTTTGCAAATGCTAGCCTAAGTAGCGTTTCATTATTTCGAACAGAACCAATTTCTTAATTGGTTTAGAAACATATTCATCGCAACCCATTGATAGTGCCAATTCACGATCTCCTGCAATGGCAAAAGCTGTTTGAGCGATGATTGGCAAATCCGGACATACTTCTTTGATTCGTTTTGTTGCTTCAAATCCATTCAAATCCGGCATTTTTATATCCATTAAAATGAGATCTGGTCGTTCCACATTCAAAGCTTCTTCGATCGCTCCATAGCCATCAGTAACTTGTTTAATACGAATCTTCGTTGGTCTAAGCATATAGGACAACAATTCAAAATTTGAATATTCATCCTCGGCAATGAGTACATATTTCCCACTCCAATCTACATATTCTCCCATCATTTCAGCTCCCTCTTTGTAATGTAAAATTATCTATTTTCAGCATCTTGCACTAAATAGAATGTGCTTCTACCCAACTCTATTAGAATCATTATTAACAATTCTATTCTTGGTAACCTAAAATATTTATCAAAAATATGCACACGATACGATCACTTCATGAATCCTTTTTCTCTCTTGCTGTCCGTCCAACAAACAAGATACAAGGAGGTTCACACATAATATAACAGCATGTTTAACATAATTGGTTCGATAAGTTCTTTCGTTGCAAAGGTAAGCAAAACGATGCTCTAGGTCAATATTTAATTTAATTAAGTAGCGATATCGGTTTATCTTTAATCGTATCTAAATAACGCTGAAGTAGATGCAAATTCTTTTGGTCCTTTAATTCATTTGCAAGTTCGATTAGTTCATAAATAATTAACCAATCTTCTGCGTCTTCTTTTTTAATTTCTTCGATTAAATTCTCCAAATTTGGCAAGCTGCTTTTTTGTTCTCTCCAACTTCTAAGCGTTTTATAAATTTGATTTAAACGTGGACTAATAAAGTTTGATTCTCTAGACGTTTTTGGTAATATAATTTCAGAATCAGTAAACTGACTTTTCTTGATTGTTCCATTGTATGCCGAATCCAATTGATCGCCAATGGCCAGATCGTAAACGCCCCATTCCGGTTGAAAAAGTA
>JAFGAK010000147.1 GCA_016933745.1 Bacteroidales bacterium
CTTCCTCCTTTTGCAGGTTTTTGGAGTAAATTATATGTGTTGATGGCTGCCGCCGACGAACGTCTCATCGCTGTTATTGCAATCATATTAATAGTAAGTGTTGTAGAAATTGTATACTATTTCAGAGTTTTACACCGAATTTATTTCCGTGAGCGTACCTCTAAAATCGAAATAAAAATCCCAAGTCTTAACGCAAAATTGGCCATGCTTATTTTGGCTATTGTGATTTTGGCTGTTGGCGTTTACCCTGATTTAATTTCAAATTTAGTTGAAAGAGCCACAAGCGATTTGCTTGATAAACAAAGTTATATTCAATCCGTTTTGTCTATTGGGCATAATTAAAAAGTAAAAAAGATGAACAGTTTAATTCTAATATTGATCCTGATTTTTGGCGGTGGAATTATTAGCTTTTTGTTAAATAAATTTCTCCCCATTTTACGAGATGCATTTGTGGTACTCGTGATGCTTGCCATTTCTTATTTGTTTTTCACTATCGATCATGCAGAACAATTCGATTTTGAAATAGGCGGAATTAGTCTTCAATGGGGCTTTACCTATGCAGGCTATCTTTTTGGTATCATTGTGGCCGGGCTTGGATTCTTGAGCATTTTGTATTCCACAGCATTTATGAAAGGCAAAGATCGATTAGGATATTTTTACATGAATTTCCTATTTAGTATCGGTGCGATGTTTGGAATTTTAATGAGCCGCGATTTGGTTTCTCTCTTTTTCTTTTGGGAAATCATGACTTGGTCGTCTTATTTTATTGTCATTTATTCTGGAAAAGAAGTCAACGGAAGAGGTCTAAAATACATTTTATTTAGTGCCATCGGAGCTTATGCAATGCTTATGGCCATCGTTATTTTGTATGGTTTCATCGGAAGCTTTATGCTGGAAGATGTTTTCAATAGTATTTATGCCTTGAGTACCGGATATCAAATTGCTATTGCGGTTTTGCTTATGATAGGATTTGGTGTAAAAACGGCTATTATGCCTGTGCATGTGTGGGCGCCTGATGCTTACTCCGAATCGCCAATGGCTTATACCGCTTTATTCTCAGGAGCACTATCCAAAATGGGTGTTTTTGGTTTTGCATTGGTTCTTTTTAATTTAGTAAGCGGACAAAATTGGTTGATCAACGAAATCGTTGCTTGGTTAGCAGCAATCACGTCGGTCTTAGCTACTTTTTATGCAGTTATTCAAAAAGATGCAAAGAAACTTTTAGCATATTCATCCATCGCTCAATTGGGCTACATTGTGGTGGGTCTTGCTTCAGGAACCTATCTTGGTGTAATGGCTGGGATATTCCTCGCTGTACTTCACGCAGTATTTAAAGGAACGCTCTTTATGGCTGTCGGTGCTGTTGAACGTCAAGCCGGAACAACTGATATGACTCAAGTAAGCGGATTAATCAGAAAAATGCCTTGGACTTTCTTCGCCACATTAATCTCTATTATCACACTTGCCGGAATTCCTCCACTTGGTGGATTTGTTGGTAAATGGATGCTCTACGAAGCCTTGATCACTTCCGATCGTTATTATTTGGTTATCATGATTTTCTTATCAAGTACAGCTGCATTTTTGTATTCGTATCGGATTTTGTTTGGTTTATTTCTCGGACAAGAAGAGCCTGAGTTTGCACATGTAAAAGAAGCTCCTTTGGTTATGTTAATTCCGATGCTTTTACTTGCCGGAATTTCTGTACTAACAGGTTCTTTCCCTGGTTTGGTGATGCAACCTATTCAAGAGGCAATGCTTGTTTTAGGTTTTGAGAATCGACTTCCGGATATGGATTGGTGGCAACTTACCGTGTTATTTAATACTTGGGGCGATAAAGTCGTTCTACAAAATGTGATGATTTCGATCATGGGCGTGTTTTTAGTTGCACTCACTTTTATCACCATCAAAGGATACAAAAAGCAACGATATGTAACAACGAAAGACATTAGTTCTTCGGGAGAAATCATTCAGCCGGAAGACAATATGACTTTCCAAATAGATTTTTACAAACCTTTTGAGCGAGCTATTTGGCCCATGCTTAAAAGAAATATAGATACTTATTACACGGAATTCGGAAATGGTTTAGAAGCGTTTTTCGATTTTGTAAAACGAATTTACAACGGAAACGGACAATTCTATGCAATATATGTAATGGCTTTTTTAGCGCTATTACTGCTTGCAGGTTCTGAATATTTCGGGTTTTAGAAACTAATTTATTGAAAGAAAATAAAGATTCTATAAAATGAATACGATACTATTTGAAATACTCGGTGCCATTGCAACAATCTTATTGGCTTTTACGGTGGGCATGTTTTATGGTGGAGCTAGGAGGAAAATTATTGCTCGGATTCAAAACCGTGTTGGTCCTCCTGTTTATCAAAACTTCATCGATGTAATCAAGCTTTACTCAAAAGAAACAAGTATCCATCATGGTGCAATGCAACATATGGGCCCCGTTTTTGCTATTACAGCTTCAGTTACTTCTTTGATGTTCGTTCCTGTTTTAAATGGGGGAGGATGGTTTTGGTTCGATAACCTTAGCTTTAGCGGCGACCTTATCTTTCTGGTTTATATGATGGTTTTTGGTTCGCTTGGAATGGCTTTGGGAGCCGGACAAACAGGAAATCCTAACTCAGCAATTGGTGTTACTCGTGGATTGAGCCAAATGGTCGGCTACGAAATCCCATTTGTAATGTCGATGGTTGCTCTAATGACACAATTTCACACAACTTCGATTACCGGAATGATGGAAATTCAAGCTCAATCAGGCACTTGGATGATGTTTAGTAATCCGTTTGCTTTTATTACAGCAGTTTTGGCGATGCTCGGAATGTTTCATTATTCTCCTTTTGATATTGTGCATGCTCCTGCTGAAGTTGCTTCTGGTCCTGTTTCGGAATTTGGAGGGAAATACCTTGGCTTAATGATGAGTAGCGGTTCAATTTTCGCATTTGTAAAACTTACGCTATTTGTCAATGTGTTTATGGGCGGAGCTTCCAACTTGATTGAATTAGTTGTTAAAACCTTTGCTTTGTACATGATCCCTGTATTATATGGTGTAACTAGCCCTCGATATCGAACAGAACAAGCCATCACCTATTTCTGGAAATGGCCCTTGTTTTTTGGTGTAATCAGTCTATTGTGGGCTGCTTTTTAATGATAATGAATAAAATTTATAGCAATGTATAACGACAAAAACGCGCAAACAATCGTTGAATATATCCAGAATTTTACCCGAAAAAATTCACTGTTTATGCTTGCGTATGGAACCGGATGCGGAGCCATCGAACTTCCTGCCACATTGACTTCCAGATACGATGCCGAAAGGCTCGGTGTGAGAGGTGCAGCAACTCCTCGTCAAGCCGATTTGCTTTTAATTACCGGATATCTTTCTACCAAAACACTGAAAAGAGTAATTCGTGTTTACGAGCAAATGCAAGATCCCAAATACGTAATTGGTTTCGGTTCTTGCACAATCAATGGAGGAATGTATTGGGATTCCTACAATACCATCAAACTTTTGGATAAATACATTCCTGTAGATGTATATATCAACGGATGCATGCCTCGTCCGGAGTCTGTTATTGCAGGTTTTAAAGAATTGCAGAGCTTAATTGCTGCAGGCAAAGCCGATGGTGCGGCCAAATACAAAGAAAATTTAGAATGGTATCGCGAAAACCAAAAGAAAGTGCTTAAAAACTGGCCTTTGGTTGAATACAATTGGTAAAACTGATAACTATGGAAACATCTTTGATTAAAGAAGAATTATTAGCCCAACAACTGCAAAATGCTTTCGAAAATATCGTAACAGAAGCCGTTCGTAAGGATACCGTTTTTGCCTATGCTTCTAAAGAACAAGTATCGTCTATTTTGCTTTATGCGAAGGAGAAATTAGGATACAAAAGTTTGGCGCACATGAGTTGTATTGATTGGCTAGAAAGCGATGAGTTTGAGTTGGTATACATTATTTGGTCTCCTGAAACAAAACTTAATCTCTTTGTTAAAACGAGAATCGATCGCCAAAATCCCGAAATGGAAAATATGGATATGATTTGGCGACAATTGAATACCTATCAACGCGAAATCCGCGAAATGTTTGGCGTAGAATTTCCTGGTTTCGTGGGAGAAAAAGAATTTATTCTAGAAGATTGGGAAGACGCACCTCCAATGCGTCGCGATTTTGATACCTTAGAATATGTAAATGATACCTTTTTTGAAAGAGAAGGAAGAGAAGATAAACAAGACGTAAGAGAACGAATTGCTAAGCGTAGCGGCGAAGAAATTCCTGATTTTGCTAAAAAATACTCAAGAGAATAAGATGAGAGAAAAATCGACCACATTATATCTTGGCCCTCAACATCCCGGAATAACCGGTAATATGATGGTGAAATTACAACTCGAAGGCGATACCATTGTAAAAGCAACTACGCATGTAGGCTATTTACATCGCGCTTTTGAGAAACTGATTGAACGAAGAAATTGGATGCAAACGACTACTATTTTATGTCGGTTTTGCGTTCCTGAACCCGATCCACCGGAAGCTGCATTTGCACTTGCAGTTGAACAAATCGAAGGACGAGAAGTTCCTGAACGTGGTAAATATTTACGTTCCTTAGTCTTGGAATTAGCGCGTTTGCAGAGTTTTATGCTTTGGTATGCCGGTCAATCCGGTTCGACTGGTTTATATACCGTTGGACAATGGTCAGTGGGCGATCGGAACTATGTATTAGATCTATTCGAAGAGCTTACAGGTGGTCGTATTTACCATATGTATATCTGGCCAGGAGGTGTTCGTAGAGATATTCCGGAAGGTTTTGAAGACAAAGTACTTCGTACCATGGATTACATCGAAAAACGCATCGACGATTACGATCGGATGATGTTCGATAGTGCCATCTTCCAAAAAAGAGCGCAAGGTGTTGGAATTATCACCAAGGAAAAAGCAATGGAATGGGGCGTTGTAGGTGCTCCGTTGCGCGGTTGCGGAATTGGTCATGATGTGCGCAAAGACAATCCGTATGATGCTTACGACAAGCTCGATTTTGAAATGGGAATTTTTGAAGGAGGCGATGTGTGGGCGCGTGCTCGTGTGCGTCAATTTGAGATTCGTCAAACCATTTCAATGATTCGTCAGCTTATTCAGAATTTGCCTTCCGGCGATTATTTAAATAAAATGCCTAATCCGATGAAATGGACCATCCCGGCAGGTTCTGCTTATGGAAAAGTGGAAAGCGTTCGCGGAGAATTTGGATTCCATGTTGTAAGCGATGGTAGCGATAAACCACGAAGAGTGCATGCCCGAGGTCCCGCATATGTGCATGGAGTAAGTTTGTTAGAAGACGTGCTAATTGGTCAAAACTTGGCTGATGTTTCGTTTATAATGAATAGTTTGGGCGTTTGTCCTCCGGAAATAGAAAGATAAAAACGTGAGGCTGATTTAGTAGCCTGCAATTATAAAATAGAGAAAAATGAGTTTTTTCGATTTAAAAGGAATAGTGAGACCACTCATCGGCTTGTCGCAGTTTGGTAAAAACCCTCACACTAAGCGATTGGATGTTTTGGGAAAAGATACGGCCGATCGCTATCGGGGATTTCATTACAACGATTTAGAAGCATGTATCGGTTGCGGAAACTGTTCAACCATTTGTATGAATGGAGCCATCGATATGGTAGAACTAGCTGCCGAATTTAATATCAGTCAGGCTAAAGGAAACTCCGGCTTACGACCACGAGTGGATTACGGTCGGTGTTGTTGGTGTGCTCTTTGTGTGGATGTTTGTCCAACAGGATCGCTAAATCTTACCAAAGAATACAACTATGTTTCTCCCGATCCGAATACGTTTTTATGGACTCCGGGCGTTGATAATCCGTATGGAAAAGATCAACTCTCGTTTGTGAGCACGAAGGAAACTAGCTTAATGACTTTCGATCGGGTTCCGATGCGTGAATTGGATGGAACGGAACGTGTTAAATCTTTTGCCGAAGTGGTTTTGGGTTATAACGAAGAGGAAGCAAGAGCAGAAGCCAGTCGTTGTATTTCTTGTGGATTATGTACCGAAGTGTGTCCAGATCACATGCATATTCCGGAATACATCAACGCCATTGCGCGTGGCAATGATCAGGATGCTTTAAGAATAATCTACGATAACAATCCTCTCCCTGAAATGTGTGGTAAAGTTTGTACTCGGCGTTGCGAAGATGTGTGTGCGATTGCCGTTCGGGGCGAAGCAGTTGCTATTCGTTGGCTCAAGCGTTATGCTACGGAGCAAGCACAAACAGCAGATTTGATTCAAGAAATTGTCAATCCTGAGATTAAAGAAGCAAACGGATATAAAGTGGGAATAATTGGTGCCGGACCTTCCGGTTTAACAGCAGCTTACTATTTAGCCTTGCGCGGATTTGATGTCACCGTTTTCGAAGCCAAACAATTTGCTGGTGGTATGACCATGTATGGTATCCCAAAATATCGTTTGCCAATGGATAGTTTAAATAAACAAGTAAGTTATCTACAAAAAATTGGCGTTAAAATTAAGTTCAATACACGGGTTGGTAAAGAAATAAGTTTTGATGAGATTTATAAAAATCACGATGCTGTTTTTATCGGAATTGGATTCGAAAAACCATGGAAGCTCGGTATTCCTGGCGAAGATTTAGAAAACGCTATTCCGGCAGTTGAGTATTTGAGAATGATTAATGATGGCGAAAGTTACGATGTTGGTAAAAAAGTAGTCGTGATTGGTGGAGGAAACGTAGCCATCGATGGTGCACGTGTTGCTGCTCGTCATGATGCGGATGTAACTATTTTATATCGCCGTAGAGTAGAAGACATGCCTGCTGATTGGGAAGAAATTGAAGGCGCCGAAGATGAACATGTTCATATTCATCCGCAAGCGATTCCAATTCGGATTATTGCTGATAAATCAGGTAAAAAGGTGAAAGCGATTGAATATCTCGAAGCGGAAATGATTGCCGAAGAAGGTGGTCGCCCGCGTCCGGTTCCAATTGAAGGTAGCGAAACAATTATGGAAGTAGATACTGTTATTGGTGCGATTGGACAAGAAGCTGATTATTCTTTCTTAACAGAAGAATATGCAGACAAAATAGAGGTGAATCGCGGTAGAATTGTTACCAATGCTCAACAGCAAACTTCTGATGCCAAAGTATTTGCCGGCGGCGATGCTGTAAATAAAACGGCCGATGCCATTAGCGCTATCGCGGATGGTTTTAGAGCAGTAAAAAGTATCGAAGCTTTTTTAATGAAGAAATAAACCAAGTAGTTTAGACACAAGCCCGCCTGTTGTAAAACATGATGGGCTTTTTTGTTTTTTGATGAAATTACTATTCTCATTCTGAGCCCTCGAAGGGTTGGTTGTAAGTCGCAGAAAATACAGCCGAATTGCCAATTCGGCTAAGCCATTTTTATAAAAAAGCCCACTAGTAAATAACTAGTAGGCTCCTCTATTAAATCGGTTAAAATCGGATTAAATCTTTTCTACTTGATCGCCATCGTAAGCCCATTTCAAATAAATAGAGCCCCAAGTAAACCCGCCACCAAAAGCAGCTAAGATAATTTTATCGCCTTTTTTCAATTGACTTTCCCAATCGTGCAAACACAATGGAATAGTTGCATCTGTTGTATTTCCGTATTTTTCGATATTGATCATTACTTGCTCTTTTTTAATTCCCATTCTTCGAGCAGTAGCATCAATAATCCGCAAATTGGCTTGATGAGGTACTAACCATGCCAATTCTTCGGGCTGAATATTGTGCTTGGTCATCATATCCGCAGAAACATCTGCCATACGAGAAACAGCAAATTTAAATACAGATTGTCCTTCTTGGTAAATAAAATGTTGACGATTGGTTACTGTTTCAATGGTTGGAGGATAAGCAGAACCGCCTGCTTTTTGGTATAAATAATCTTTTCCTGAACCATCGGTATGCAAATCGGCATCCATAATGCCAAAATCTTCTGTTGTAGGCTCCATTAAAATAGCTCCACCTGCATCTCCAAAAAGGACACAGTTTTTGCGGTCGGTATAATCCACGATCGATGACATTTTATCGGCTCCAACAACAATTACTTTTTTATACAATCCGGATTCTATATATACACGACCGGTTTGTACGGCAAATAAAAAGCCTGAACATGCTGCATTCATATCAAAAGCAAAAGCATTTATACAACCTGTTTCGTGAGCAATAATATTACTTGTTGCCGGGAAAAGCATGTCAGGTGTAACCGTTGCTGTGATAATCAAATCAATATCTTCGGGCTTGGTATTGGTTTTCTTTAAAAGTCCAAGCACTGCTTGCGTGCCTAGAATGGAAGTCCCTTTTCCTTCGCCTTTTAAAATGTGTCTTTCTTTAATTCCGGTGCGGGTTTGAATCCACTCATCGTTGGTATCTACCATGGTAGATAGCTCTTGATTAGTTAAAATATAATCAGGTACGTAGGCGTGAATCCCGGTAATAGCAGCGTTCAATTTTGACATAGTTTTCAGTTAAGTTTTCAGCGGGCGAAATTGCGGCTTTTTTATAAGGTGACAAAATTTTTTAACGTAATTTTCGAAAAATACGCGTAAAAATTCGAAAAAATTAAAATAAAATTCGAAAAAAATAGAGCAAATAGTCGAAATTAAGCTTTGTTTTGTTTTTGTTCGTTGTAGCAAGAACGGCACAAGGGCTCGTAACTATCTGTTTCTCCAAGTACGACTAAGTTTTCGTTTTGAACCGTACGGTGACTGTATTGAGCCAATTGTCCGCAACGCATACAAACAGCATGTACTTTTGTAACATATTCGGCGGTAGCCAA
>JAFGAK010000148.1 GCA_016933745.1 Bacteroidales bacterium
CACTGGCATAATCCTTGCAAATGGGGAGCAAACCAAATAGATTAGAATGATAGAAGTTAGTTCCTATTCCGAATTGCAGGAAAAATTGATTGAATCGCCAAATGCGTATCTATTAATATACAAAAGCGGTTCTAAAGTGAGTGATTGTGCATACAACAGTGTGCTTGCTGCAAACCGAGAAAAAGCAGTTGTTTTTGTGGCAGATGTGAATAATGTAAAAGACATTCATCCAGTGTACGAGATTAAAACTGCGCCTATTTTGCTTTCATTTGAAAATGGCGTTTTTAAAAATACTTATAAAGGTTGCAACGAAGTAAATTATTACACTTCGGTTTTTGAACGTAATCTGTATGTCGGCTCTGCCAAAGGCGATGAAAAACCACAAAAAAGAGTAACGGTTTATTCTACGCCAAGTTGCTCTTGGTGCACGACACTGAAAAATCATTTAAATGTGAATGGAATAAAATATACGGATGTTGACGTTTCTAAAGATCAAAAAGCTGCCGAAGCAATGGTTAAGAAAAGCGGTCAGCAAGGAGTTCCTCAAACGGATATAAATGGTCAAGTAATTGTTGGATTTGATAAAAATAAAATCAATTCACTTTTAGGCATTGGTCAGTAAATAAATAAATTTGTAAATCAAAGTTTTAAATAATAGGAGATAAATATATGAGAGAGTTACAACCTTTAAACGATAATGTATTGTTAGACCTTTCTGAGGATAAAAAAGAACAAAAAACAGCTTCCGGAATCATCATTCCCGATTCTGCCAAAGAAGAACCACAATACGCTAAAGTAGTGGCTATTGGAGCTGTCGAAAATGCCGGAATTAGCGAAGGCGATGTTGTTTTTTATAAGAAGTTTGCCGGAACACAAGTTGAGTTCGAAGGCAAGAAATATTTGTTCTTGCCCTATGCCGATGTTTTAGCCAAGATTGTTGAAACAGAAGAAATCTAATAGAACTCTAAGAATATAAAAAGCCCGGTTTTGCCGGGCTTTTTGCTTGAAAGGGGGGGGTGTTTTATTTTGCTGCTAAAGTCTCGTTCTGACTTAAAACGCGTAAAAAGTTTCCTCCCCAAATTTTGATAATATCTTCTTCGTTGTAGCCTCTTCTTACCATTTCGATGGTAAGATTTGGTAATTCGCTTACATCAAAACAGCCGTCAACGCCACCTCCACCATCAAAGTCCGTCCCGATGCCAACATGATCGATGCCGGCAACTTCTACCATATGATCGATATGATCTACAACATCAGAAACAGTAGCTAAAACAGGAGGGAATAGTTTGTTGATCGAACGCCATTGCTGACTGGCTTCTTTTTGCTGTTCATCAGTCAGTCCTTCGTAGTTATTGTATTTCTCACGCAAAGCCAAGCGCATACTATCGGCTTGTGGATTTCTAGGTGTTTCTTTTACATACGAACTTAAAATGCACACTTGAGCTACACCGCCATTTTCGGCAAGTTTTTTTAGCATATCGTCCGTTAAGTTTCTTGGTGAATCACAAATAGCTCTTGAACTGGAATGAGAAGCAATAATTGGCGTTTTGCTTAATTCAATTACATCGTAAAAAGCTTTGTCGGAAATGTGCGAAACATCTATTAACATGCCTAAACGATTCATTTCTTGAATCACTTTTTTGCCGTATTCGCTTACGCCATTATGCTCTGTAGTATCATTGCTCGAATCGCAAATATCGTTGTTCTTGGTGTGGCATAAAGTAATGTATCGTGCTCCGCGATTATAAAAAACTTCGATGTTTGCCAAATCGCCACCTAAACCATAGCCGTTTTCAATTCCCATATAAACCGCTCGTTTTTCTTTTTTCTCGATGGAGTAGATGTCTTCTGCATTTAGAGCAATTTCGGCAATATCTTTATTTTTAGAAACGACTGAATAAATAGAATCAAAAATCCGATGTGTTGTAGCCAAAACAGCTG
>JAFGAK010000149.1 GCA_016933745.1 Bacteroidales bacterium
AAACATGCGACTAAGTTAATGCAAAATCGCCAATAAAAGTTCAAGATCGCGGTAAGACATGTTAAACATTTCGCCAATTACTTTATCCGTTATTACACCATTATACATGTATACGCCTGATCGAAATCCTAAATCAGTTCTTAATAATTGGCTTACGCCACCTTCTTCGGCAATTTGCAATATGATGGGCATAAAAAAATTAGAAAGCGCTTTACTAGCTGTACGTGGAACGCCCGAGGCGATATTAGGAACACAATAGTGCGTAACTCCAAACTCTTGATAAACCGGCTGACTGTGGCTGGTTAGTCGGGAAGTCTCAAACAAACCTCCTTGATCAATACTCACATCAATAATGACAGCACCTTTTTTCATTTTCTGAATCATATACGAAGGAACTAAATAAGAGGCCATTCCTTTTCTTTTTCTCATGGCACCTAAAACAACATCGGCAGTTTGAAGTGTTTCTTCCAGAATTTTAGTTTCTAAAACAGAGGTAAATATTTTGTTTTGAATATTATTTTGCAATCGACGTAAGCGATAAACCGAATTATCAAAAACTTTAACTGTTGCTCCCATTCCAATTGCGGCTTTGGCTGCATTTTCGCTAACAGTTCCTGCTCCAATAATAACAACTTCGGTGGGTTTAAGACCCGGAACGCCTCCCAACATACTTCCATTTCCATATTTATGATGTGCTAAATACTTGGCAGCAATATGTAAAGAAGAATTTCCAACAATCTCTCCCATGGATCGAATGATTGGATAGGTTCCTGTATTATCTTTTATCTTTTCAAAGGCAAGGCCTGTAACTTTACGTTCAGACAAATGCGTAAAATAATGCTTATCGCGAAGCAAAACTTGTAAGGTTGTCAGAAGGGTTTGGTTTCTTCCCAAACACTTGATTTCCTGACTATCTAAAGCTGAAACTTTAAGAATGATGTCTGCCTTCAAAAGTTCTTCTTTAGTTTTTAAAAGCGTTGCACCTTCTTGACTATAATGCAAATCTTCGTAGTGAGAAGCCAAACCGGCTCCGTTTTCAACAAAAACATGGTGTCCGTTTTGGACTAACACACCAACTGCTTCAGGACTTAAACAAACTCTTCGCTCGGTATCGTTATTTTCTTTTAAAATCGCAATATTTAAACTTGCTTTTTTGGGGGTGGATTCCAACATTTCCTCTTTAGGCAACAATTGAGATGAGATTGGGAAATTTGGAATATTTTGTTCGTTTGCTACCATATGTAAA
>JAFGAK010000150.1 GCA_016933745.1 Bacteroidales bacterium
CGATTGGATAATCTCATCCGGGTGATCTAGATAGCTAAACGCTTTGTATGTTAATTTGCTCTGCCATTCTTGATATAAACCCAGTTCAATGGCGTTGATTAACACGAAAACAAAAACCATCAATCCGGTAAAAATCTTGTTCAAAATATTGAACCAAGGAGGACTTATCAAACTTTGAATAAATAGAAAAAAAAATGGGATGATGAGAAAATAACTCGCGGTAGCAACATCTAATTTTAATGCATAGAAAAAAGTCGACAGTATTTCGCCAACTCCAGCACCGGTTCTACTAATAGGCCCAGCATAAGTGAGCATAAAAATAAATCGCATAAAAGCGAAGAGAATTAGCCAAAATAAATATTGCTTAAGCAGCGATTTGATTAATCTTAACATAGTTTTTTAAATAGAAAACCTGCTGTGCTCGACTACGAAAACAGCAGGTCTGATTAGGATCCAATTATTTCGCGTAATTGATCGATCTAGTTTCTCTGATTACCGTAATTTTAATTTGTCCGGGATAAGTCATTTCTTCCTGAATTTTCTTAGAAAGATCGTAACTTAATTCCATTGCTTGATTATCAGTCACCTTGTCGGCACCAACAATTACACGCAATTCACGACCTGCTTGAATTGCATAGGTTTTAACAACACCTTCGTATTCCAAAGCAATATTTTCCAGTTTTTTCAAACGTTGTATATAGGCATCTACAATTTCTCTTCGAGCTCCTGGACGTGCACCGGAAATAGCATCACACACTTGTACAATTGGAGAGAGTAAAGAAGTCATTTCGATTTCGTCGTGATGAGCTCCAATTGCATTGCAGATATCCGGACTTTCGCGGAATTTTTCTGCCATCTTCATTCCTAATAATGCGTGTGGTAAATCGGGTTCGTTTTCAGGAACTTTTCCAATATCATGTAACAATCCGGCACGTTTTGCTTTTTTTGTATCTAAACCAAGCTCTGCCGCCATGGTTGCACTTAAATTTGCTACTTCGATGGAGTGTTGCAATAAGTTCTGGCCATAAGACGAACGATATTTCATTCGTCCAACCATTTTCACCAACTCGTTATGCATGTTATGAATGCCTAAATCGATGAGTGTGCGTTTTCCTGTTTCAATGATTTCTTGTTCAACTTGTTTTTTGGTTTTATTCACCACTTCCTCAATACGAGCTGGATGAATTCGTCCATCAGTAACAAGTTTGTGTAAAGATAAACGAGCAATCTCTCTGCGAACCGGATCAAAACCGGATAGGATAATGGCATCGGGAGAATCATCGATAATAATTTCAACGCCTGTCATTGCTTCAAGAGCGCGAATATTTCTTCCTTCTCTACCAATGATTCTACCTTTCACTTCGTCGCTATCCAAAGGAAATACAGAAACTGTATTTTCGATGGTGTTTTCTGCGGCAGTGCGTTGGATCGTTTCAATGACGATTTTCTTCGCTTCGCGATTTGCTGTGAGCTTGGCTTCTTCTTTAATTTCATTAATCATGACCATTGCATCCGATTTTGCTTCGTCTTTAATGGCTTCGATCATACGCTCTTTTGCTTCGTTGGCTGATAATCCCGAAATAGCTTCTAATTGAGCTAATTGCTCTTGGTGCATTTTTTCTAAAGCAGTTTCTTTTTGAGTGACTAGATCGAGTTGTTGAGTAAGGTTATCACGGACGGCAGAAACCTCTCTGTTTTTCTTGTTTATTTCTTCAAGCTTTTGATTTAGAGCAGTTTCTTTTTGCTTTACTCGATTTTCAGCTTTGTTTAGGTTGGAGTTTTTTTCTTGCACGTATTTTTCGTGCTCCGACTTCAATTGTAAAAATTTTTCTTTTGCTTGAAGTATTTTTTCTTTCTTTAATACTTCGGCCTTTTCCTCAGCTTCTTTTAAAATGTTATTGCTTTTACGCTCCATTGCTTTTCTTACAAAGTAACTTGCAAGAACAAAGCCAATACCGAGCGAAACCATAGCAATAGCAATCATTGTTAGATTTTCCATTGTTTAGCTTTTTTAGTCGGCGGGTAAAAAAAAACCGCATAATTCAGGAGTTTAGTAAACCCCTAATCAACACGTCTAGGGCTGCCGGAAAACTCAAACGTCCACTGTCCAAAAGTTGAAACCCGAAGGTTGAGGCCTGTTTTCATATTCACTAAGCTTATCCCTAATTTGTAAAATGTTGAGTTTACAAACAGTATTGAATTATGCGGAATATTTTTATATGCAAAGAACGCGCTTAAATCTTTATTTTTTCGTTTAAATACTCATCAATCTCTCTCAGCTTGTCATTCATTTCGGTATCCCGATAGGTTATCTGCTTTTCAAGGCTGGTAGTGCTTGTAGCCAA
>JAFGAK010000151.1 GCA_016933745.1 Bacteroidales bacterium
AAGTTTGTGCTCCTTTCAATTGGTAGCTCAAGACGCAATAGCTGATACGATTATCTTACTCAACGAAATTAGCATTAACACCTTTCGATTTGAACAATTCGCCGAAGGGAGCAAACAGCAAAGCATTGATTCAGCGGCCAAACAATCCTACGGATCAGGAACTGTTGCCGAAGCCCTTTCGGGTTTTACCACACTTTATTTAAAATCTTACGGAATTAGTGGAAACACAGGTATAAGTTTAAGAGGGACAACTTCATCACAAACCGCCATTTTGTGGAATGGAATCAATTTACAAGACCCACTGAATGGAGCTAGCAATCTGGAATTAATGCCTCTCAATGCAGTAGATGAAATCAATGTGCAATTTGGTGGCTCGGGGGCGCTTTACGGAAGTGGCGCTATTGGTGGAGCAATTTTATTGCAAAGCAAAGCAATATTAAACAGTGGGATAAAAGGTTCTGCTTCCATAGGAATCGGTAGTTTTGGTTTACGATTTGTAAACGGATCTTTTCATTTCGGCAAAGAAAAGATAGCAAGCGCACTTCGTATTTTTTATCGCGAAGCAGAAAATGATTTTCCATTTGTGAATACCCAACAATTTGGGCATCCTGAAATAAAGCAGACAAATGCAGCTTTTCAAACCCAAGGAATAAGTCAAGATAACACGCTAAAAATTGCTAAGCATCAATTGCTAAGCACTCATTTTTGGGTGCAAAAGACAGAAAGAGAATTGCCACCAAGCATGACCACATTGCAAAGTTCTCAAATGCAAAGCGATGAATCAATTCGGTTTTCGGCTGATCATTCCTATACTACTTCCAAATGGACTTGGATGTCGAAAATGGCTTTTTTAAGCGCTAAATTAAACTACAACGATTCAACAAACAGAATTTATGCCGAACACCGATCGCAAAGCACTATTCTTGAATCGGAGTTTGCTTACCGATTGAATACAAATCACTTGGTTAATATTGGCGCACATAATCGAACAGATTGGGGATTTTCAGAGAATTTTGGGGAAACAAATCATCGAAATACTTTTGCCATCCTGCTAAGTTATAAATACGCAAACTCGGCCAAAACATTGAATCTTGCGGCCAGCATACGACAAGAAATCATTGATTCAAAAATGGTGATTCCTACTCCATCGCTTGGATGGAATTACAATTTGAATACACAAATCAGAATCGATGGGAAATTTTCTAGAAATTACCGACAACCTAC
>JAFGAK010000152.1 GCA_016933745.1 Bacteroidales bacterium
AAGATAAACAACATTAAACCGGTTTGTAAAATGCTTAGAACAAGTCCGAGCAAAGTATGCTTTTTCTTATAATGTCCTATTTCATGTGCTAAAACAGCAATCAATTCTTGTTCTTCTAAATCATGGATTAACGTATCGTAAAGAACGACTCTTTTTTTGGAGCCTAAACCACTAAAATAAGCATTTGCTTTGGTAGAACGTTTTGAACCGTCAATCGTAAAAATCGCATCTAGTTTAAATCCGGATTTAAGCGCAAAATCTTCAATTGCCGTTCGTAAACTTCCACTTTCCAAAGGAAGCTGTTTATTGAATAATGGAACTATCCATTCAGAATAAAAGGTGGTTAACAACAAACTAAAAACACTGATCGAAATCCAGGTTAGCCACCAAAAATGCGCTCCGCTTTTTTCATAAATAAATACCACTAGAGCAAGAATTCCGCCTCCAACAATAAGAATTAACCCCCACGATTTAAGTTTATCAAGAATAAATGTTCGAAGTGTGGTTTTATTAAAACCAAATTTTTCCTCTAAAACAAAGGTGTTATAATAGGAAATTGGAAGCGAAAGCAAATCTGTCGAAAAAATTAATATGCCGAAGAAAGTTAAATTCCGAATTAGATACTGATCGCTAATACTTTGCACCAATCTATCCAGCCATCCGAATCCACCTAAAACAAAAAACAGAAGAATAAAAACAAACTGAACAATTGAAATGAGGATCCCGAATCTTGTTTTTGCTTGCTCATAAGCCATCGATTTTGCATATTTTTCTTGATTATAAAATCCGGCAATCAATGAAGGCAGCGATTTCTGAGGATAATAATAATAGTTAAGGAGCGTCAGTCCGTTTTCAAGCAAAAAATTGCCAATAAGCAAAATGATGATCAGCCAAAAGAAATTGTTTTCCATAACGATAAATAAAGTAAAAGCCTGCTCAATTAAGATAATCAAACAGGCTTTTTTTCTCTAATTTAATTAATTAGGTGCTCATTCCGCCACAAACGTTGATAACTTGCCCGGTTACATAACTGGATAAATCCGAAGCCAAGAAAGTTGCTACATCAGCTACATCTTGAGGTTGACCAGCGCGACGCAATGGAATTGTTTTAATCCATTCTTTTCGAACTTCTTCCGGTAATTTTTCAGTCATTTTGGTTTCGATAAATCCAGGTGCAATCGCATTGCAACGAATTCCTCTTGAGCCCAACTCTTGCGCAATGGATTTAGTAAAACCAATCAATCCGGCTTTGGATGCGGAATAATTTGATTGACCGGCATTGCCATTCACTCCAACTACCGAGCTCATATTGATAATCGATCCAAAACGTTGTTTAAGCATATATTTTTGAACCGATTTTGTAAGATTAAATATTGATTTCAGGTTCACTTTGATCACCAAATCCCAATCTGCTTCAGTCATTCTCATTAATAAATTATCGCGAGTAATACCGGCATTATTAACAAGGATATGAATTTGTCCGAACTCCGCCGCAATTTCATTTACCATCGCCTCTGATTGTTCAAATGAACTTGCATCCGATGCATATCCTTTTGCTTTTACGCCAAAAGCTTCCAATTCTTTGATTAAAGCCTCTCCATTTTCGTCAAGTGCTATATCAGAAAAAGCTACATTTGCTCCTTCTTGAGCAAATTTCAGACAAATTGTTTTGCCAATTCCTCTTGAACCACCTGTAACTAGTGCTGTTTTTCCTTCTAAAAGTTTCATTCGTACTTGTTTATAATTTAGCAGTGAACTTTGCCCGCATATGAGAAATTCACTTTCATTTCTACCCGCGAATATGCTCGCTTGTTTGAATACTTAGAAAAGTATCTTCTTTTTAATGCGCCAAAGATAAAAAAAATGTGGTAGCTGAGAATTTTAGCTTATTTTGCCCTGAAACAGCACTTAAAAGGCTGTTAAAAAGAGATTTAGCTAAAATGTTTCTTTCAGATAAAGACAGACTTTAGCCCCTCGTTCCGGTTTATTTTCAACTTCTATCTTCCCTTCGTGTGCATGAATAATTAGTTTCGCGGCAGCTAGATTCAATCCATAACCTTCAATATCATGTTGTTTCTCGCCGGAGAATACTTCAAAAGCATAGGATAATGCTTCATCCGTAAAACCGCATCCCAAATCATGTATTTCGCAGATTAAATAGCCCGAATCATTGAAAACATTTAGCTCAACAAAGGCAGTTTCTTCCGGTGAAAATTTAACCGCATTATCGATCAAGCTATACAACACTTTTTCCATTAAGATTTCGTCTAGTTTAATGATCGAAACAACGCTTTTTAAATTGACTTTGAAATCGATTTCTTTAAATTCTTTCCATTTGGCTAAAATTCTTTCTCTCACTTTGTTCAACAATTCCACAAAATCGTGATTTTTGTTTTCCATCTGATAAGAGTTTACGTTGAGTTGCGTAATGAGCAACGAAAGTTCTGAAAACTCATACAAACGTTCTGCAGCTTCTGCAGTCATATCAATTAGTTCCTTATTCTCATTATCGATTGTTTGTTTGAGAATATCAATAAAACCAATGATTCCATTAAGAGGAGTTCTGATTTCGTGACTAATTAAACCTAAGAAAGCAGATTTAGCTTTGTCAAGCGATTCTATTTTTTTATTGGCTTTTTCCAGTTCGATCGTCCGCTCAATCACTTTTTCTTCGAGAAAATTATTAAGTTCTTCAACTTGCTGACGACTCCTTTTCAGTTCTAAGTGAGTTTCTACACGTGCTAATAACTCATTGGTATTAAATGGTTTGGTAACATAATCTTGCGCACCCACTTCAAAGCCCTTTACGATACTATCCGTATCGTTTTTGGCTGTAAGAAAAATGATAGGTGTTTTTGTTGTTTTCTCTTCAGCTCTTAATCGTCTGCAAACTTCAAAGCCATCCATTTCCGGCATCATAATATCCAAAAGTATCAAATCAAAATCTACATTAGCAGCTTGATTTAATGCATCTTTACCACTTTTCGCATAAGCTATTTGATAATTTTGTTTCATGAGAATATTCCCCAGAACCATCAGATTTTTGGGTAAATCATCAACTATTAACAACTTATAACTACCATGTTCCATTTGAATTTATTTTAGAAATGTCTCCAGTTTCATAACTAATTGAGGAAATTGATTCAATACCTTTTCCATTTTTTCCGTATCGAAATTTTCAGTATGCTTAATCAGATCGCTAGCATATTTATGGAGTATTGAGCTGTTATACTCTTCTCCAATTTTTCCAACTTGCTTCGCAAAAAGAAGAATCTCATTGATGAATTTTTGTTGTTTAATTAGCTCATATTTCGGAATTATCTCTTGCAAATCGATTATCGCCATTTTCAGATTTGATTCTGTCAGTTCACTTCCTTCGTCAATTTCTATGGGAATCTCTGGTTGGATTTCTTTTTGTGGATCCACTTTTTCAAAAGGCAAATATTTAGTAAGTTCCTGAATTAAAATTCCCATCTCGAGTGGTTTAAGCAAGACATGATTGAAACCTGCCTTGGCATATCTACCTTGATATTCCTCTGAAATAGAGGCGGTTAAAGCGAAAACTGGAATATTCTTGATGCCTACTTCACTCCGTATGATTTTTACGGCATCGAACCCATTTAAAACGGGCATCCGAATATCCATCAAAACCAAATCTGGCATTTGTTCTCTAATTATATCAATCGCTTCCTGACCGTTTCCGGCTTCGATTACTTGTACTTTCGAATCTCTAAATAACTCAACAATTAAGGAACGATTCAAAGCGCTATCGTCCACAACCAACAACTTACTGTTTTTAAAATGCAATTGTTGAATAGAAGGCAGCTCAGGTCTATTTGCATAAGTAACTTCCTCATCCGAAATTTCTACGTCATTCAAGTAAATTTTGAATATGCTTCCTTTTCCCGGTTCACTTTCAATATCAATTTTTCCTCCCATCAGTTCAACTAACCTTCTAGAGATGGAAAGTCCTAAACCAGTACCGCCATATTTCCGCACATCTTGGCCTTCGGTTTGATGAAATGCTTGAAAAATTCTTTTTTGTTGATCAGGTTCGATGCCGATTCCTGTATCAGAAACCTGGATGAGTAAATTAATTTTATTCTCGTCAATTGCATCTGCAATGACATGAGCGCTCAACCCAATTTGTCCTTTTTCAGTAAATTTCAGTGCATTTCCTATTAGATTAACCAAAACCTGTCTTATTCTTATCTCACTCATAATCAATGATTTTGGCAATTCTTTATCTACTTTCATTTCGAATAACAAATCTTTTTCATCGCACTTTAGTGCAAATACTTGTTTAATTTCTTCGAAAAGATGGATTAAATTGATGGGTTTATAGTCGATTTGAAAATGTCCTGCTTCGATCTTGGACAGATCAAGGATATCATTGATAAGAATCAACAAACTCTTTCCGCTGCTCTGAATGGAGTTGAGATAATGCCGTTGTTTTTCGTCCTTAATCAAAGAAGTCAATAAATCCGTAAAACCAATAATTGCATTCATCGGGGTACGAATTTCATGGCTCATATTGGCCAAAAACTGACTTTTACTTTGACTAGCGTGCTCAGCATCCGTTTCAGCTTTTTTTCTTTCTTCAATTTCTTTCTGTAACATAAAATTGGCATCAACCAGTTCCTTGGTTTTTAAACTAACCTGACTTTCTAATTGTTGATTGAGATACGTAATTCGTCGAATTCGAATTTGAATAAAACCAAAAATAAGCGCTACGCTAAAGAAAATTACTAAAAGTACAAACCAAAGTCGTTTGTAAAATGGCGTGGCAATTATAAATTCCAAGGCTAAAATTTCATTTGTAAGATTGCCTGTTTTGTCGCTTGCCTTCAAGTAAAATTTGTAATTACCTGAACTTAAATTAATATAACTTACGTAGTTATTCCTCTTGCTTTCTACCCAATCTTGATCAACTCCTTCTAGTTTATAATAGTAACTAACATTGCTTGGGTTGAGAAATTCTAAAGCAGAAAATTCGATTCCAATATTTCTTTGAGAAGGTTTAAGTTGTACTGTTTGATTACGAAGAAATTGCCTTTGTAAACAACTATCGCTTTGCTGAAAAACAGATAAGCTATTCACAATCAAATCGGTAAGAACAAGTTCGAAGTTACCTTCCAGAAGACTCTGCTTTAATGGATTAAAAGCATTGAAACCTCTTTGAGTGGCGAAATAAATATTAGAATCTTTACCCAAAGCAGTTGCATTTTCGACAAATCCATTTCCTTTTAAACCATCTTGCTTATCGAATAATGCGATTGAATTTGTTGATTGATTTATTCGATTCAACCCTGCTGATGTCCCAACCCAAAGGTGGTCTTCGCTATCTTCTAAAATACTTAGAATGTTATTACTAACTAATCCGTTTGTCTTGGTTATTGTTTCGAATTGATTATTGATTCGATTGTATTTATTTAATCCTCCATCGGCAGTTCCAAGCCACATAACTCCTTTAGAATCTTCGAATAAACACTGAATTCGATTTGAGCTAAGACTTCCTACAATCGTTGGATCACTCACAAAATGCTCAAATTTCTTGTTCAAAGGATTATATACCACCACACCATGTGATTCTGAGGCAAACCAAATATTTTTCCGATAATCCTGAACGATGGCTGTGATTTTAACAAAATCAAAATTGCTATTAAAAAGTTCTTCTAGTTCTAATTGATCAACAATTTTTCCCTCTGAAACAGATAGCACAACCACTCTTTTATCGAGTACCAACCAGATTTTATCTGTTTCGTCTTCAAACAAAATCTGCGCATTATCCTCGATAACTAATCCATGAATTTTTTTCTTTAATGAGATGCTTAGTAGTTTGTTTCCTTTTTCTCGTTTTAGCTCAATCGAATTATCACTATAAATAATCCAAATATTTGCATTGGCATCAACATAAATCTTGTTGATGGAATTGTTTTTTAGCTGATTACTTTCGCTGTTGTAATAGGCATAAGGGTAGGCTCCTTGCTGAAGTAAAAAATGATAAACGCCCTCCGATTCCGTTCCGATCCATAACGAAGCAGTCTTTTTATCATAAAAAAGGGTTGTGATTTCCGTTCCAACTAAATCATTTATTTGATCTACAAAGCTTTGATTATTCATGGTTTTCGGATGCAAATCCAAAACGGCAGCGCCACCGGATTGTGTTGCTACCCATAAATGGCCCGTTGAGTCTTCAAACAGGTCGGTAATATAATTGGATGGCAAACTATTATCCAAATACTCATTGTAATTGAATAACTGAAATCCTTTGCCGTCTTTTCTGAACAAATTTAATCCTTTGTTTGTTCCAACCCACAACTGATTATTAGAATCAATAAAAATAGCCGTAATTTTTGAAGCAGAAAGTCGATGTTCACTTGCCGACTTTGCGTTGTAATGTGTAAAAACCATTTTATCGACTTCCAAACGATCCAAACCAGCTTCTGTACCAATCCATAAACCCTGCTCCTTATCAAAATACAAACAATTAATTTGGTTATTAATCAAGGATTTATTCTGATAAGGTATTTTCTTAAAGGTACTGAAAAGCTTATTTTTTTTATCGTATTTATACAATCCATTATTGGTTCCAATCCATAAATTTTTCTCTGTATCTTCTGTGATACTCGAAATGATTTGTTCATATTCATCTCCCTCATTTGGCAATTCAATCTTATCTGTGAGTGAATTTTGCTTATCAATTCGCCATAATTTATTGGTTTGATTACCAACCCATATGTATTTCTCAGAATCTTGAAAAAGAATAGTTATCGGGTTTTGTTTTGGATCAAAGGGGCTGTGTTTTGGTTCACTAAATGCGTTTTCAAATCGATTATAATTCAGGAGTAAACCATTGTAAGATCCATACCAAAAGAGGTCTTCATCATCGATTAACATGGATGTAAAATCAACTACTGGATTCGAATTTTGCGGCTGGTTGTATTGATAATTAATTACTTTGGTGCCATCGAATCTTGCTAAACCATTTTTTGTCGAAAGCCAAATAAAACCTTTTTCGTCTTGATCGATTCCTTGAATATTATCGCTCGGCAGACCGGAAGAAGTGTTTAAGCGAACAAAATGCGGATTGGAAATTTGTGCAGTAGCATGGATTCCAATCATAAAAGTCCATGCAAAAAACAAATACCATTTTGCATTCAGGCATCTTTGTTTCGTAAAACGGAACCTGGTCGATAACATAATCGTTAAGAAATAGAGCGTACTCTGGGTTAAAATTCTCCCAATCAGTTCAAATATAGTAATTTATTTCAAACCTTCTTCATTAATTAAGTTATAAATACTCGACTTTCCAATATCTAATTTATCCGCTACAACTCTTACTTTATTATCATATTTTTTCATAAAATAGAGGACGATTTTCTTGTAGTATTCTTTCATTGTAAGTTCTGTAGAGAAAATATCTTCCACAGCTCCTAAAGAACTGAAATTAAGATCTGAATCATTGATCACATCACTGTTGGAAAGTACGGTAGCCAATTCAATTACCGATTTTAATTCGCGCACGTTACCGGGAAAGTGATACCCTTTAAGCTTTTCTTGTGCTTTGGGACTAAGACTTTTCGAAGGCAAACCGTTTTCAGCGCAGAAATTATTGATAAATGTGCGTGCTAAAATCAAAACATCGCCTTCCCGATCGCGCAAAGGTGGAATATGAATTGGGAGGCCAAGCAAACGATAGTACAAATCCTCTCTAAATCGACTTGCCCGAACTTGATCTGCCAAATTTTTGTGTGTTGCAATAATTAATCGCGTATCAATTTTTATTACGGTATTACCTCCTACTCTCGTTAACTCATTTTCTTGGATCACGCGCAAAATTTTACTTTGCATATTGAGATCCATATCGCCTATCTCGTCCAAAAACAAGGTTCCTTTATTGGCTTCTTCGAACTTTCCTATTTTTCGAGATTGAGCACCGGTGAAAGCCCCTTTTTCATATCCAAAAAGCTCACTTTCAATTAACTCCGATGGAATTGCAGATACGTTTACAGCGATAAAAGGACGATTTTTTCGCTCCGAATTATAGTGAATTGCTTTGGCAACTAGATCTTTTCCTGTTCCCGTCTCACCTGTAATCGACACGTTTATATTTGTTTTTGTGGCTTTCTCTATTAAGCCGAATACATTTTTGAGTGAACTACTATTTCCTATAATGAGATTATCGACTAAAAATTTCTTATCTATTTCTGCTTCTAGCTGAACAATTTTCTTTTCGTAACTGCTCATTTTCCGCACTTTTTCCATCGACATCCACAAGCGATCTTTCAAATCGGGATCTTTCACAATATAATCGAATGCTCCTTCTTTTAGCAAATTTACTGCCACACGAATATCACTTTGTGCAGAAATAATAATGATGGGAATATTTCGGTTGTAATTATGAAAGCTTTGCATGGCTTCCATTCCATTCATTCCGGGTAAATTATAATCGAGGATAATTAAATCCGGATTCTGATAACGCTGCGCAAGCGCATCTTTTCCGTTCGTAAACAGATTAATTTCATTTTCCGGATTCAAGGACAAATAATAGAGGATGGATTTTCCAAAAATCACATCGTCTTCTACAATAAATATTTTCAAAATATGGACAGTTTTTCCAACAAATATACAATTTCGATTTCGTAATGTGAAATGAAAAAAAATTAATTTACTTCGAAGGGAATAAATCGGAATCAAAGGATTTGTACATTTGCATTTCAAAACTCAAAATCATGATGAAACTACGCACTCTTATCGCCACATTATCTTTTGCCATCCTTTTATTGAATGGATCGCTTGCTCAATCTCAAAATCTACAGAAGATCAGTATTGGTTTTTACAATCTTGAAAATTTATTCGACACCATCGATACGCCTGAAGTGGAAGACAGCGAATATACTCCAGGAGCTAAAAAACAGTGGAATTCAAAGAAGTATTACGAGAAGTTAGATAATATGGCGAAAGTCCTTTCAGAAATTGCTATTGATCAAACTCCTGAAGGACTTGCTATTGTAGGAATTTGTGAAGTTGAAAATCGTGAAGTTGTTGAAGATTTAGTCAATCATCCTCTATTGAAAGCGCGCAATTACCAAATTGCCCATTTCAATTCGCCCGACAAAAGAGGTATTGATGTAGCTTTAATCTATCAACCTGATTTATTTGAACTGGAAAGCAGTTTTCCATTTCCTTTAAAAATTGAAGAAAGATTGGATTTTTATTCTAGAGACCAACTCTTAGTTAGCGGGAAATTATTGGGCGAACGAGTGCATATTTTGGTGAATCATTGGCCAAGCAGAAGCGGTGGCGAAGAAAGATCCATGCCTTTAAGAAATGCAGCAGGCGATTTAAGTAGAAGCATTGCTAATTTTATTTATAGTTTCGACCCAGAAGCGAAGCTAATTGTAATGGGCGATTTAAACGACGATCCAAACAATGCGAGTGTTTTGGAACATCTTAAAGCCAGTGGCGATAAAAGTTTAACCAAACAAGGTTATTTCTTTAATCCATTTGCGTTGATTCACAATCCAGACAATTTCGGATCATTGGAATATCGTGGAAAATGGAACTTATTTGATCAAATTGTAGTTTCACCAGCACTTACAACTGTCAAACGAAAAAAATGGAATTTCGCTGATGCACATGTTTTTAATGCTGCCTTCATCACCAATCAAGATGGAAAATACAAAGGGACTCCATTAAGAACTTATGGTGGAAATACGTATTTGAATGGTTTTAGCGACCATTATCCAACTTATATTATCCTAGAAAGATAGTTAGAATTGTATTTTAAATCTGCAACTTGCTTTTAAACATTAAAGCGAATATTCAGGATATCTCCATCGGCAACTTCGTAGTTTTTACCTTCGATGAATAGTTTTCCTTTATCGCGACAAGCAGCTTCTGATCCAAGCGCTATGAAGTCTTCGTAATGCATTACTTCTGCGCGAATAAATCCACGTTCTAAATCGCTATGAATAACACCGGCAGCTTCGGGAGCTTTCATTCCTTTTTTAAGTGTCCATGCGTGGATCTCTTTCGGACCAACGGTAAAAAAGGAATGTAAATTAAGCGATTTATAGGCGGCTCGTACCAATTTATTTACGCCAGGCTCTTCCAAACCGGCATCGCTTAAAAATTCTTTACGATCTTCTGGATCTTCCAAATCAGCAATTTCGGCTTCTAATGCACCGGCAATTATTAAGATTTGAGCATTTTTATCTTCAATTCCGGCTTTTAATTGATCTACATATTTATTTCCATGAACAGCAGAAGAGTCGTCTACATTGCATACATACAACACGGGCTTATCAGTAAGTAAATACATATCGTTGATAAAGCTTTTCTTATCATCGGCAGAAACTTCAAAATCGCGAACATTTAGCATATTTTCTAGATGAGCCTTTAGTTTCGAAAGAACTTCCAATCCATGTTTCGCTGTTTTTTCGCCAGATTTAGCCAATTTTTCCAAGCGCTGTATTTTACGTTCAACAAGGTCTAGATCACGTACTTGCAATTCAAATTCAACAATTTCTTTATCTCTTACCGGATCTACTGAACCTTCGATGTGAGGAAGATTTTCATCATCGAAACAACGCAAAACATGGATCAAAGCATTTGTTTGTTGAATATCAGCTAAAAATTTATTTCCAACGCCTTCGCCTTGACTAGCTCCTTTGGTTAAACCCGGAATATCAACTAAATCAACGGTTGCAGTAATTAGTTTTTGAGAGTTCACCAATTTGTTCATTGCATCCATCCGAGGATCGATTACATTAACCATTCCTACATTTGATTTATTGGTTGAAAAAGCAAAGCTGGATATTTCTGCTTTTGTATTGGAAACGCAATTAAAAATTGTTGTCTTACCAATGTTCGACAACCCAATTATTCCACAAGTTAATGCCATTGAAAAAAGTATTTGAATATACGCGACAAGAAGTCGGTTTAAAATTTGCGCAAAGATAATTTAAATTAACTTTTTAATGCAAAGAAATAAACAAGGAAAAGCTAATCTTGGTTGTATTGTTTGGGATGACGAGCCATTTGAGATTTATAAATGCTTTTTATGGCAATCATATCTGCTTCTATATCCTCAGTGGTTTCAAATACTTTCTTAACACCCAATGTTTTGTTATGATAATCGAGATAACCCAAAACAATTGGAACATTTGCGCCTTTGGCAATGTAATAGAAACCGCGTTTCCAACGTTTCACTCTTTTGCGAGTTGCTTCCGGAGTGATTGTTAAAAGGAATTGATCGCGTTTTTCAAATTCTTTTATCATCTGTTCAGTCATGCTCGATTTGGAAGAAGCGTAAACAGGAATTGCACCCAACATTTTTAAAATAACACCTGCCGGGAAGAAAAAATATTTCTCCTTGATCATAAATTTCACACTTTTACCTAAGCTATTATAATGAAGTTTTCCGAGGATAAAATCGAACATAGACGTATGAGGAGCAGCAACCACAACAAATTTATCTCCATCCGGAAATTTACCATCTTCTTTCCAGCCAATTAATTTTAAGATCAGGATACTAAGAAATTTAGCCATAGATGAAATTTTTAATGCCAGCAAATGTAATAAATTTTGAAAAATTGCAAAAAGGAGAAAAATTGAACATCGATAAAGTTAGATCTTTAAAAAACAGCATTGAATGATTAGGGAGCTGTAAAGTATTTATTTTCAATTTGATCTCGAAGCTCATTTTGCTGATTATCAAACACATTCATCACTTCAGCAAAACAATTATTTTCTAGCTGAAATAATTTAAGCGAAATCCGAAAACCGGTGTTGGTATACAGCAATTGATCTTTATTTGGCAAGACAAAGAGCTTGGTTTTATGATCATTCAGAGGCATTCCAAATTGGCGATTTAATTCAGTCAACAGATTTTTTGCTTGTGCTTCTGAAAAATCTTCGAAAATTAGGTCCATCGCGAAGAGTTGTTTTTTAAAAAAATAATAGACCAATTTTCCTTTAGATTGAAATAAATCGATCGGATAGCCAAATAAAATAAGATCGTAATATTTATCTTTGAGTGCATTAAAACAGATCGGCTCTCCTTGATTTTCAAGCAATTCCTTAGGAGTAAGATTTTCAGGAATCGGTAATTTCCCTATCCATTCCTTCCCTATTCCTTGAACTTGCATTTGGGACGATTTGCGTAAATTTTGAATGTGTTGTAAAAGCTCATCTTTAAAACAATAGGGATGTGGATTTCCATTTGAATAGGATTTAAAAAGCTTTTGATACTCAAAGCTGTATTTTCCATACACAAATTTCACGCGAACCAAATTCAATCGTTTTCTAAAGAATAGCAGTCCGAGCAAGAAAGAAAATAAGATAGCTATTGAAGTGATAAACATGAGTCAAAAATAGGTTATTTTTCTAAGTAAAAAGCCGTTCCAAAAAAATTTGAAACGGCTATATCAACTAAAAAAATGGTTTTAAGCAATTTTAAATTGCCCTAGATCTTTTAAATCAAAATTCTCGATGTACTTGAAACGTTGATGATTTTCGGACAAAGCCATTTGGCTAAATAAATCAGCAGATTTTTTGTATTCGCTATTCCGATTTGCATCGCCTAAAAGCAAATAACCCATGATGATATTACCCGCCATTTCAACTAATCTACGAGCATGAAAATCAATTAGTTCATTGTCTTTTTCGCGTTGCACAAAATTAACCGCTTTGTCGTATTGATCCGTCATGATAATTAACCGACGTTTGATAAAATCGAACTCGGGATTATACGTCAGGGCTTCGTATTCGCGAATATAATTCATGTAAGCCCCGCTACCAACTCCACGAATTGCAGCAACTACTTGCAATTGCGAAGTACCTTCGTATATGGTTGTAATACGAGCATCGCGATAAATTCGTTCAATTGGAAAATCTTTCATAAATCCGGTTCCACCGTGCACTTGCAAAGAATCGTAAGAAATTTCGTTGCTGTATTCCGATGAAATCAACTTAAGAAGTGGAGTAAACATATCTGCTTTTCGCGTATAGTATTTCATATCATTACGCTCATCATTTTCCAACTTTCTATCTTCTAAAATGTAATTGTAAGATTTGTAAATATCCACAAATCGAGCGGTTTCGTAGAGCAGAGAGCGAATGGCATCAATCTTGATTTTCATTTTAGTAAGCATTTCATAAACAGCAGGATAATGTACAATTGCTTTCCCGAATTGTTCACGCTCATTGGCATACTTTACCGCTTCGCGATAAGCCGCTTCTGCAATTCCAACACTCTGTGCTCCAACTCCTAACCGAGCTGAATTCATAAGCGACATTACGTACTTTATCAGACCTAATCTCCGATCGCCAACCAATTTAGCTGGTGCGTTTTTAAAGACCAATTCGCAGGTTGGAGATCCTTTGATGCCCATTTTATTTTCAATCCGACGAACAATCATTTTTTTCTCGTTGCGATCATAAACAAATAAAGACAAACCCCTACCATCTGAAGTGCCTTCTTCGGATCGAGCTAAAACCAGTGAAATATCAGCATCGCCATTGGTAATGAAACGTTTTACTCCATTCAAATACCATTGGTCTTCTTTTTCGTTGTAGGTAGCTTTTAATTGAACGGCTTGTAAATCCGATCCGGCATCCGGTTCTGTCAAATCCATTGCGGCTGTAGCACCTAAGTTAAAACGAGGCAAAAATTCATCTTTAATTTCTTCTGAACCAAACTCATGCAACGTTTCTGCACAATCTTGTAATCCCCAAATATTGGCAAAACCGGCATCGGCACGTGAAACTATTTCAGCGGCCATTACATATGGAACGATGGAAAAATTCAATCCGCCATATTGTCTTGGAAGTGACAAACCAATTAAACCTGCATCAACCAATGCTTGGTAATTTTCTGATGTTCCGTTTGCATAACGTACTTCGTTGTTAATCAGGGTTGGGCCATCGTGATCTACATCTTCTGCATTTGGAGCAATGATATCGCCACAGATTTCACCCACTATCTCCATTACTTTTTCGTAGCTATCCATAGAATCTTCGAAATCGAGTGGAGCATAATCGTAGGTTTCTTTATCGATATAGTCTTTTTCTTTCAAT
>JAFGAK010000153.1 GCA_016933745.1 Bacteroidales bacterium
CTCGCCATTCAAGAGCGTGAAAACGATCTTGTTTTAGCTACTTTTGGACGCGGATTCTATATCTTACCTAATTATGCTCCTTTGCGTAATTTGAACAATGAAACTCTTGCAAAAGAAGCGAGTCTATTTCCGATTAAGGATGGGAAAATGTTTAAAACATGGCGACCACTTGGTGGTTTAGGAAGTAAGGAAAAAGGATTCCAAGGCGAATCTTTTTACACAAGTCCAAATCCGGAAGTAGGTGTTGAATTTGTGACTTGGATTAAATCGGCTCCGTCTGATTTAAAATCCATGCGTTTGAAAAAAGAAAAACAAGCTTTTAAAGAAGGTAAGCAGATTGATTATCCAACATTAGAAGAGTTTAAAGCGGAAAAAAACGAGTTAGATAGTTACTTGATTTACACTATTGAAGACGAAGAAGGGAATTTTGTTCGTGAGCTTCGCGCACCAATAAATTCGGGGCTCAGTAAAATGCTTTGGGATATGCAATATCCTTCCGATGGAATGGTGAGTGAACGAGATGCGAATCAAAGTAAAGGATTCTCTTCTTCCGGAATATTTGTATTACCTGGTAAATACCAAGTGAGCTTAAGTAAAAGCGTGAACGGCGAAGTTTCAAAATTGGCAGGCCCTGAGGTTTTTCAAGTCAACGAGCTTAATAATAGAACCATTCCGACAAGTGATCGAGCCGAATTGGTTGCTTTCAAACGCAAAGCATTAAAGTTAAACAATGCAATAGCTGCCTTAGCAAATGAGGTGAAATTACTCAACGGAAAACTTCCTTTTTACAAAGCTGCAACCAAAGCATTGCCATCTGACCAAGCAGCTGATTTGTTTAAAGAAATCAGTAAGTTGGAAAGCAATCTCACAGCACTTCAGGTTGTTTTAAATGGCGATCGCGATTTGGCTGCATTGGATTTGGATGAAATGCTAAGTCTACGTCGAAGAGCAAGTAGTGCCATTTACGATATTTACAATTCTACGTCTAATATTCCAGGATCAGCAAAAGCTAATTTTGAAATTGCTACAAAAGAATTTAACGCCTTAGTGAAAGATTTTGAAATTTTAAAAAGCGAATTCAATGCAATGGATTCAAATCTTGACAAGGCGGGGGCTCCTTATACGCCCGGAAGAATGTAGAAGTCATTTAAGGTAGAAAAAGCAGAACCTCGATGCAAAAAAATTGCTCGGGGTTTTACTTTTTATAGCTTTCAGGAACTATTATTTAAATCAGTTCTAATTAGGTAATAACTTCTAAAAAACCCTATGCATACATGGTAAATTTATTATCTTTGTGTAGTAAGAAAATAACCTTAAAAAATCTAAAAATCCTATAAAAATGAGTAAAATAACCGTTGTAGGAGCTGGAAATGTTGGTGCTACAGTTGCCGATACTTTGGCTCAAAATGAAGTTGCTAACGAAATCGTAATCGTTGACATTAGAGAAAATTTTGCAGAAGGAAAAGCCTTGGATATTTGGGAAACTGCTCCAATCCGCTTGTCGGATTCTCGCGTAGTTGGCTCAACAAACGACTATTCTAAAACTGCTGGTTCGGATGTTGTTGTTATTACTTCCGGTATGCCTCGTAAACCGGGAATGAGTCGCGATGACTTAATTTCTACCAATGCTAAAATTGTAAAAGCAGTTACTGAAAGTGTTGTGGAATACTCACCTGATGCAATCATAGTGGTTGTTGCGAATCCTTTGGATGTAATGACCTATGCTGCGTTTTTAGCATCTAAAAAATCGAGAAATAAAGTATTTGGTATGGCTGGTATATTGGATACTGCTCGTTATCGTGCTTTTTTGGCTGAAGAATTAGATATTTCACCTAAAGATATTCAAGCTTTATTGATGGGTGGCCACGGCGATACAATGGTTCCATTACCACGTTATACTACTGTTGCTGGGATTCCTGTTACTCAATTAATCGATGCCGATAAATTAGAAGCAATTGTAGATCGTACTAAAAAAGGTGGAGGAGAAATTGTAAAACTTCTTGGTACTTCTGCTTGGTATGCTCCCGGACAAGCTGCTGCTCAAATGTGCGAAGCAATTATCAAAGACCAAAAACGTATTTTCCCTGTTTGTGTAATGCTTGATGGCGAATACGGTCAAAGTAACGTTGCTCTTGGAGTTCCTGTTAAACTTGGTAAAAATGGAATTGAACAAATTCTTGAAGTGGAATTGGATGCTGCAGAACAAACCTTGTTGGATAATTCTTCTGTCGCTGTTAAAGAAGTGATGAAAGCTTTGGATGATATGAAATTATTCTAAATTCATTTTATTTAAATTATAAAGCCCTTTATCTTTGATGGAGGGCTTTTTTTATAATCATAGGAATTTTCTGCAAGTGATACCATTGGTCATTTCGAGCAAAGTGAGAAATCGTATTAAATAATGATAAGATATCTCGTTTGGACTTAGATGACAGTCCAATCCGAATGATTCGAATTTATTAGGTAAAGAGTTATTTCGCAATTTCTTATCTTTGTGAATAGATGAAAAAAATAGTTGTTTTAAGCGGAGCCGGAATCAGCGCCGAAAGTGGTATTTCTACTTTTCGAGACTCAAACGGTTTATGGCGTAATCATCGTATAGAGGAAGTGGCTAGTCCTATGGCTTGGATTAATAACAGAGATTTGGTTTTGGAGTTTTACAATCTTAGGCGAAAACAACTCTTCGAAGTGGAGCCAAATCGAGGCCACCTTGCTTTAGTTGAACTTGAAAATTATTTTGATGTACAAATTGTTACTCAAAATGTAGATGATTTGCATGAAAGAGCAGGCTCTTCCAAAGTGTTGCATTTACATGGAGATTTGAAAAAAGTGCGAAGTACTGCAGATGAAAATTTAGTCTATGAGCTTAAACATTGGGAATTAAAAAACGGCGATATGTGCGAAAAAGGATCACAACTTCGTCCTCATATTGTCTGGTTTGGCGAAGCCGTTCCAAATATTTCTAAAGCAATCCGGATTGTTCAAAAAGCGGATATTCTTTTGGTTGTTGGGACCTCATTGGTAGTTTATCCCGCTGCCGGACTAATGGATTACACTTCAAGAGATGCTCGTGTTTTTTATATAGACACACAGGCAGAAAAGCAAGC
>JAFGAK010000154.1 GCA_016933745.1 Bacteroidales bacterium
ACCCATTAACGAAACAGATCGTTTCCTTTCTGTTTTGCCTTTATCGCACACTTACGAAAATACCATTGGCTTGATTTTACCTATTTTAAAAGGTGCAAGCATCTCCTATCTACGAAAATTGCCTACCGCCAGCGTGCTTCTTCCTGCTATGCAGAAACTAAAGCCAACGGTTATGCTTACCGTTCCTTTGATTATTGAAAAAGTATACAAAGACAGTGTAGTGAAAGAAATTCAAAAGAAAGCTGTAACTCGTTTTCTTTTCAACCAGAAGCTAACTCGAAAATTGGTTCATCGCCTTGCAGGCAAAAAATTATACGAAAAATTTGGTGGCGAACTTACTTTCTTTGGAATTGGTGGCGCCAAATTAGATTCGCAAGTGGAACGTTTTTTACGCGATGCGAAATTTCCATACGCCATTGGTTACGGTTTAACCGAAACCGCTCCTTTGCTAGCAGGATCGAATCCTTCGCAAACAAAATTCCAAGCCATTGGACCAAAAGTAACTGATTGTGAAGTGATTATTCATAATCCGGATCCGATAACCGGAGAAGGAGAAATTTGGGCAAAAGGACCAAATGTAATGTTGGGTTATTACAAAAACGAAGAAAAAACCAAAGAAGTTCTTACGGAAGATGGTTGGTTCAAAACAGGCGATTTAGGCGTATATGATAAAAATGGATGGCTCAGCCATAAAGGTAGATTGAAAAACTTAATTGTTGGAGCCAATGGCGAAAACATCTATCCCGAAGAAATCGAATCGTTGATAAACAATTTCCGACATGTTGTTGAGTCGATTGTGATTGAACAAAAAGGAAAATTGGTAGCAATGGTTCATTTTAACCGCGAAGAACTAGAGCTCAAAATACGCTCTATGACAACCGATATTTCTTCAAAAGTGGATGGAGCCATTGATGAAATAACCGCAAAAGTAGATGCCGCTATTGCAGAATTGGCTAAGGAACTTCATCAATATGTTAACACCCATGTAAATCGGATGTCGCGTATTCAACAGCTAGTTATTCAGCCTGATCCATTTCAGAAAACAGCTACCAAAAAAATTAAACGATACCTCTACGCTTAAAAGAGAATTTCCGTTTTTTGCAACTCAAATTTTTCCAAAAATTTGCTTTTGAGTTTCGATTTTGAAAGACTGCTTTTGAAAATAAAAATACTTAGCAAAGAGCTATAAATAAATCCGTACCTTTGCAAAAATCTCAGATTAGAGAACTTACGCATTTTTACTGATTTCTTTCAGGTCATTGGTTTATTCGTGTTCACGTTTTTAATCCGGTTATCAGACTCGTTCTGATCGTTTTTGCTTTCTCAAAAAAAGCAAATTCAGCTTAGGTATCATTTTACTAATCAAGAAAAAAAATTTATGGGTAGATCGCAGGAAACATTTAACAAGAAAGAAGTAAGAAACAAGAAAGAGAAAAAAAGAAAAGACAAGGAGAAAAAACGTCTGGCTAAAAAAGACAACGAAAGAAGTGGCAGCTTAGACGATATGATTGCGTATGTTGATGAAAACGGCATGATTACAGATACTCCTCCAGATCCCTCTAAAAAACGGAATGTTAAACTAGAAGATATTGATGTTAATATTCCAAAGCGCGATACTCTTGAAAAAATGGATCCTATAAGAAAAGGTACCGTTACCTTTTTTAACGATGCGAAAGGTTTTGGATTTATAAAAGATTCCGAAACTCAAGAAAGTGTTTTTGTTCATATCAACAACGCATCGGACGAGCTCAAAGAAAATAACATAGTTACTTTTGAAGTTGAAATGGGATTAAAAGGACCAACCGCTGTCCGTGTGAAACTATTTAAATAATCCGCTACAGCGATTGATTTATTTGGAAAATTCCAGAACAATTTAAAGCAAATAATTGATCATTATAAAAAAACAGCAAAGAGGTTGCCGTAAAAGCAATCTCTTTTTTTATCCTATTTTCTACTGTTTTAGTGCTGCTTTGGTAAACAAATATTCTTCTATTTCCTGATCGAATTTCATGCTTAGAATTTTGAATTCGGTTCCATCGCCTTGCTTTAGCATGTCTTTGTAAATCATGGTAGTAGGAAACCAGCGACCTTGTGTTTTTTTAACGTCAGACAAAGTGGTTCGTTTGAGTAGTTGACCACTTTTAGCAAAAAGTTCTTCTTTCAGCGGAACAAAGCGCTCTGTATCTACCCAAATTTTTCGAGAATCATAAGCTACATCGCTCACTTTTGCTTTTAGTTGGAGCAAAAAGGCTTTTCGCCCGTCAACGGTATCTTGTCCTACTAAAATTGCATCATACACATCGGTTAGTTTCCGGTCGTCCATCATATCTTCGTACGATAAATCGGAGCCCATTACGGATTGGCGCAAAAGATGACCGCTAATTTGAATTGTCCGATCGGTAGAAGGGGAGTAAATCCAAAGTTTGTCTTCGAGCTTTAACATTTTGGTTCCTTGTTCCCGAGCGGGCGAAAGATACTCTGTAAACGATTTTTGATCGCCAACAGAATAAGAACGCGAAGTAATGGTCCTGCTGTTTCTTTTCCCATGGATAATCATTTCAGACTCCACTATTCTATTTTTCGACGACATATTTGCATCTACCTTTTCGATAATTTGAATTGCATTTTGTGCGGATAGTCCGGTAAGTATGCAAAACGACAGAAGTATTAATTGTGTTTTTTTCATCAATAATATTTTTCTTTTTTGTGTTTTGATGTATTTAAATCAGCGATGCTTTTGTTACACTTCCAATTCTTTGAATAATTGTGCTGTTTTCCGCTTATAGATGGCGAATCCAGCCAAGGCATTTCCTAAAACCATCGCAAGTAAACCGGGAATAAAACCAATGTATAACAAAGATGGAAAAATACTTGCTTTGTAAACCGGCGGCAACATCATGTTAATATTCTTGGTTACTGCGCTAAAATCAACACCTACTTCTTGCAAATAATAGGAAGCTGCTAGTCCGAAAGCCGTACCCAAAACCGATCCAATCATCCCAATTAAAATTGCTTCGTAAATCATCGTTTTATAAATATGACCTTTTGCTTCGCCAAGAGCCAAGCGAACTCCATACTCTGTATACCGACGCAAACCACCTAATAATCCGGTATTCCACAGTACAATCGACATGGCAATAATAAAAAATGTAATCATCATTCCAACCATTCCATCGGCCATTGCCAAATACTCTTCTAACCCGGCTTGTTGCTCAAGTTTATACATTTCGGGCGAAAACTCGTCGTCCTTGTGATTGTACTTGGAATTAAATGCTTGAATGGTTTCAGTTGCTTTCTGTTTATCGTATTTTCCATCGCCAAAATAGCCCAAAATTTCCGTTGATCCGTCTTCCATATCCAAGGCCAATTGCGCATCGCTGATATCAATTAAAATGGCGCCACGGTCGAGCATGGTCATTCCAAAGCGAATGGTTCCGCACACTTTAAAGGTTTTAAAAAGCATGCTTCCGTTCATGGTAGAACCAAACAAAGTAACTTCTTGTCCTAATTTTACGCCATACTTTTCTGCAAATTCGTAACTGATGATGGCTTCGCCGGGACTTTTTGGAACAGCGCCTTCGACCAACGATTTTTGGAAATTCATGCGTTCGATTTCTTTTGGATTATGGAAAAAATCGATGCCTTTTCCTGCTGCCGGACCTTGAGCACGCGTTTCTCCATTGGCATCCGGAACATCCAATAATCCGCCAAAATTGATTCGGGAAACCCATTCCATATTGGGAAAATCTTTTTGCAGATTTTGAGTCAATTCGTCTACGCCTAAAAGAGCTAAGTCAATTGGTATTTGATTGACATTGTCAGCATAAGCATGCGTCATCACTTTTACGTGGCCGGTGGTAAAATTGGCGTTCATATCAATCATCTCGGTAAAAATACCTTTCATCCAAGAACTCATTACAACCGTAAGAAATACGCCAAGCGAAACAACAATAATTGGTAGCACGCTTCGGCTCCGGTCTCTTAATATACCTTTTAAAATAAATCGTATCATTGAATCTTTCCTTTCAAAGCATCAGTTGGTTTCATTTTTGAAATTTTCCGAGCCGGTAAGTAACTTACAATCGTTGCTGCAATTACCACAAGGATGATACTACTCAC
>JAFGAK010000006.1 GCA_016933745.1 Bacteroidales bacterium
GCAAGGAGGGTATGGCGCACTTTTTGCCGTCATGGTACAAATTTTATTGCGTGCTGGCGCGATCGCGGTACAAGTTTGATCGGAGCCAGAAAACTGTCATGGTGCAGGATTTTATTTGCGGGCAGGTGCGCGTGTCCAGGTGCATGAACCATTACAAATTTGTCTTGCATGCAGGAGCTATCAAAAACCGTGACGAGCTTATGAATTATACCGTCCGTGTTAGTGGCTGGCATTTTTATAAACTTTGTTAAATTTTGGAGTATCATTTCAATTTTGTATATCAATAAGTTATCGTCTTCCTTTACGAATAGGTTTGTAGGAAGTCGAAAGGCGTTTTCTGTATTCTTTGGCTCCACCAATGAGTGGAATTCCTCTCCATGTATATTTTACATTATTTGGTGGGCGAGACATTGTTTGTTGATGTTCTTTTCGTTCTAATTCGTCTTGTTTTTTAAAGTCATTTCTAAATTCTTGAACTCGCAAAGTCCATTCTCCATTTGTGGTTGCATTTATGAAAGCTTTGCGTGAAATCTCCGCAACTCTGGCATGTGTTCCAACTTGCGGGAATAAACAGTAAAGAGTATTTCGCAAGCCTTCTGAATCTTCCATTGAACCGTCTCCTAGAAAATCAAAGATAACAGGTACAGAACTTTTAAGCCAAGCTTCTGGAAAACAAAACTCTGGAAACCAAACCTTAAATATTCCCGATTTGTCTGTTTTATGTACTTCACTGATTCCTTCACTTTTCCATTCTTTAAGAAAACGAGGGTAATCTCTTTTTAGGCGTGTCCCGTCAACCACCCAAACCATATTTTTATAAAACTGTTCTCGTGAGTTTCGTTCTTGAGGTTCAATATGCGAATGTTGAAACTCTATAACGAGATTATGAACAGTACGAACATCTGCAATATGTTTTTCGTCCTCTCTATCATTGAGTATAGTTATTTCTTGCCAATCGGCTGGATAATTGTTTTTCCAAGTTCGGTGCCACTCTGTTTCCGGTTCCCACCAATTATCACAACCTGTTTTGCTTTTATGTGCCCAATGCCAAATTTTTCGTGTTCCACATTTGGCAATAACGGGCTTCGAACAACAAGAACATATTCCTTGAAGTTTCGGTTGAGCCTCTATCCGATTATTATTTATTAAAGCAAAGTGCATATATTTTAGAAATTCCTTTATTTCGTGATATTTACTTTAAAAACAGAATAATTTCTATCTGGATAATAATAGACGGCAGCTCCTCTGCTAGGGTTAATATAAATATGACCAAGTTTTCTATCACGAGCACCTTGTGGAGCTGTCCATGTTTTATCGTCTTTTAATGTCCACCCAAAATCTTGCCATAACATTGCATGATAATATCTTGCATCACTATCAATTTTTTCATCAGCAAATACAGAAAACCTAGAGCCATCAGATAGCTTTCCTTCAAAAAAAACTTCTCCGTTTTTGACTATCCTAGAAGGAGGTAATTCATATTCTAGCCATTTATTCGTATTCATTGTTGTATATGTTGCACAATTAGTAAAACTGATTGTCAAAATAGCAATCAAAATATTGTTAAGATATTTTTTCATTCTAAAATCATTTTACGTCCTTCAGAAGAATTATTATTTTCTTTTTTCACAGTCCTCTGCTTGCCACTAACGGCTGCGTGTATGAAACGTTTGGCATTTCGAAGCGATTTCCTGTCAAGTTACAACAACTTTTGATACGAGCTGAAACGCTTGATAAACCACTGACTGCCAAATGTTTTATACACGTTGTTGGGTGCTGGTGTTCTGTTTTTTCGTCATTTTTCTATCAATTTGCTACTTCGTTTCTGTCTGCCGTGCGTTGGGACAGACACACTCTTTGACAAGCTTTGGTTTTAGCGTTGGCTCGTGCGACCTGCAAATGTGCTTGACTACGAAGCGTTGGCTATTCAGTAATTGCAATTTCTTTTATTAAGTCCACTATTTTGTTGTTGCTGAACTGTTTTCTAAATTCAATTTTTACTTGTCCGCCAAAGAATTTTTCTGCGTGTTTAATTTTCGCTTTTTCTTCTTCACGAAGAGTGTCATCACTTCCAACATCTTTAGTTTCTACAATGAAGTTTAATTTCTGTTTGCCATCTTTGAATTTTAAAACGTAAGCAAAGTCAGGCGAATAAGTCTTTCCACCTGCAACAGGAATTTTGATTGAGTTTTTCGGGATTTTCGTAAACACTATAACTTCGTTGATTTCTGTTTTGATATTTTTCATTTCTAATTCAGAATCGTAATACAATTCTTCAAAGAAATAAGACTGTGCCACTACTTCATCTGAAAAGAAAATTCCAATATCAGAAGCGGAAATTTCCGATAAAACATTTCCATTTTCGTCTGTTAGTTTGGTCGGGTGAATGTTGTTTGAAACCTTTTTGTATTCAATACTGAATTTATCAATAGCATTTGCCATTAGGAAATGGTCAAATTTATCTTTGATAATACGCAATGTTGTTGGATTCAAATGTTTGTTTATGTCAGTTCCTGCATCAATAATTGATTGATGAATTGTTGCAAGATTGATATTTAAAATTTTTGAAAGTTCTTTCAGAAAGTCGCTGTATTTAATCGTTGAAATAGTTGCGATATTTCTGCCATAGATTGATTCTGCTTCGTTTACAATAGCTCTATCATCTTTGATTTCAACTTTTGCTACTCGTTCACTTACTCCATCTATGGTAAAATTACCTTTTTGTGCTTTCAAAAACTCGGTAAACAATTTTTTGAATTCCGCTTCTTTGTTAAACTTATATTCCAAAATTACTTTTTCATTGAGTTTTTCCCAAAGGTCTTTTAATTCGCTGTATTTGTCTGTTCTTATTGTAATTTTCTTTTTATCGTCTGTTGCTTTACGAACTTTTGTAGAATTTACTCCTTCAAAAATTTTCGGATAATTGTGTTTGATGTATATAAATCCGTTTTCTTTAAAATCGTTGTTTCTCTTAATTACGCCTTTATCGTCTAAAACTTGCAAAAGGTCTTCTTCGTTGGTGTCGTAGAGTTCACAAATCTTTTTAATTATTTCAGCAGAAAGTTTATCAGGTGTTTGTTCCATTGAAATTGCCCCTGATTTTTCGTTGATTTCATTCACTAACGAATCAACAAAATCACTTTCTGTAAAGTCCACAAAGTAGTTGAGATAAAATTGTTCGTCTTTTACACGATTACCGTATTCATTTACTGGTAAACGCAAGCCGCGCCCAACTTCCTGCAATTTTGAAATTTCACTCCCACTGCTTCGGAGTTTGCAAATTTGGAAAACATTTGGATTATCCCAACCTTCACGCAATGTCCATTTTGAAAAAATAAATCGTCTCGGATTTTCCAAACTCAACATTTCTTGTTTATCGTGCAAAATCTCGTTTATTTCCTTTTCAATTACTTCGTCTTTTTCGCTGTTGTCTTTTGAGAAATAACCACCGTGTGTTGTTGAAATATCAGTCAATGATTTTTCAAGAAACGCTTTATAATAAACGTCTTCTTCTTCTTTCAGTAAATTTTCAATTTCAGCCTTTGCTAATTGCTCTACCGTTTTTTTGATGTAACCGTCATTATTTCGGTATTCATCAATATTGTCAATAAAAAAAAGTGTTAGCGGTTTAATTTTTACATCTCTCGTCAAAAACTCTTTTTCGAGTTCAAAATGCTTTTGAATAGCTTTTTGAATCATTGTTTCCTGCAACTTTTCGGCATACGAATAAGGATTAATTTTATCGCCCTTTTTCATTTCCAAACCGTTTGATAAAACAACCGTGCTTTTGTTCAAATTTTCAATTGACAAATCACTCATTTCAGAATGAACCGTTTGTAAGCTGTCTTTCTTTTTAAGTTTTATCGTTTTGCGTTTATCATTTTCGTTTAATTCAAAACTTGCTTCTGTTCCGTCTGAATCAATAAACTTTACAATTGCATTTTTTCCGCTGTCAAATTCTGTAATGTGCCCGATTACGCCTTTTACCAAATTTCTGTTGAATGAATCAACGGCTGTTAGTGTGTAAATCAGGTTTTCATAACCTTGAAACGTAGCACCATAACGCAAAATAAATTGGGGTTTCATTTTCTGAATGTTCTCCCACGTTTTGTTGCCTGTTCCAAATTTGTGCGGTTCGTCAATAATCATAAAAGGTTTTGTTGCTCCAATGGCATCAAATGGAACGGTGTATTTGTCAAACAAACCTTTGTCAAAACTCTTTTGCATTGTTTCAGAGTTAATCATACCTGCATTGATAATCATAACCTGAATACTGTTTTTTTCAAAATTGCCCGAATTAACAAAACTTGTAACAGCTGGCGGAATGTATGATTTCTTGCTTTTGCCATTTTTTAAGCTTTCTACAACGTGCAAATGCAAGGTTTTGCTGTATTGCTCTTTAAAATGTTCACGACTGCTGTCTGATTTCAAAAAATCTATTGTTCCCGCTTTGATAGAAAGCGTTGGAACAACAACAATAAATTTGAAAATTCCGTATTGTTTGTTAAGTTCAAAAATAGTTTTGGTGTAAGTATAAGTTTTGCCCGTGCCAGTTTCCATCATAATGTCTATGATGTTGCTGTCACGTTTTATTTTTTCGCTTATGCCACCATTATTTTCCCTGATTGTTCTAATGTTGTTTGGATAAGTGTTTCCTGTTTGAAAATCAAATACAGGATTGATGTATTTTTTATCCGCTGCGGTTGGTTGTACAAGGAAAATATCCTGAAACACGCCAATAGTGCTATCTACTGCGTGTGTCTGGTGGTTTAAGTTCTTTTCAAAATTAAATCCTTTCATTGCTTAATATCTTGTTATGAAGTCAATATCAATTTTCTTTTTGTTTGCGTATTGCTTAACATTTTCCGAAAGTTCTCGCAAACTTTTGCTTCCAAAGTGATAACCAAATGCAATGATGGAAGTAGGATTAAATGTTTTGTCTGTATCAATTTTTTCTAATACTGCTTTGAGGTTTTCGGTTGTAAAGTTTTTGTACAACAAATACAATTTGCCTTGTCCGTAAAAAGCGGTGTAACCGCCTAAATCAACGATTTCTAATTCTTGCGAAAGGGAAATATTGTCATTTGTTTTCCAGGTAACAAGCAATGCTTTTATATCTGCTTCAGCTAGTTTTCCAGCATCAAAAAAAGTTTGCGAACTATCAAACTGTTCTGCTTCAAAATTGTAATCTTCCCAAATAGGAGTAGTTTCAAAGACTTTGAAACCGAGGTCTTGATGTTTAAGAGATTTTATTTCTGTTTTGAGCAGATTGATTTTTTCTTCTAATTCTAACTTCCCTTCAAGCTCCTTTAACTCAGCTTCTTTTTCATTGATTTTGTTTGGGATTAAAACATCTTTGGTCTTTTTAGCTGCTCTAATTATTCGTTCTTTTGTAATATCAAAAATTGTTGGAGTGTCAATTCCTAATTCCTTTTTTACAAAATTGTATCCAACCTTATTTTGTTTTTGGTCAATCAATTCAGGAATTTGAACTAATATAAATCTTCTATTTCCGCCATCTTCGCTATTAATCTGGAATAAAGAATCACCAGTTGTTCCACTGCCTGCGAAAAAATCTAATACGATAGAATCTTTATCCGTTGCAACTTTGATTAAGTTATTAAGTAGTTCAATTGGTTTTGGAAATGAAAACACTTTTTTGCCAAATATTTTTTCAACTTCTGCGGTTCCCCTTCTGCTTGAAAATTCTTTGTCAGATAAAATTGAACGAATCAACTTTTCAGATGTTCGCATTTTTTGAACAATTCTAAATTCTTCGTCTTCTGTCAAATACCCAACAATTTCCTTATTTAGTTCACCTAGTGATTTTGGCTTACCCCATCGCCAAACAAACTGAACACCATCTTTTACAGATTTTGGCGGATAAATTTCAATATGATTTTCATTTTTAGTCAAACTTATTTCATAAAATTCTTCACCTAATTCAGATAATTGCTTTTCAGGATTAAGATAAAATGGGTAATACAAATTTTCACGATTCTCAGGTGTAAAAGCTACATTACTATTGTAAAGAGGGTGAACATTAAAACCACCCAATTCATCTTTAAATGTAAATCTCTTGTTCTTATCTTCTAATAGATTAGTTTCTGTTTTGTTTAGTTTGTTTGCATAGAAAATGCAGTATTCGTGCATTTTGCCGATATGACCATAATCTCTTGCGTTTGGAGTAGAATTGATAATAAAGGTTCCAATGTAATTCTCTTCACCAAAAACTTCGTCCATTAGTAAGCGAAGTTGAGTTACTTCATTATCATCAATTGAAACAAAGATTACTCCTTCATCTTTAAGTAGTTGTTTAGAAATGTATAGACGAGGGTATAAGAATGTCAACCAAGCAGAATGACTGTTGCTTTTACCTTGTGTAAAATCTAAAATGCGTTTTGCCTTTTCTGCATCAACACCAATCAACTGTTGCAGCTCTTTTACTGTAAACTTTCTGTCGTCTTGATAAGTAAACCCGTCACTTCCTGTGTTATAAGGTGGGTCTATGTAAATCATCTTTACTTGTTCGTAATAAGCACCTGTAAGGTGTTTCAGAACTTCCAAATTGTCGCCTTTTATAAGCA
>JAFGAK010000155.1 GCA_016933745.1 Bacteroidales bacterium
GATGTGCCGGCAGCTTGTATGAACTCCAATTTATATTTTGCCCACTTAATCTTCATCATCCATGCTTATTTTGATCAAAAATAGAATCTTTCGGGCAAAATGCACCATTTTATCTCCATACTTAACTAAGATTTTCAAAATAACAATAATTAACAAAAGGAAAATACGAATTATAGCATGCTAGCATATAAATAACAGACCTTTTTTTGTACTTTTGTCTCGATAAAATTCTAATCTAAACAAAACGTTATGGATAATATAGCTTGGGGCGAACTTCCCTTTGGATATTTCAAAACTGATTATAATGTAAGGTCTTATTACCGTGATGGTAAGTGGGGCGAATTAGAAATTTCTTCTTCTGAAACGATCAATATACACATGGCGGCTACGGCTTTGCATTATGGACAAGAAGCTTTTGAAGGCTTGAAAGCTTTTCGTGGAAAAGATGGGCAAGTGCGCCTTTTCAGATGGGAAGAAAATGCAAAGCGTATGCGTAGTTCTGCGCAAGGAATTATGATGGCTGAAGTACCGGATGAATTATTTATCAAAGCAGTAACTACCGCTATTAAGTTAAATGAGCGCTTTATTCCTCCCTATGGAACCGGAGCAAGTTTGTATGTGCGTCCTTTACTTTTTGGTTCAGGACCACAAGTGGGAGTAAAACCGGCAACAGAATACATGTTTCTTGTTTTTGTAGCTCCTGTTGGACCGTATTTCAAAGAAGGATTCAAACCTGTAAACATTCAATTGGTGCGCGATTATGATCGAGCTGCTCCATTAGGAACCGGCCACATCAAAGTTGGCGGAAATTACGCTGCTTCCATGCGTCCTGCAGATAGAGCGCATAAAGAAGGTTATGCATCGGTTTTGTTTTTAGATGCAAAAGAGAAAAAATACATCGACGAAGCTGGACCTGCTAATTTCTTTGGTATCAAAGGCAATTCCTACATCACACCAGACAGTGGAACAATCCTTCCTTCAATTACAAATATGAGTTTGCGTCAAATTGCAAAAGATATTGGATTGAATGTAGAACTTAGGCATGTAGCAGCAGAGGAACTTGGTAGCTTTGACGAAGCTGGAGCATGTGGAACAGCAGCGATTATTTCTCCAATAGGAAAAATATTCGACCGCTCTGAGAATAAAACTTATGAATATTCTACAAACGGTGAACCTGGTCCAATTTCCAAAAAACTATACGAGACTTTAAAAGGAATTCAATTGGGCGAAATAGAAGATAAACACCAATGGAACACCATCCTTAAATAACGAGTCAAACAAAAACCGTTAGTCATTATTTGGATAACGGTTTTTTTATTTTCGAAGCGTTTATTTAGAATTGTTCTATATTGTTTAATTTTTGTATATTTGCAAATAATAAATAAGCTATAAATATTTCAGTAATCAACTGATTAATAAGATAAAAGAAACACCATGGCGAAATTTGAACTTGTCATGCCCAAGTTGGGCGAGAGTATTATTGAAGCAACCATTACCAAATGGTTAAAAAATCCAGGTGACACAATTGAAGAAGATGATGCTATTTTAGAAATTGCGACAGACAAAGTAGACTCTGAAATCCCCTCACCTATTGATGGAAAGTTAACAGAAGTTTTCTTTGCCGAAGGCGATATCGTGGCTGTTGGAGCAATCATCGGAATCATTGAAATGGATGGCGACGCAGAAGAAGAAGCTCCTTCAGAAAAAGAAATCCCAGCTCAATCTAAAATTGATGAAATCAATAAAGAGATTGAAACGGCTTCTAAAATAGCAGAAGGAAATGAAGAAGAAACCCCTTCGACTGGAAGTTTTTCGGATGCTACTCGTTTTTATTCACCCTTGGTAAAAAGTATCGCGAAAGAAGAAAATATTTCTCTAAGCGAACTAGAAAAAATTCCTGGAAGTGGAAAAGATAGTCGTCTTACAAAACAGGATTTAATTAATTATCTCGAGAATCGAAATAAACCCCAAACAGCACTTACGAAAGCACCACCTTCTCAACCGGCAAAAATTCCTGCTGCGGAAGTATCAGTTGGAACTGGCGATCGTATTGAAGAAATGGGGCGCATGCGTAAACTTATTGCTGATCATATGGTGATGAGCAAACAAGTTTCGCCTCACGTAACTTCTTTCATCGAAGCAGATGTAACGAAGATTGTAAATTGGCGAAATAAAGTGAAAGATCCGTTCTTAAAACGAGAAGGTGAAAAAATTACCTTCACGCCCATTTTTATTGATGTAGCAGCCAAAGCATTGCGCGATTATCCGGGTTTGAATGTTTCAGTAGATGGAACAAAAATCATTTTCAGAAAAAATATCAATATTGGAATGGCTGCAGCTCTTCCTGATGGCAATTTAATTGTTCCTGTTATTAAAAATGCGGATCAGAAAAACCTGATTGGTATGACAAAAACGGTGAATGATTTAGCCAAAAGAGCCCGTGCAAATAAACTTACTCCCGACGAAATTAGTGGAGGAACGTTTACTGTTACCAATTTTGGCAGTTTCGATAGCTTAACCGGAACACCAATTATCAATCAACCACAAGTAGCCATTCTTGGACTTGGCGCAATTGTTAAGCGCCCAGTAGTTATTGAAACTCCTGAAGGAGATACCATTGGAATCCGTAGCATTATGATGCTATCCTTAGCATACGACCACCGCGTGGTTGATGGCGCTTTGGGCGGCATGTATTTAAAGCGCCTACGAGAATACATCGAAAACTTTGATATAAACCAAAGTTTATAAATTCAAAACAAATAAAATAGCCGGATAAGGAAATCAACCTATCCGGCTTTTTCATTTCAGACAAGAAGGAAAATACCTACCTTTGTCGAGGAAAAACAAATAAAATGGAACTAAATTTAAAACGCCCACTTGCATTCATCGATTTGGAAACAACAGGTATTCGAGTTGCAACAGACCGAATTGTTGAAATAAGTATTGTCAAATTGCATCCAAATGGAAAAGAAGAAATAAAAACGAGAAGAGTCAATCCCGAAATGGCTATTCCAATGGAATCGTCTACAATTCACGGAATCTATGATGAAGATGTAAAAGACGAGCCTACTTTTAAACAATTAGCCAAAGGTTTAGACCAGTTTTTACAAAATTGTGATCTGGCAGGATTTAATTCCAATAAATTTGATGTTCCTCTTTTAGTAGAAGAATTCTTACGTGCAGAAATAGATTTTGATGTTGAAAACAGAGATTTAATTGATGTTCAAAACATTTTTCATAAAATGGAACAACGAACCTTGGTTGCTGCATATAAGTTTTATTGTGGAAAAGATTTGGAAAATGCTCATAGTGCCGAAGCGGATACAATTGCTACCTATGAAGTTTTTAAAGCACAAATAGAGCGTTACGAAGGCGTTGAATTTAAAGACAAAGACGGAAGTATCTCCAAACCAATCGTAAATAATATGCATGCTTTATCAGAGTTTTCGGCTGTAAATAAGTCAGTTGATTTAATTGGGTTTATTATTTACAACGATCAAAATGAACCGATTATCAATTTTGGAAAACACAAAGGTCGTTTAGTTAGTGAGATCTTTCAGAAAGAACCATCGTATTACGATTGGATGATGAAAGGAGATTTTCCCTTATCGACCAAACGAGTTATTACGCGACTTAAATTGAAAAGTAGCAATGTGGGAAATATGAAACTTTTTTAAACGATTACAATTCAACACATGAAAATCATTTGTATTGGAAGAAATTATGCCGATCACGCCAAAGAACTCAATAATCCGGTTCCTCAAAATCCAGTATTCTTCCTAAAACCAGAAACTGCATTATTGCAAAAAAACAATCCGTTTTTTTACCCTGATTTTTCGAAAGATATCCATCACGAAGTAGAAGTCATAGTTAAAATAAATAAGATTGGGAAACATATTCAACAAAAGTTTGCCGGCAACTATTACGATGAAATTGGATTAGGCATCGATTTTACAGCGCGAGATTTACAAGCCGCTGCCAAAGCAAAAGGTTTACCTTGGGAAATTGCAAAAGCTTTTGATCACGCAGCACCAATTGGAAATTTTCTTCCGAAATCGCATTTTGCAGATGTGCAGAATTTCGACTTTTCGCTAAAAATCAACAACGAAATCAGACAGCAAGGAAATACCAAAGACATGCTTTTTACCATTGATGCATTGATAGCATATGTTTCGCAGTTTGTTAGTTTAAAAATTGGCGACTTGCTTTATACGGGAACACCTGCAGGAGTTGGACCAGTCGCCATCGGCGACCGACTTCAAGGATTTATTGGTGATATTGAGATGTTTAATTTTGAAGTAAAATAAGTTGAAGTAAAACCTTCTAGATGATCGTTCTACTTTTCTTTTTTTGCAGATTGTCCATTCAGCAATTCAAAAATCAAAATTGCCAAAGCTGCACCCAATCCACTTGCGATAATATCCAATAGATCAAAATGAGTGCTTGCTCCCCACATAGGCACAAATTCTTCGAGGGTCAAAATAATAAAAACAAGCAAGGCAGCACCCCACGATACGAATCGACTCGCTTTGAATGATTTGCTTCTGATAGCATTGATTAAAGCAAGACTTATTAATAAAGCCGCAATAAAATTAGGGAAACAACCAGCTAATTCATTGGCAATCGGCATCTTATTTACCAATGGTCGGATTTGACTTTTATTGAAATCGATAAGCAAAAATAAAACCACGAACAACAATACATTGATGAAAATCGTTCTTTTTCGAATACTCCAATTTTTCATAGCTCTATTTTTAATCAAACTCTTTCTTACGCCATATTAACGCCAAATAAATGACCTATGTAGGCTGTGATTCCCATAGCTACGGTTCCCCAAAAAGTAATCCGCATAATTGCTTTAGGAATATTTGAGCCACCGGCTTTTGCGGCAATGGTTCCCAAAACAATTAAAAAAACCAACGCAAAAAGATATTGTATATAAATCATTTGTTTTACCGGCGCAAACAAACTCACCAACAAAGGAAGAATTCCGCCAAAAACAAATGCAGCACCAGAAGCCAAAGCCGCTTGAAGTGGTTTAGCCTGCGTAATATCGTTGATACCGAGTTCATCTCGAGCATGAGCTTCTAGTGCATTGTGTGCAGTCAACTGTTCTGCAACCTGCTGTGCAAGTTGTTTGTCCAAACCACGATCTTCATAAATTTTGGCTAGTTCCATGAGTTCATATTCCGGCATTTCTTCCAATTCTTTGGTCTCGCGTTTCAAATCCGATTCTTCTATATCCGATTGGGAACTTACCGAAACATATTCCCCAGCCGCCATCGATAAAGCTCCGGCAACCAGTCCTGCGAGACCTGCCAAAACAATTGGTTCGCGAATATCAGACGCGGCTGCAACACCAATAATTATACTTGCTGTGGATAAGATCCCGTCGTTTGCTCCTAAAATGGAAGCGCGTAACCAACCACTCCGGATGACATAATGTTTTTCGATTTCCATTGGATTTGTTTTGTCTATCAAAGATAAGTAAATGCGCTAACTTAAAACACTTGAACCAATGAAAAGCTTTGATTTATATCTACTCAAACGAAGAATTAAATTTCTGCTGAATTTCTTTCAAACTCAAATTTCCGATACTTCCTTGATGTGAATGTACTACTTTTCGCTCTGGACGAAAATTTCCAAGCTCAATAGCCTGTCCAATTTTTTGATATGCTTCTCTAAAAGGAATTCCTAGCATAACCAATTTATTTACTTCTTCTACACTAAACAGAAAATCGTAATCTTTTTTATCAAGGATATTCTTACTAACAATCACTCGCTCAAGCATGAAGCTCGTCATGTAAAGTAATTCCTTCATTTCTTCAATAGCACCTATAAAACCCGATTTAAGCAATTGGAAATCGCGATGATAACCACTTGTTAAGTTATTGGTTAACAGGATTATTTCGTTTGGCAAAGCTTGGATTTTATTTGCTTTTGCACGAATCAACTCAAACACATCGGGATTTTGCTTATGCGGCATAATGCTCGATCCGGTAGTTAACTCTTTAGGAAAACTAAAAAATCCAAAATTCTGATTCATAAACAAGATACTATCCGAAGCTAGCTTAGACAAGGTTCCGGCTATCGACGATAAGGCAAAAGCAACCGACTTTTCTAATTTACCACGACTCAATTGTGCCGCAATAACATTGTATTTCATGGTTTGAAAACCCAACAAATCCGTCGTCATTTGTCGATCGATCGGAAAAGAAGTTCCATATCCTGCCGCAGAGCCCAAAGGGTTTTGATTACTTATTTTATATGCGGCATTAAGAAAAATCAAATCGTCAATCAAAGTTTCAGCATAGGCCGAAAACCACAAGCCAAAAGAGGAAGGCATCGCCAATTGAAAATGCGTATAACCAGGAATTAGAACATCTTTGTGTGCATTACTTTGAGTAATTAAAGTATCGAATAAGGTTTTAATCAGCAGTTTTATTTCCAAAATTTCTGCTTTGGCATACAAATGCAAATCCACTAAAACTTGATCGTTCCGAGAACGTGCTGTATGAATTTTTTTTCCGGCGTCTCCAATTTTCGCCGTCAGTTCAAATTCTATTTTACTATGAACATCCTCAAAAGATTCTTCTATCTGAAAACTTCCAGCTTCGATGTTTTCTTGAATTTCTTGCAAAGCAACCAAAATCGATTCCAATTCTTGATCATTTAATAAGTGAATGGAATGAAGCATTTTTGCATGGGCTATATTTCCCAGCACATCGTATTTAGCAAGTTTCAAATCCAATTCTCTGTCGTTACCAACTGTAAATTGCTCAATGATCGAATTTATTGAATAGCCTTTGTCCCAGAGTTTCATAATTTTTACTTTCTGTTTGTGGTTCTTTATAGAATTTCGTTGAGAATTTTGATGTAAATATCAATTCCTTCGGTAATTTCATTGAGATATACAAATTCATCAGCATTGTGTGAGCGTGAAGAATTTCCCGGTCCCATTTTCAAGGATGGACAACTAAGCAAAGCTTGATCAGATAAAGTTGGCGATCCATAAACCGATTTTTGCAGCTTTAATCCGGCTTGCACCAAGGGATGTTGCTCAGAAATACTCGATGAATTGAGATGCAAGGAACGTGGAATCAGTTTGCTTTTAGTATGTGCATTGATAACTTCAAAAACTTCTTGATTAGAATACAATTCATTTACACGAATATCGATTACAAAATGACATATGGAAGGAACTACATTGTGCTGAGTTCCAGCTTCAATTTGAGTAACAGTCATTTTAACCTTTCCCAACAATTCAGAAACTTTCGGAAACTGGTAATTACGTATCCAATCAATATCATCTAGAGCTTGATAAAGAGCATTTTCTCCTGAATAATGTGCAGCATGTCCGGCAACTCCATTGGCGGTTCCATCAATAACTAACAATCCTTTTTCAGCAATGGCCATTTGCATTTCGGTTGGTTCGCCAACCAAAGCAAAATCAAATTTTGGCAAATACTCCAGCAAACTTCGCATTCCTTTTTTTCCGGAATTTTCTTCTTCTGCAGTCAAAGCAATGAGCAGATTGAATTTCAAATCCTGCTTCTCATAAAAATACAAGAAAACCGACATCAAAGCGACCACACTTGCTCCAGCATCATTGCTTCCCAAACCAAACAATTTTCCATCTTCAATTTTTGCTTCAAATGGATTGATCGAATAGGCTGGTGCAGGTTTTACCGTATCGTGATGCGAATTCAAAAACAGGGTTGGTTTCCCTTTATCAAAGTATTGATTGGACGCCCACACATTATTATTATGACGATTTGCACAAATTTTTTTTGCTTTGAACCAATCTTCAATACATGTGGCCGTTTGATCTTCACTCCCAGATAGAGAAGGAAGTTCTATCAAACTTCGCAACAGATCGATTGCCTGAACGTGCAATTGAGTATTCATTGTTTTGTTGTTTTAGCTTGTTTTATTTACATGTCTATAGATATGCATTGAATTTGCAAGTATTTTGGAAAATCCTTTTACATCTTCGCCCAACCAGTTTTTATTCATTTCTCCATATTCTCCAAAATCAGAATTCATTAGATCGTGTTTAGATTCAATACCCTGAATAACAAAGCGATACGGATGAAGTTCGACAAATACTTTTCCACTTACAAAAGTTTGTGTGTCTTCTAAAAAATTTTCGATGTTACGCATGACAGGTTCAAAATATTGAGCTTCGTGAATAAACATTCCGTACCAATTAGCCAGCTGTTCTTTCCAATGCAATTGCCATTTGGATAAA
>JAFGAK010000156.1 GCA_016933745.1 Bacteroidales bacterium
TCGAAAGACTTAACGGAAGTCTAAGAAGAGAATTGTTGAATGCTTATATTTTTAGAACAATAGATGAAGTAAAACAGAAAACTTATTGTTGGATGGAGGATTATAATGAAAATAGACCTCACAAAGCATTAAATTACAAGACCCCAAATATGATGGTAGAAGAATTTGTATAACTTTACAACTCTATTTTTGAATGATCTGATAAAAGGGGAAGCTTACACACCGACTAATTTTATATTTGTAGGAGTCGAATCCAAGAAAACAATGGAATGTATCCATACCACAATAAAATAAAGCAAAGAATTAAAGACAATGAACTCACAGGATATGAATATGTAAATAAATACAAGTCGATAAGCCCTTGCCTGCTTCTGTATTTTTCTACAGAGCCCAATGTCAGGCCTATTCGCGAACATCGATTTAAAGAATATGAAGCGCTTCTGAACGAACAATTGAAATAGTTACCTAAACCCATCTTAAAGAGAAAGGAAAAACCATGATTTACAGACTTATTATTTTCCTAGCACTCAACTTTGCTGCGCTTGCTCTTGGAGGATTATTCACTAGCAAAGGCGTTCCTTCCGATTGGTATGTCAATCTAAACAAAGCCCCATGGACTCCTCCGGGTTGGGTTTTTGGCGCCGCCTGGACCACAATAATGATTCTGTATGGCATTTATATGGCTTATTTATGGCCGATTTCTGAGCACAAGAATCTTCTTATTGGTTTATATATCCTTCAATTAATTTTAAATATTGGATGGAACCCAACTTTTTTTTATTACCACCAAGTTTTAAGTGGTCTGCTGCTAATTAGCTTACTTACCGCGCTGATTGGTTTTATGTTATTCTTTTATTGGCCCGAATTAAAACTCAAATCCCTTTTAATACTTCCTTATTTAATTTGGTTAGTAATTGCTTCCTCATTGAATGGCTACGTGTGGCTTAAAAATTAATGATATCGTCTTTAGCCAAGCGCTACGGAATAATACTAGGAGAAGAAATATTCAAACAGATTTTCGCAAAAAAACTTTAGATGGAAACAAGATTATTAAGTGAACAAGCCGTTTTTCCATGCAAAGACGTTTTAGAAAATGCTTTAGGAGCAAGTTATTCGGCGTACAATGAATTAATGGAAACCATTTCAACCGAAAAATTTAACTTGGTTTCTGAATGGCGATTCTACAAACACGGTTCGTCGTGGTTATGCAAAGTTTCCTATAAAAAAACAACCGTTTTTTGGATTTCTGTATGGAACGAATTCTTTAAAGTTGGGTTTTATTTTAGCGAAAAATCACGTTTGGGAATTCAGAAACTTGATATCGATAATCAGATTAAAACCGAGTTTAACCAAAGTAAAAACATTGGTAAACTGTTCCCTTTGGAGGTGAATGTATCAAGCAAAGAACAAATTAACGATGTGCTAAAAATTGTTGAGTACAAAAAGAAATTGAAATAAGGGTAAACGCTTTAAAAAACAAAAGATGAATCAAGTAGATTGGATCGGATTTATTGGTGTGTTTCAAATCCTTTTGGCCTACATCCTGAACGTATTCGGAAAGTTGGACAAAAACAATTTGATGTTTATTTTGCTAAATAGTGTGGGTGCCGGCATGGCATGTTTAGCGTCCATTCTTATGAATTATCTTCCCTTTATTCTGTTAGAAGGCGTTTGGACCATCGTATCTTTATTTGCCTTGTTCAAATACAAGAAACTTACTTAAATAAATAAGGAAACAAATTTAGCAGAATTACGGAAAAACCCGACTCCGATACTTAACAAAGGAGAATACACTTTTACAGAGGTAAAAGACCTGAGTAAAATCGGCCGAGATGAAACTTAAACCTAATAAAAAAAACAAATGAATAAAGAACTTACCAAAGCGCAACAAGAAGAACTACTCAGCATTCTAAAAACACGTTTTGATAAAAACACAAAACGCCACATCGGAATGCATTGGGAACCAATACAAACGATACTGGAAGATCCTTCGAATTTTGAAAAAGTGTGGTCGCTCAAGCAAATGGAAAATACAGGCGGCGAACCGGATGTGATTGCCTACAATTTAAGCACCAACGAATATCTCTTTGTTGATTGCTCCGCAGAAAGCCCAACGGGTCGACGTAGCCTTTGCTACGACCAACAAGCGCTTGATAAAAGAAAAGAAAACAAACCCAAAAACAGCGCCATTGCATTGGCAATGGAAATGGGAATACAAGTATTAACGGAAGAACAATACCGCGAACTACAAACCCTCGGAACTTTCGATGCAAAAACATCGAGCTGGATTGCAACACCAACCAAAATAAGAGCGCTTGGCGGCGCTTTGTTTTGCGACTTTCGTTACGGAAAAGTATTTGTTTATCACAACGGCGCCGAATCGTACTATGCCGCTAGAGGATTCCGTGGCTTCCTGAAAATCTAAAAAAATCCGCTCTGCTTAATCTCCTGATTAAGTCGCTTAATAAACAACACCATACATCACAAACACCCTCCTGGTCAGGAGGGGTAAACCGCAGGCTGGGGTGGTCGTAAATACAACAATGTAATTCAAAGCAACGACATTGGAACGCCCAGCAAGGGCTTTGTAACATTCAGCAACAACATTGTAACATCCTGCAGCAACATTGTAAGAGCAAGCAACGACATTGTAACACCCAGCAACAACAATGCAATTCAAAGCAACGACATTGTAACACTCCCCTCCTGGTCAGGAGGGGTAAGCCGCAGGCTGGGGTGGTTGTAAAAACTAAATAAATACCAAGACTTCTTTCCTCTTGATATAACACGACAGAAAAACTTTTTTATAACTTGGCGTTAACTTTTCCTAAACTAAAAATAAATTACCTTTGATGCATGAGAAGAATTTGCATGAGAAAATTTGTATTTGCTATCTTACTCTTTATTGCAATTGCTCCGGGCAAAATTTATGCTCATTACGAAGTAATGTTTAGCAATAGCTATCCTCCCTACAATTTTTTAAACGAAAAAGGTGAACTGGTCGGTTTTAATATTGATATATTAAACGCCATTAACGATCTATACAATTCAAAAATAAGTATTAGTGGCGGTCCATGGAATGTCATAAACGAGGCACTTGATAATGGCGAAATTCAAGCCATTGGAGGGGATCATTACCCCGGAAGTCCGGATAACAATTATATTTACACCCGTTCCACCATCAATACATCGCACTGTATTTCATACAATACAAAGCACTTTAATAATTTCTCCATCGAACACTTAAGGTCTTTAAAAAATCCACTGGTCGCCATGTGGAAAAACGATGTCCTTATTCATTATATTCTTTCCATTAATCCCTCTGCTCAATTTTTATATTTTGATAACTACGAAGCACTGATTAAATCCTTAGACCGAGAAGATGTTACTTGCATCATTGGGCAAAGAGTAGGGAGTATGTATTATGCAAAGAATCTTGGCAAAGATTATATACGCCCACTCGAACACCGAATTTTAGAACGCAATATGGGTTTTCGGGTGGTCAATAGTTCACCGGAATTAGCAGAAATATTAAACAATGGCATCGAAGTCATATTAGCAAACGGCGAATATCAACGGATTTATGATAAATGGATTTCCGAATACGATCAAAGTCAAAACGACTGGCATAATTACCTCAAATATATTCTGATTACCGGCACGCTGATTATCATGCTTATTTTATTGCTGTCTGTGGCAAACTGGGTTTTAAAATCAAAAGTTCAAAGCAAAACAAAAGATCTCCAGCAACAACTCGATTTAAATTCTCAAATCATGATAGAACTTGAGAAGCAAAAATCGAAAGCGGAAGAAAGCGATAAAATGAAATCGGCCTTTTTAGCCAATATGAGTCACGAAATAAGAACCCCAATGAACGGCATTTTGGGTTTTACCGAACTTTTGAAATCTCCCGATTTTTCCTCCGACAAACAAGCTGAGTTTATCGAAATTATTCAACGAAGCGGAAACAGAATGCTGGGAACCATCAATAATATTATTGATGTTTCTAAACTGGAATCGGGATTAGAAAAAGTGCAGATAAAGGAGGTGAATATTCAAAGTATTTTGAATGAACTCTTGGATTTTTTCAGTCCCGAAGCAACGTCCAAAGGCTTAGAACTAACTTTAAGCGAAAAGAGTATCGCTTCTACCAATAGCTTTTATTCGGATGAATACAAGCTAAATTCAATCCTTACCAACCTGCTTAAAAACGCTTTAAAATTCACACGAAAAGGCTCCATCGAAATTAAATATGCGATCAGTAATACTGCCGCTGAATTTTGGGTGATCGATACAGGGATTGGAATCGCAAAAGAAAAACAAAAAGCCATCTTTGATCAGTTTGTGCAAGCCGACTACTCACATTCAAATGGTTTTGAAGGTTCCGGACTTGGGTTATCTATTTCGCAAGGATATGTAGTACTATTAGACGGAGAAATACGTCTTGAATCCGAATTACAGATCGGCACCACCTTTTATGTCCGTATTCCAAATGCAATAAGGCAATCTTTCAAAGCTGTTGAAACAGCTCAACCTACTAGCAAAACCGAACAGCCAACAACTAAGTATAACATACTCATTGCGGAAGACGATGAAACTTCTTTCTACTTTTTAAAGCAAGTTCTAAAAGATATTGCTGCAAAAATAATTCATGCAAAGGATGGAACGGAAGCCATTGAAATGGCTAAAAAACACAGCAACATCGATCTCATTTTGATGGATATAAAAATGCCTAAGCTAAATGGTTTTGAAGCCACCAAAGAAATCCGAAAATTTAATACGACCGTTTTTATTATCGCGCAAACAGCCTACGCACAGGAGAGCGACAAAACAGAAGTAATCGGAGCCGGTTGCAACGCCTATCTATCCAAACCCATCAACAAAGAAAAACTATTGGAGATCATCTTCTCCAGCGTAAAGAAATAAATTAGCTTGCTCACTCCACTTAATCTAGCGATTAAATCACCAACAACAAGACCTTATTCAGGTAGCTCACAGAGAAATTTCTTGCTTAATTCGTCCAAGCAAATCCCTATTTTAAGTCATCCTCTTTTCTGAGAAATAATAGGATTTATCTGCACGTTAAAAAAATTATTTTCTTATTTTTGAGAGATTAACATTAAAAAACCAAAACCAACCTAAACGATATTCCCTTACAAAAGCATAGAAGAGCCTTTGTAAAACTAGAAGGTAAATGAAAATTTATTGAACGGTGTAAACAACAAGTAAGAAGATATCAAGAGAAGTGGAGCCAGATCCCACTTAAATAAACGGGGTGTAGCCGAAAAACCAAAGGAGTAGGGTGCTTAAAATTAATTTTTATGAAAAATTTAAAAGGGATTATTGGATTATGTTTAGTGATGTTTTCAAGTTTTGTGTTTGCTCAGACCTTGTCAACAGGAAAAATGGAAGTGAATTGGACCGCCGACATCGTGTTGGGAAAAGGATACACCACGACCCAAACTTATACTGTCGACAACAGTAACTTTGTACTTTGCTACAACGCCACAACAGGTAAAACGCAAATTTGGAATCTTGACCAAGGCGGAGATCCTGTTTACGACAAAACAACTCATACCGGATGGACAAGCACTGTTTTTTTCCAACTAAACAACAAAACCTATTTGTTTACTTACAAAAAAGCAAGTGGCGAAGTAATCTTTTTTGAAATGAGTGCTACCGGAATTTCTAAAAGAGTAGGCGAACACAAGTGGTCTAAAGATTGGGACGGCTTTGATGTTTTGTATCGCGATAGCAAACCAACCATTATGATGACAAGATCAAGTGATGGAAGAGCAAAATTATTTGAGCCTCACTTTTAACTAGAAGCTTAAAACATTAACTCTTTTATAAGAGCAAAAATAAACGCGGCTTCGCTGTAGATTCCAAGATGTTTTTCATCAACCGGGAATCGCGGCGAAGCCGCATCTGTATTTAAAATTCGCTTGGATTAAACGTTGGATTAAGTCGCCCTAAAAGACTTCAAACAATTTATTTTGATAAAAGAAATCCAAAAACACTACCTTAGTACCTCAAAAAAATTAAAATACATTCCAAATAAAAGTCGAAGCATGATTTTAAATTACAAAACAGGTAAACTTCCGCCAAATTTTATTTATTTGGGTGCGCTGCTATTCGGTATCGGGATTTGGAGAATGATTGAATTGGACTGGAAAGGAATCCTTTTTTTCGTTCTCTCCTTACTTTTCCTATTTCTTAAATCAGGAATTCTGATCGATGGTGAGAATAAACGACTGAAGAAATACACGGGTATTTTTGGCCTTACAAACGGAAAGTGGAAAAGTATTCAATCGGCAAGCTATCTTCAAATCATACAAACCAAAGAAACGCAAAACATGAGTGTTCTTTCAATCACTCGCACAGAAACAAATGTTGTTTATAAACTCTTTCTATCCCTTTCGAAACAAAAAATTGAACTAATGACCGGAGAAAAAGAGGAGATTTTAGCTAGAGCAGAAAAAATAGCAACTTTGCTGCAGATCCCCACCAAAAACAAGACCACAAAACAAAGTAATACGAATAAAAATTAAACCATGAAGACCAAAAAAGAGTGGAAGCAAGAATATAAATCAATGAAATTTAGAAGTGGTATTTTCCAAATCATAAATAAACAAACGAATCGAATTTACCTTCAAACCTCCTCCGATCTAGACCGCGCTTACAACTCCGATCTTTTTCAATTAAAAGCAGGATTACATCTAAATAAAGCATTGCAAAACGACTGGAACAAATTGGGTCCAGAAATGTTTGAATTTTTGCCCTACGACGAACTGGAAATAAAAGACACAGCAACACCAACCCAAATTCGTCGCGACTTAAAAGAGTTCCTAGAAATGCATTTAACCGAGCTGAAAAACAAAAATCAACTTCTATACTAAAACCGCCACTCAAACCTTTAGGGCTTTTTCAACCAAATCCTTGAAGGAATATCCAAAAAGGAACAATTAAAAAGTAAAAAGGAACACCAAAAAAGTAAAAAGGAACGGTTAAAAAAAGAATTCCTTTTTACAAAAGCTTAAATCACTAGCAAGCATAGATATTCACTTCCATCGAGCAGCAGAATGGTTGAAATATTTTACTAACTTCGTATCAAACAGAACAAAATCATTCATGCAAAGCTATCGAAGTCGGATTTTTATTTGGATTCTTAAGAATCGGCATTTATTTAAATTTAAAAGAAAGCCTGAAATTGTTGATGAGCGCTTTTCAGTAATCGAATTCCGAGAACAAATTGATAAAGTAAGTGCACGTATAAAGCTCCCTAAAACGATACATGCTGAAAAAGTTAAAGTCAACGCCATAGAAGCGGAATGGATTATTCCGGAAAATGCACTCGAGCATAAAGTGTTGCTTTATATTCATGGTGGTGGATTTATTTCCGGATCTGCGCTAACCCACCGAATGCATGTCGCTAAATTTGCAAAAGGCAGCCAACTTAAATCTTTGGTATTCAACTATCGCTTAGCGCCCGAAAACCCTTTTCCTGCTGCATTAGATGATTGTGTAGAAGTCTATTCATGGCTGCTTCAACAAAACTACAAGCCTGAAAATATCGTTGTTGGTGGAGAATCTGCCGGTGCTACACTCACGCTTTCGCTCTTGCTGGCACTTAAAGAAAAATCAATCGCATTGCCAAAAGCAGCTTTTTCCATATCGCCGGTAACTGATTTAAGGTGTCAAGCAGATTCTTTTAAATTCAACGCAAAAAACGACATTGCCCCTATTGGGTCGTGGGATTTATGGACCAATTATTATATCGGAAACAACAACCCGACCAACCCATTATTATCGCCATTATTTGGAAATTTCAAAGGGCTCCCTCCACTTTTTATATGCGTCGGAACTCATGAAATTCATTTAAACGATTGCGAAAACGTGGCAAAAGTGGCAAAAGATCATGGCGTAGAGGTTACTTTCAAAAAATGGGAAAACATGATTCACGCTTTTCCTATTTTATCGCCTTTCTTTCCGGAAGCAAAACAAGCCCTAACCGAAATATGCCAATTTTCAAAGAACAGTGTATCTTTACAAAAGTAAATCAGTCACTTTACTCAAATGATAAAGATTTGAAACAATCAAAACCAAATTCCCTATGAAAACAAAAACATTCAATCCCAAACATTTCTTTTCCGCAGTATTCATCGCAGTTGCACTATTTAGCCTTGGGCTTTCCTCGTGTAATCAAAGCGATCAAAGCAAACAAGCAGATCCAGTTGTTCAAACCGTAGGCGTTTCGCCCATCACTTCGCAAGAAGTAGAAGAAGCACAAATCGCCTGGGGCAATGGCATTGTTACGATTGGTCAGGTTTATTCAGAACAGGGCGATTATAAAACAATTGCATTGGAGCATATTCAGAAATTCTATGCCTACGATTTGGGCAGCGTTTTGTTTAAACCCACGCTAACTTCTCAAAAACAATTCCGCACCGATATCGATGGCGCCCTTTCCTATTTTGTTGCTGGGAACCAAAACTACCCCGAAGATCATGGTTTTGCAATTAAACCTTGGAGCGCAGTTCGTTGGGAAAATATCGGAACAAAAATTGAAGGATCTATCGCGTTAGCAATGGGTAATTATTACTTTACGCCTAGTCAGGGTGGTTCAGAAGTAAAAGTGGAATATTCCTTTGCGTATATAAAAGACGAAGCCGGAAATTTAAAAATTGTTTTGCACGATTCGCATCTTCCATACGCTCCTGCGGAAAAACATTAATTAATTCCGCTATCGCGATAGCGAAATATCTTCCGTTGTAAAAATGTAACTGAACTAAAAAGAAATCGTCTATAAAAGGCAAAACACAACCTTATAAAGATGAAACAGATACTGATTGCACTTCTACTTGGCTTTAGTCTAACGAGCCTTTTTGCGCAAAATAAACCGCAAGTAAACATTCTTAGCGATGTGGTTTACCATCACAAAGATGGAATGGCGCTAACGATGGATATCTACATTCCCAAAAAGCAAAATGGTGCCGGTGTTATTTTTATCAACAGTGGCGGCTTTGTTTCGCCTTATTTTACCCGACAATGTAAAAACGAAAAGAACGAAGCTTGGGGAGTTGGCAAAAGTCGATGGACTTTTGTTCTTAAATCCGAAATACAACCCGAACTTTTTCAACAAGCAAGTTTTGAAGAACTTCTCAACAACGGATTTACAGTTTTTGATGTTCGTCATGCCAGTGCTCCCAAATACCTTCTTGATGAAATTGTAGGCGATTTAAATCTAGCCATAAAATACATCAAACAAGAGGCCGAAAACTATCGAATTTCGAAAGATCGTTTGGGTATTTGGGGCGGAAGTGCAGGTGCTTATTTGGCGGCTTTTCTTTCTTTAAACCCAGCCGAAAACAACACACTAAAAGCTAGTGTTCTCTATTATCCATCGGGCTATCAATTTTTAAATAGTCGGAACGATCTGGTGCGAAAAATGCTGCCTTCCTTACATATCTCTGAGCAGAAGCTCGATTCTCTCTCGCTCAAAAAGTATGTTTCTGCTAAAGCTCCACCAACACTAATTATGTATGGCGAATTGGATCAACCGTTTATCAAAGAACCTTCCGAAGAATTGTTTGTCGATTTGCAAAGCAAGCAAGTTGTTTGTGAAAAAATAACCTTCGAAAAAGTGGGACATATTTGGATGAGCGCGGAAGGAAAATACAACAAGCAAGTGGGCGATCAGGCCATGAAAAACCTCATCGATTGGTTTAAAAAACATTTGTAAGTTTTCGTATTTAAAATTTATGACCAAGAATTAACTCGCTTTTTTGGAAGGATTATTGGATGCTATTCGTAAATTTGATAAATAACAAATGCCAAATCAAAACGAATTTCGATCACTTAAAAACTTCCTATAACATGAAAATGTACCCTTATCTATTCTCATCTTTTGCCTTAATTATCCTCTTCTCTTTTCAAACCTACGCACAATCAGATTGTAAAGTATTGTTAGAAACCATTTCCAATTCTTATTCCGGTGGGTGTAAAAACGGATTGGCAAATGGGAAAGGAACAGCCAAAGGAATCGACGAATATACCGGTTCATTTAAAGATGGTTTGCCTCATAAAAATGGGAAATATACTTGGGCCAATGGCGATTATTACGACGGCTCTTGGGTGATGGGCAAAAAAAATGGAAAAGGTCTTTTTTTTACCGCTGCCGATCAAAAAAAAGTGCGCGGAATTTGGGATCAAGATCAACTCAAAGAACAATCCATTATCCAATACAAAGTATTAAAAGCCAATAGCGTTAAGCAAGTTCAAATACATAAGAAAGACCTAGCCATTCCTCCGGGAACCATCAATATTCGTTTTAATATTGATCGCAACAAAGATTTCTTTAACACCTTAGCCCTAGAAGCGAGCAGTGGATACGGAATGAAAACCATGAATCAAGTTACTTTCAACGATGTTACTTTTCCATTCAAAGGAAAAATAACTTTCGTGATCACCGGAAAAGATTTTGTAGTGAATAAAAGCTGCATTGTTGAATTTGAAATTTACGAAGCAGGACCTTGGACTATGATCATTACGGAATAAGACGGTTTTTATAAGATTAAACTTTTGCTGTACTGTTTCAAACTGAAAAATCCATTTTCTTAAAAAATCTTTTGAATCCATAGCGTTACAAATACTTCATTTATCTTTAGCAAAAAAAAGAAATCATGAAGGCAACAAAATGGACAACCCAAAATATTCCCGACTTAAGTGGAAAAACAATGATCGTAACCGGTGGAAATAGCGGATTAGGATTTGAATCCGTAAAAGCTTTTGCTTCCAAAGGAGCGCATGTAATTTTAGCTTCCCGATCTATAGAAAAAGGCGAAGAAGCAAAAAAACAAATGGGTTCTGCCTCCGTAAATGTGCAAGTCATGCCACTCGATTTGCAAGATTTCGCTTCCATCGAAAATTTTGCATCCGCATTTAAAAAAGAATACCAACAGCTCGATGTATTGTTAAACAATGCGGGAATTATGACAACTCCCTACTTTAAAACAAAAGACGGGCTGGAAGCTCAAAACGGCACCAATCATTTTGGTCACTTTAAATTAACCGCTTTACTGTTAAGCACTTTGATGAAAACACCTAAATCGAGAGTGGTAACCGTGAGCAGCTCTGCTCATAAAATGGGAAAAATGGATTTTGATAATTTTTTCTTCGAAAAAGGCGGATACACCTCCTTAAAATCCTACGGTCGGTCAAAGCTTTCCAACTTATTATTTACCTACGAATTACAGCGCTTGTTTGAAAAGCACAACATAGATTGCACTGCGCTTAGTGCACACCCGGGCGTTTCTCAAACCAATTTAGGCAGATACATCGATGGGAAATTTTTGTACAAAGTTCTGTGGCCTGTATTTAAACATTTCACCATGACCCAAGACCAAGGGGCTCTGCCGCAGATTCGTGCCTGTGTTGATCCTCAAGCGAAAGGTGGAGAATTTTACGGTCCACATAAAGGCATGACCGGTTTTCCTGTAGTGGTAAAATCAAATACAGCTTCGCATAATCTGGTTGATGCTAAAAAACTGTGGGCTTTTTCCGAAGAAATTACGAACGAAAAATGCTTTTAAACAACGTAAAATATTCAACAAAATCACTTCTAAATTCGATGGTTAATGCATTTGGCAAAACCATTCGAATGAATATTTATTTATCTTTAAGCAATCTAAAACCAAACCGATGAAAAACCTAATTTACCTTTTACTTTTAGTCACGATATCGTGTCAACAAAAACCAAAAACGAACATTTCTGCTTGGGTTCCTTACGGTGAAACCGAAGAGCTTGCTCAAAACGCAAATCATCCGAACCGCAAACTGCAATATCACTTAATTCAATCACGCATATTAGACAAAAATGAGCTTTGGAAAAATGTGGCCGATCAACTGATAGATTTCGGCGAAGAAGATTATCAAGCACTTAAACCGCTCATTCTGGAGCAAGATATTCCAACCATTCATTCGGCTATTTCTGAAGGAAAACTGAGTTATGCCCAATTGACGCAATGGTATCTTTATCGGATTGTGAAATTCGAAAACGACAAAGAAAAAGCGCTTAATTCAATCATTGCTATCAATCCCAATGCGCTTCGCGAAGCCAAAGAAAAAGACAAAAACAAAGCAACACAAAAGCATCCAATTTGCGGAATGCCTATTTTGTTAAAAGACAATATTAATTTTGAAGGTTTAGCAACAACGGCCGGAGCATTTGCCTTGTTAAATAATTATGCTTCCGATGCTTATATTGTTAAGCAATTAAAAGCTAATGGCGCGATTATTCTTGGAAAAGCAAACTTAAGCGAATGGGCAAATTTCAATTGTTTGGATTGTCCAAATGGCTTTTCTGCTGTTGGCGGACAAACACTGAATCCTTACGGTAGAAGAAATTTTGATACCGGAGGTTCCAGCTCGGGAAGCGGTGCATCAACGGCTGCAAATTATGCTGTGGCAGCAATTGGAACAGAAACATCGGGTTCCATTCTTTCACCATCAAGTAAAAACTCGGTAGTCGGTTTAAAACCCACGGTTGGCTTATTAAGCAGAGGCGGCATTGTTCCTATTTCGAGTACGCTGGATACACCTGGTCCAATGACAAAAAATGTAATCGACAATGCGATTTTACTTTCTGCTTTGAGCGGTGAAGATCCGATGGATGCAGCAACCAAAGACAATCCAAAAAACATAAACTATTGGGAAGAAATTAAAAATGCCTCGCTAAAAGGAATGCGTTTTGGTGCGTATAGCAATTTGCTTCGCGATTCGCTTTATGCATTAAGTATTGAACGGATGAAATCTTTAGGAGCCGAAATAATCGAAATCGAATCTGAACGAGTTAACTTTGATGGTTTTGGCGATTTACTAAGTGCAGATATGCGCATCGATTTGGCAGATTACTTTCAAAAATACGCATCCAAAGAAATCGGTTTTACTTCAGTCGAAGATATTGTTCGATATAATTACGAAGACTCTACACTTCGCATTCCTTACGGACAAGGTCGGATTGAAGGCGTTTTATCCGTTGATTTAAGCAAGGAAGAACTGGATCAACTGAGCGCAAAACTCAACGAGGCCGGAAAAAGCTTTTTTGATCAAGCAATGGACGCGAATCAACTTGATGCAATCTTATCCATCAACAATAGAAATGCGGGATTTGCTGCTGCTGCAAAATACCCTTGTTTAACCGTTCCGATGGGATATTCCAAAGAAGGAGAACCCAGCGGACTGACTTTTATTGCGCGCACTTTTGAAGAAGAGAAACTTTTAAAAATGGCGTACGCTTTTGAACAAGGAAGTAAATGTCGTTTGATGCCAAGCGATTTTCAATAGGAAATAAGCTTCGATCCAGAAAAAACAAAAAACTTTGAACGTGTATTTAAAAGCATTAGATCAGGAGTTTCAGAAAAATGCGAGTCTGCAAATTGCAATCGGACAAAAAGCATATATGAAAAATCTGTTTGAATTTTACGGCATTAATTCACCATTAAGGGCTCAGCTTCAAAAGCCATTTTTACAAAAACCATTTCTTCCGCTCAAAAGCGAAATGATTTTTTTGGTGAAGGAGCTTTGGCAGAAACCGCAAAGAGAATATCAGTACTTTGCTCAAGAGCTGGCGTTTAAATACATCCAACAATCGGAAGAAAAAGATCTGGATCTCTACGAATTTATGCTTATCCATAAATCATGGTGGGACACGGTAGATTATATTTCGGTGCACTTAGTTGGAAACTATTTTAAAAAATATCCGCAGCAAATAGAATCCATTATTCCGCGCTGGTTAAAATCGGGAAACAAATGGCTACACCGATCGGCTTTGCTATTTCAATTGAAATACAAACAGGAATTAGATATCGATTTGCTTAGCAACACGATCCTTTTCTTAGTTGGCTCTAAAGAATTTTTTATCAATAAAGCCATTGGCTGGGTGTTGCGCGAATACAGCAAAACCAATCCGATATGGGTGCAGGAATTTGTCGATAAAACCAACTTAAACGCACTAAGCAGAAAAGAAGCGCTCCGTTTAATGAACCGCTAGAATTAGGAATTAATGCTTGGTAAATTTGAAAAAGAACAACCCAACGTTATTTCTACATAAATTCTTAAAAAAATCATAAAAAAACAAACATTTGGTTTCTTTTTACTAGGTTTGTACTTACAAAACGACTTTCTATTATTGGAATCTAAATCAAAATGAAAAGATCCAATCAGTTATTAAACGTATCAAAAGCAGATCCAAATCCTTAAAATGCATTATGAACACCGTTAGAGATGCGATTGATCTTAAATTAACGTGAATGAAACGAGGCATGAGATAATCTTCCAAAGAAATAGGATGATCGATGACGAGTTCCATCTAGCAACGGCTTTAGCCCTCATGAGCTTTTGCTAACTAATTAAAAAACAAATAATAAACAGATGAAAAAAATTATTTTAGTAGTAATCAATCTTTTGTTCTTTACAGGAATCAATTTTTCGCAAGAACTGAATTTTAACGACAAAGTGCCTTTCGATCCGGAAATTAGAACCGGAAAATTAGCAAATGGCATGACCTATTACATCAAGCACAACGAAGAACCAAAAGAACGTGCCTGCTTTTATTTTATCCAAAACGTTGGCGCCCTTTTAGAAAACGACGATCAGAATGGTCTTGCACACTTTCTAGAGCATATGGCTTTTAACGGAACGGAACATTTTGAAGGAAAAGGAATTTTAAATTTCCTCGAAAAAAATGGAGTTGCTTTTGGCTCAAACATCAATGCCTACACTTCGCAAGCCGAAACTGTTTATAACCTAAGCGATGTTCCTACTACCAAACCGGGTTTGGTGGATAGTTGCTTGTTGGTTTTACACGATTGGTCGGATTATTTATTGCTATCCGACGAGGAAATTGATGCAGAACGTGGCGTTATTTCCGAAGAATGGAGAACTCGCCGAAATGCCGGTTTCCGTATTCGCGCTCAAATGTTTCCTGTATTATTTAAAGGATCAAAATATGCGGTTCGCGATGTAATTGGCGATTTAGAAGTAATCAACAACTTTGAATACGAAACCATTCGTAATTTTTATCACGATTGGTACAGAACCGATTTACAAGCCGTTGTAGTAGTAGGAGACATCAATGTTGACGAAGTAGAAGCCAGCGTAAAATCACTTTTTTCGAAAATAAAAGCCGTTGAAAACAAACGTGAACGCGAAGGCTATCAAGTGCCGGAGCATGATGAAACTTATTATGTTTTAGCAACCGACAAAGAAGCATCTCAATCAGGTGTTGCTATTTACATTGCGCATGATAATAAAGACGAGCAAGAAAAAACACTCAACGATTTGCGCGATACCTATATCGTTAATTTATACAACGCAATGATGCAACAGCGGATTTCCGAATTATTGCAAAAAGGAACGCCTCCATTTATCATTGGACAAAGTGCTTATGGCGGTTTTGTAAGATATTACGATGCGTATTCCATCAATGTGACGGCCAACCCGAATAAAGAAGACGAATCGCTTGAAGCCATTTTAACGGAAACAGAACGCGTAAAAAGATATGGTTTTGTACCCACGGAACTCGAAAGAGCAAAAACCAATTTTTTAACGCAAATGGAAAGTGCTTATAAACAAAAAGACAAGATTTCGAACGATCGCCATGCACGTGAAATTCAACAACACTTTCTAACTCAAGCACCAACGCCCGGTTTTGATTATGAAATGGAATTTTTGAAAAAAATTCTTCCTGGAATAACTGCTGAAGAAGTATCGGCGAAAGCCAAAGAATGGATTGTAGATAAAAACAGAACCATTATTGTTTCCGGTCCTTCCGAAGGTGTAAAACACCTGACCGAAGCCGAAGCAATGGCGATTATTAAAAAAGTGGAATCGGCAGAAATAGCACCATATGTAGATGAAGCTGCAGCTGCCTCCTTGATTTCAGAACCATTAAAAGGTTCTAAAATTATTTTTGCCAAAAAACTCAAAGATTTTGATGCCGTTGAATGGAAATTAGGCAACAGAGTAAAAGTGATATTCAAACATGCCGATTACGAAAATGATGCCGTTTCGATACGTTCGTTTAGTAAAGGAGGAAGCTCGCTTTTCAGCGAAGAATACATTCCATCAAGCATGATGACCAACCAATTTATTGGAGCTTATGGAGTAGGCGATTTTGATGCTATTAGTTTGCAGAAAATGCTAACCGGAAAGAAAGTAGAAGTTGCGCCAAGTATTGGAGAATTAACCGAAAGCATCAACGGAAGCTCTACACCAAAAGATGTAGAATCCATGTTGCAATTGGTTTATTTGTATTTCGAGCGTCCACGTTTCGACGCTGAAGCACACGAAGCGCTTCGCGGAAGATACCAAGCATATATGAGTAATTTGGCCAACGATCCTCAAAAAATCATGCAGGATTCTTTAAGTATGATCTTAACCAGCTACAGTCCAAGAACACGAATTTTAAACGGACCTTTTTTCAACGATGTAAAACTTGAATACATCGAAGAAATGTACAAAGACCGTTTTAAAGATGCCAGCGATTTTACCTTCTTTATTGTTGGAAATATCGAAGAGCAAAAACTAAAACCTTTGGTTGAAAAGTATTTGGGTTCGCTTACGGATATTGATCGCAGCGAAAGCTGGAAAGATAACCAGGTGAATATGCCCAAAGGAACAACCGAAAAAGCGATCGATATTGCCTTTACTACACCTAAAAGCAATGTAAATGTAGTTTACCGGAACGATATGGAATACACCCAACGCAACAAATTGGGTCTTGCCATTCTAAAATCAGTGTTAGATCTTAGATATACGGAAACCATTCGCGAAGAAGAAGGCGGCACTTACGGCGTTGGCGTGCGCGAGAGCTTATCGCAATTTCCAGAAAGTGAAGCCACTTTAAGTATGTATTTTGATTGCGATCCAGAAAAAGCAGACCGATTGAAAACCATTATGTATCAAGAAATAGAGAAAATTCTTGCCAATGGACCAACCGCAATTGATTTAGATAAAAGCGTTAAAAACTTGCTGAAATTAAGAGAACAATCCAAGCTTCATAATAAATATTGGGAAAACAGCTTGTTTGATTATTACTATCACGGCATCGATACCAATAATCCGGCAAACTACGAAGAGATCTTAAAAGCATTTACTCCGGAAGATATCAAAGAAATTGCCAATGCATTTTTTACAGGTGCAGATAAAGCAGACGTGATTTTCAAACCCAAAGCAAATTAGTTTTTAGATCGAAATAAATCAAACCAGACAAGCAAATCTTGTCTGGTTTTTTTATGCAAATTAATTTAAAGTGGATTCCAAAACATATTTTTGATGTAGCGTTTCTAAGCTGCTGGTTCGGTCTGATTCGTGGATATGCTGATGGAAATAGGTAAGTTTATTGAACACTCCAAGTGCCTCTCCTACTTCCTTTTCGCTCAAATTTCCGATGATAATTTCAGAAACTTTGTGCATATCCGTAAAAGCCATCATTATTTCTTTGCGACCTTTCTCGGTAAGCGATACGCGTTTTGCTCTTCCGTCTTTTGGATCGGGATATTCAAATATCAAATCGTTTTTAATCAATCTTTTCAATATTTCACTTCCGCTTGATATTTCCAACAAATGCCGATTAATTAATTCGTTTTTTAGCA
>JAFGAK010000157.1 GCA_016933745.1 Bacteroidales bacterium
ACCAGCATTTCGATCTATAGTGTCTTAAAATAAAGCAGAAAGTGACCAAGAAGCTATTGAATTAAATTTTAATTGATATTTTGATTTACCCTATGCTAAACTATGAAACTAATATGTTAAAGAAATATGGTTTTCAGTTTGCAGTTTTTAGTTTATAGCTGAAAACAAAAAATGAATTTAACCAACAACCGTATTGGTTAATTGGTAAATTGATTTGATTGGCAGACAGGCAGATCAGAAGACTGTATTTTCTTTTTATAGTTATACCATATAGGGTATATCAGCGTATAGGTAAATTTTTCAAATGGTGAATTGGTTAATTATATTTACTTGTATCTTTTGTTTGTTTTAACTGAAAACCGAAAACAGTATCTTTTAATTATCTTCGACCGGTAGACCGATTATATTTCACGTTATACGGTATACGTCATACTTTTTTAGGAGGAATTCGTGTCCGAACACTTTGATCAATCTGAAGATGAAATATCGCTGCAAGAATATATTCAGGTCATAAGAAAGAGAAAATGGGTGATTTTTTGGGTTTTTATCCTTGCCCTATTGGTTGTGTTCTTAACAAACTATATTCTTTCTCCGGTGTACGAGGCTTCCACGACCGTACTGATTTCGGAGACCAATGCTCCAGGGCAACTGTTTGGTAATTCTGAAATGGATGTTTTGCTTGGGGGAAGAGATGATATCGAAACTCAGGTTGAAATTATCAAAAGTCATAGCATTGCAGAACAGGTTGTAAAAGAATTACCTGAAAATGTATTTGAACAGATCCAGGTTGAGAATTTTGAAAAAAGAAAAAATGAACTGCGCTGGCTGATTAATCTATTGGATCTATTTAGATTGAAAGGATTTGTTGCCCACTTATTAGGGGTTGATTCGGGTAGTCTTGCTAATACGGAAGATGAGTCAACAGAAGAAGATAAAATTAAAAAAGTCATGGATTCGATCTTGGTGAATCTGGTGAAAAATACTAAAATTATTGAAATCAGCAGTGAAAGCATCCATCCCAAATTAGCTGCCGATATTGCTAATTTGACTGCACAAGTCTATGTGGAACAATCCAAATCGATCAATCGCACTCAAGCCAGTGAAGCCAAGAAATTTATCGAGGAACAGCTTTTATCCCAGGAAAGGGAACTTGAGTCTATAGAAGAAGAGAAACTTGCTTTTAAGCAGAAGGAGAATATTCTCTATCTTGATGAGGAAACCAAACTGAATATCGAGCAATTGGCCAATTTCCAAGCCCAAAAATTGGAAATTGACACCCAACTTGTAGAAAACAGCGTTCGTTTGGAAGAAATTCAAAAGCAATTAAAAGAACAGTCCAAAACAGTCATTTCTTCCCAGACAATCACTGCAAATCCTATTGTCCAACAATTGCAAAACAAGTTAACCGATTTACAGGTGCAGCTTCCAGCTTTAAAAGAAAAATATTCAGCGAATAGCCCCCAGGTCACGGAAGTTGAGATTCAGATCAAGGAAATCGAGAATGAAATTAGCCAGAAAGTTGCCGAGATCGTCGGTTCAAAAGTTTCCACCGTGAATCCGATTTACCAGAACTTGCTTTCTGAAATGGTTACTTTGGAAACGAATCTGATTTCTCTGGAAACAAAAGGTAAAAGTATCTCTGAGATTGTTAGTCAATACGAAGCCAGGCTAGAGAAATTACCGGAAAAAGAAATACAGCTAGCCCGATTGGAAAGAGATGTCCGAGTAGCAGAGAATATTTACCTTATTTTACTGGAAAGCTATCAGGAAGCTCGTATCAGTGAAGCAATGGAGTTGGGAGATATTCGCGTGATTGATATGGCTATGGTTCCGGAAAA
>JAFGAK010000158.1 GCA_016933745.1 Bacteroidales bacterium
GAATGAGCCTATGCCTATCAATTTGCCAATGGAAGAACAAATTGATTTTATGTATGAGCATATGATCCTAGCCGAGTGCAATCAGGCTTTTATGCAAATGTATGGATACACGCATTTAGCAGAAGTGATTGGGAAAAGCCAGCTAGAACTTCACGGAGGAAGCGAGAACCCGGAAAATAGAAAAGCTTTGCGCGATTTTATTACTGCAGGATTTCGAACTGAAAATATTGAGACTACTGAGCCAGACTTATTAGGCAACACAAAGTATTTTAGTAATAATTCAGTGGGAATTATCGAAAATGGATATTTGGTTCGCACATGGGGAACTCAAACAGATATTACTGAAAGAAAAGCTACTGAAATAGAATTAATAAAATTTTTAAAAGCGGTTGAGCAAAGTCCTGTTTCAATTATGATTACCAATATGGAAGGCGCTATCGAATATGCAAATCCCAAAGTATCTGAAATAACCGGTTATCAAAAGGAAGAATTAATTGGCAAAAATCCTAGAATTTTCAATTCTAGAGAACAAGACAGCCTTTTTTATGATCACCTTTGGAATACCATTTCTTCAGGAAAAGATTGGACTGGAGAATTTCACAACAAGAAAAAGAATGGAGAATTGTTCTGGGAGCATGCTTCCATATCTCCTATTCTCAACGAAAAGGGCGAAATAACACATTATCTTGCCTTTAAAGAAGATATTACGAAAAGGAAACAAGCAGAAAAAGCATTGAAAGAAAGTATGCTCAATTTATAATTGATTTTTGAAAATTCTCCAATTGGTATTTACATGGCTACTAAAAATGGAGAAATTATTGATGCGAATCATGCCTTGCTCGAAATCTTAGGTTCTCCATCCATCGAGGCAACTAAAGCAATTAATGTTTTAAAGTTTCCTCCACTCGTACAAAATAGTTATGCCGATAAATTTAATCAATGTGTTAAAGGAGGAATTACGATTGAATTTGAAATGGATTATAAATCGAAGTGGGAAAAGAAAACGACTCTACATAGCTTCTTAGTCCCCTTGAAGGATATAGAAGGTAATGTTTCGAATGTTTATACTTTAATTGAAGATATTACAGAACGCAAACGTTCCGAGCGAATACAAAATATCATATTTAAAATTTCGAATGCCGTTAATGCCACAGAAAATCTTGAGCAATTAATTAGTTTTACTAGGCATGAATTAGGAAAAATAATTGATACTTCTAATTTTTATTTAGCACTTTACGACGAACAAACGAATTCATTATCGTTGCCTTTTTTCAAAGATAGCTTTGATAATTTTGATTCTTTTCCAGCGGAAAAAACGATCACCCATTATGTTATCAAGCAGCAAAAATCTTTATTGGCAGATACCAAAGTAATCAGAGCGCTCCTAGACTCTGGAGAAGTTGGCCGCTTTGGAACCGACTGCCTTATTTGGTTAGGTGTGCCCTTAAAAGTGAATGAAAGAATAATTGGTGTACTTGCTGTACAAAGTTATACCGATGAACATGCCTTTGCTGAATCTGATCAAAAAATGCTTGAATTTATTTCTGATCAAATTAGTGTCGCCATTTATCGTAAAAAAGCCGAAGAGGATTTAAAAGAAGCGAAAGAAAAAGCCGAAGAAAGTGATCGTCTTAAATCCGCTTTTCTTGCCAATATGAGTCACGAGATTCGAACGCCGATGAACGGAATCCTTGGGTTTTCCGATTTGCTTAAACAACCCGGTTTGAGTGGCGAAGAACGAAGAACATTTATCGATGTGATTGAACGGGCTGGTCAAAGAATGCTCAGTATTATCAACGATATTGTGGATATTTCCAAGATTGAATCCGGACAGATGTCAGCAGTATACTCGAAAGTAAATATCAACGATCAATTAAATTTTATTTTTGATTTTTTCAAAACGGAAAGCAGTAAAAAAGGAATAGAACTGCAGATGAATCTGGCTTTAAGTAACGATGAAGCCACCATCTTTGTTGATGGAGATAAGTTGTATGCTGTTTTGATGAATTTAACCAAAAACGCCAGTAAATATACTCGGCACGGAAGGATCGAAATAGGCTATTCACTCAAAGAGCCATCAAAGGAATTTTTGGAATTTTATGTGAAAGATACCGGAATTGGGATTAAAAATGAGCGACAAGATGCTATTTTTGAGCGATTTATCCAAGCCGATATCAACGATAAAATGGCTTTGCAAGGTGCAGGATTGGGATTGGCAATTTCCAAAGCTTTTGTAGAAATGATGGGAGGTAAAATAGGAGTGGAATCCGATTTTGGAAAAGGATCAACTTTTTACTTTACGATTCCGTATCAGCAAGTGAAAGCGTAGAAATGGATCCGGTAAACCAAGAACTTTTACAAAAGCTAAAGCAACAAAAATGGTTTAAAGTGCGCAGTAAATTCAATTTAATAATCGCTTCAAACATCGAATCGAACCTTTTCGTTTTTTGATGAAAATATTTTACGTATGCGTTTTTAAAGCCAAGGAGAAAAATCATCTCTTTATAACCCGTCTAAATATCTAAAAAACGGTAATTATTTCTTTGCTTGATATTCTTTTAAAGCTTAATTCTCTTAAATTTGCACACAAATTTCAAATGCATGCATATAAAATTTTGGAGTCGATTTGATCACGATTTTAATCAAAATTGATTTGAATTTTTAAATGCCTTGAGAGAACAAAAACCAGAAAAACTTATAAAACATATAAAATGGAAAAAACATCAAAAATAATTTGGACAGAAATTGACGAAGCTCCAGCTTTAGCCACTTATTCCTTATTACCAATTGTAAACGCTTTTACCAAAGCCGCAGGTATCGTAGTCGAAACAAGAGATATTTCTCTTTCCGGAAGAATCATTTCCACTTTTCCTGAGTATTTAACGGAAGAGCAAAAGCAAGCGGATGAATTGGCTTATTTGGGCGAATTGGTTGAGAAAAGCGAAGCCAATATCATTAAACTTCCAAACATCAGTGCTTCAATCCCTCAACTTAAAGCAGCCATTAAAGAATTACAAGAAAAAGGCTATCAATTGCCTGATTATCCTGAATTTCCAAAAACAGACGAAGAAAAAGCATTGAATGCAAAATATGCAAAATGCTTAGGCTCTGCAGTTAATCCAGTCCTTCGTCAAGGTAATTCCGATCGAAGAGTTGCTCCATCGGTAAAAGCAAATGCACAAAAAAACCCTAAAAAATTAGGCGCGTGGAAATCGGATTCAAAAACGCATGTAGCTCATATGGATTCAGGTGATTTCTATGGAAATGAAAAAACGATCGTTATGCTGGAAGCTGCTAATGTTCGTTTCGAGTTCGTAGCGAAAGATGGAAGTGTTGCCGTTCTAAAAGAAAAGCTAGCCTTGAAAAAAGAAGAGGTGTTAGATGCTACTTTTATGAGTGTGAAAGCTTTACGCGAATTTATTGCGAAAGAGATTTTGGATGCAAAGAAAAACGATACTTTGTTTTCGGTGCATTTAAAAGCAACGATGATGAAAGTGTCTGATCCAATTATTTTCGGTCATTTTGTTTCTGTTTTCTTTAAAGATGTTTTTGAAAAACATGCTGCTATTTTAGCTGAATTGGAAGTAAATCCTGATTTAGGCTTGGGCGATTTATACAATAAAATAGAAAAATTGCCTGCTGATAAAAAAGCAGAAATCGAAGCAGATATTCAAGCCGTATATAAAACTCAACCTGCTATCGCGATGGTGGATTCTGATAAAGGAATTACCAATTTGCACGCAAGTAATGATATCATAATTGATGCATCCATGCCAAATGTGGTGCGCGATTCCGGTGGAATGTGGAATGCCAAAGGCGAACTTCAAGACACCAAAGCAATTATTCCGGATCGTTGTTACTCCACTTGGTATCAAGAAGCTATCGACTTTTGTAAAGCAAATGGAGCTTTTGATCCTGCAACCATGGGAAATGTTTCCAATGTTGGTTTGATGGCGCAAAAAGCAGAAGAATACGGTTCGCATGATAAAACTTTCAAAGCAAAAGCTGATGGAACCATTCGTATTGTTGATGAAAATGGGAATGTTTTAATTTCGCACGAAGTTGAAAAAGGTGATATTTACCGAGCTTGTCAGGCAAAAGACTTGCCAATTCGCGATTGGGTAAAATTAGCTGTCAGCAGAGCCAGAGCAACCGGTTCTCCTGCTATTTTTTGGTTAGATGAAGCCAGAGCGCATGATGCTGCTATGATTAAAAAAGTAAAAACTTACTTAAAAGATCACGATACAACAGGTCTAGATATCCAAATCATGTCGCCTGTAGAAGCCATGAAATTTACGCTTCCACGTGCAAAAGCCGGATTAGATACCATTTCTGTAACAGGTAATGCGCTTAGAGATTATATCACAGATTTATTCCCAATTCTTGAACTTGGAACTTCTGCTAAGATGCTATCTATTGTTCCACTATTGAATGGTGGTGGATTGTTTGAAACCGGTGCAGGAGGATCAGCACCTAAACATGTTCAGCAATTTGTAAAAGAAGGTCACTTGCGTTGGGATTCTTTGGGCGAGTTTTTAGCCTTAACGGTTTCTTTGGAACACATGGCCAATACCACAAATAACAAGCGTGCCATGTTATTATCTAAAACTCTTGACGAAGCTGTTGCCAAATATTTGGAAAACAGAAAGTCGCCTTCAAGAAAAGCCGGTGAATTGGATAATCGTGGAACGCATTTTTACCTTGGAATGTATTGGGCAGAAACACTTGCCGTTCAAAACGACGATCAAGAACTTAAAGATAAGTTTACTAAAGTGGCTAAACAAATGCAAGACAACGAAGCTAAGATAGTAGGCGAAATTGCTGCCGCAGAAGGCAAAGCAACTGAAATGGGAGGTTATTATAAACCAAACAAAGAGTTGGTTGCTAAAGCGATGCGCCCAAGTGCCACGCTCAATGCTATCGTAGAAGCGATTTAATTAGTTTCAAAATCCCAAATAAAAAACCCTGATAATCAAATGATTATCAGGGTTTTTTGTGATCCCAAGAGGACTCGAACCTCTATCGTAAGAACCGGAATCTTATATTCTATCCATTGAACTATGGGACCTATACTAAAAAACGAACAAAATAAATTGTTCGTTTTTATTTTCTTGTGGAGCTAGAGGGATTAATTTCATTGATCCCTTTTGGGGTGGCAATTAAAAAATCTTGCTCGCTTCACTCACTGTCTCATTCGAAAATAAAAAATTTCAAACGAGCTTGAAATTTCTATTTACTCATGATCTACACACATTCGTGTGGGTTTTTTGTGGAGCTGGAGGGATTCGAACCCTCGTCCAAACAAGTAATTAAAAAGCTTTCTACATGCGTAGTCTTTTATTGGTTTTCGAGAAACTGACCGGGAAAAGACACCCAAACAATTTCCTTAGCTTTTTTATTTAACTTTTTCCGCAAAGCGAGAAAAAAGCGGTCCCTGATTTTACTACACCCCGTTATCAGTTAGGAACAAGGCAGGTCCTTCTGCGAGATGTCTCGTTCCGAAACCTAGTTTCGAAATTAGGCCTAATCTACTGAGTAGTATTAAGCTGCGAGAGCATAATTGTTATCGCCATTTACATAGCTGCGAGAATTAGGATTTACGAGTCATATTCACAACACTCGGCATGCTTACATTCCAACTCCCTTGCTGTCAAATCCAGTCAACCCCAAGAGCGTATTTTAGCATCAAAAAACAAGCCAAAGAACGTTTAGGCTGCAAAATTACACATTTTGATGAAAGATTATTAAATTATTTGGTTTAGTTGCGCACTTATTAAAGTAAGCAGTTAAGTAGGAGCAGAGCTTTACTAAACAGACTAACCTACTCAACCTATTAACTAGATTAAAACTCTTTTTTAAGTTGTTCAACCCATTTTTCAATCCTTGGTTTCACAAGTTTTGGTTGAACTTCAAAATCGAGTGGTAATCCAACAAAATGATCTCCACGTAAAGCTTTTGAATGCTCAAAGCTATAACCTTCATTCGGTACAAATCCAATCAGTTTTCCACCTAAACTTTCGATGGATTCTGCCATTAATCCAAGCGCATCTACAAAGTTTTCTGAATATTCTTTTTGATTTCCTGCCCCATATAAAGCGAAAGTTTTTCCTGATAAATCCAACTCTTCTAAGGCTGGTAAAAATTCGTCCCAATAATTGGGTAATTCACCATCAAACCAAGTTGGAACACCTAAAATAAAATTTTCATAAGCGTTAAATTCCTCTTCGTTGGTTTCCTCAACGTTATGCTTTTCAATCTGTTGCGAATCAAAAGTTTCTTGAATTAATTTAGCTGCTTTGCTTGTGTTTTTTGTGTTATAACTATAAAAAAGTGCTATTTTTTTCATTTTGCTAATCATTAATAGTTGAGTAAATCGTTTACTGCTTTTTCAATCTTTTCTGCATTAGGTAAAGTCGCTTTTTCAAGAATACGGTTGAATCCAACCGGAGTAAAAGTAGCGCCCAATCTTTTTACCGGAGCATCCAAGTATTCAAATGCTTCCGAAGAGATTTGAGCTGCCACTTCGCCACCAAAACCAGCAAAAACTTTATCTTCATGAACAACTAAAACCTTGTTTGTTTTCTTTACAGATTGAATGATGGTTTCGATATCGAGTGGTAATAAGGATCTTAAATCAATAACTTCGATGCTTTTGTTTTGCTCAGTAGCAATTTTATCAGCTACTTCAATACACATATGGGTAGTATTTCCGTAGGTGATCACTGTTAAGTCAGTTCCTTCGCGATGAATACGAGCTTTGCCAAAAGGTACTTCGAAGTCATCTGGCACAAAAGTTTCTGCCTTCGGATCGTTGTAAAGTGCTTTGGGTTCTAAGAATAAAGTAATTCCTTTTGAGCGAATACTGGTTCTTAAAAGTCCTGCAGCATCATCAGCGTAAGATGGATATACGACACGAATTCCAGGTAAAGTAGTTAAGGTTGCTTCGATATTTTGTGAGTGATATAGTCCGCCGCCAATGTAACCTCCAGAGGCTAATCGAATGGTAATGTTTGGTGAAAATTTCCCATTGGAGCGCCAGTAATCGTGCGATGAATCAACCAATTGTTCCATGGCAGGCCAGAAATAATCTGCAAATTCTGCTCCTTCAACAACAATTCGAATTTTGTCGTTAAAACGCGACATGCCATTGGCAGTTCCTACAATAAAATCTTCGGCAATGGGTGCATTAAAAACGCGCTTCTTCCCAAATTCTTGTTGCATTCCTTTCGATACATTAAAAATCCCTCCTTTGTCTTTATTGGCAATATCTTGACCCCAAAGATAGGTGACGGGGTTGAGTCGGAATTCCGCTTTTAAAGTTTCGTTTAATGCAGTGATTAATTTTATTTTTTCACCTTCAGTTTGATTGTGTTTTCCTTCAGGATATTTTTCTGCTTTGTATTCTTGTGGAGTTACAAACTCAAAAATACTATCGGGCGAAGGATCCGCAGACATGATGGCTACTTTATGTGCTTTTTTAACAATTTGTTTAGCGTCTTCTTCAATCGCAGCTAATTCGCTTTCTGTAAATCGATTGTAACGAAGTAACAAACGACGATATTTTGCTAAAGGATCATATTCTTTGGCATAATTACGTTCGAACTCATCACGATACAATTCATGTTTATCAGAGTTACTATGCGATCCAATACGAACACAATTGGCTTGAAGTATTACCGGTTTGCCTGTTTTTAAAACCAAATCTTTGGCTTCTTGCATGGCGTTCATCGAATCGAAAACATCTTTTCCGTTACAATGGATAATGGTCAGGTTTTTAAAGCCAGTAAAGTTATTTGCCACTTTACGATTCGCCGTTTGATCTTTTTTAGGAACAGAGATTCCGTAGCCATTGTCTTGAATTACAAAAATTACTGGAAGTTGTTCTTTGTCAGCTCCTGTAATTGCTTCATAAACATATCCTTCTGAAACCGACGATTCGCCTTGAGAACTAATCGAAACAGCTTTTGTTCCACTTAATTTAATTGCTCGGGCTGTTCCAACGGCATGTAAGGTATGGTTTCCAGTACATGAAGATACGTTCTGAATATTGATTTCTGGTTTCGCAAAATGGTTCGACATATGGCGACCTCCAGATGAAGGATCGGCTGCTTTTGAGATTCCATTGAGAATGATTTCTTCAGCTGTCATTCCGGCCGATAAAACCGTAAGCATGTCGCGATAGTAAGGGAAAAGAAAATCCTTATTTGCTTCAAAAGTCTGTCCGATTGCTAACTGAATGCCATCATGACCGGCATAGGGTGCATGATAAGACCAACCCAATGCTTGTTTAAGATAATTGGGCGCTTTTTCGTCCAAATTTCTTCCTAAAACCATTAGACGATACCATTTCTCAAGTGTCTTTTTATCGGTTTTTTTAATGCTGTATTTATTATCCTTTTGCATCTTGTATTGATTCGTTTTGTAAAATAGTGAATTACAGAATTTTACTTTTGTTTATTGCTAAATATTTGGTTTTGCAAAGATAATAAAAAAATAATTATTTAGAATCATTCAAAATTAAAAAAGGTTAAAACACTGCTAATTTGTTCTCTAGATGGTTTTTTGTATTTTTGAGATAAATACAATGATAATGAATCAATCGAAAAGGTTAATGGGAATTTTCCAAAAAATACTTCCGTCTCCTATGAGTATAGCTATAATATTAACGTTCTTCATCGTATTAATGGCTATTTTTTATAAGCCTGCAGGAGTAAATTATGGAGCTCGCTTCATTGATGTTTTAGGGTATTAATAGTGGATTTTGGTCTTTGATGGAATTCACGATGCAAATGATTTTGATTTTGGTTTTAGGATATGTATTGGCTTTGTCAAACGGAGTCGATCGAATAATTTCCAGATTGACTGTATTGGTTGATACCAATGCAAAAGCAGCCGCAGTTCTTAGTTTTGTAACCCTCTTGCTAAGTTTTTTTAATTGGGGATTGGGTTTGGTTTTTGGTGCCATTTTTGCGCGGAAAATAGCAGAATCTTATTCTGCACGAGGTTTAAAGTTCAATTACGGTTTACTTGGAGCGGCTGCTTATTCTGGAATGATGGTTTGGCATGGCGGATTATCTGGATCAGCGCCGCTTAAAATAGCAGAAGGTAATCATTTTTTAGTAGAACGGATAGGGCAGGTAGCTTTGAAGACAACTCTATTTTCCTCGATGAACATCTTTGCTTCTTTCATTTTGTTGCTGCTTGTCCCTGCATTTTTTTATTTTTTTGGTTTTATGAATCAAGGTAAAACCATGAAATTAACTGCAACATCCAAAAGTAAAGTCGCTTCAAGCAAAGCATTAGCTGGAGCGGAAAAGCTTGATTACTCGAAGCTTTTTGCATATGGATTTGCTTTTCTAATCTTATTTATTCCCCTTTATGTGATCATACAAAATCGGGATTCAAGTTTTATTAATTTGAATTACATCAATACAATTTTATTTGCATTTGCTATTCTTTCTCATGGGTCGATAAATAAGTTCTTAAATGCCACTCAAAAAGCGATCACAAGTTCGGCCGGAATTCTAATTCAGTTTCCTTTGTATGCTGGTATTATGGGAATAATGAAATATTCGGGGCTTTATATTCTGTTTACAAATTACTTTTTAGAATTCTCTACCCAAATTTCCTTTCCTTTTTATACCATGTTAAGCGCTGCTATTGTAAATGTTTTTGTTCCTTCAGGAGGCGGTCAATGGATTGTTCAAGGACCTATCGTTGTGGAAGCTGCATTAAAACTTGGTGCTTCAATTCCTAAAAGTGTCATGGCTTTGGCTTATGGCGATCAATTGACCAATATGATTCAACCTTTTTGGGCTTTGCCTTTGTTAGGAATTACGGGACTAAAAGCCAAAGAGGTGTTTCCTTACTCCATCTTATTAATGGTTTTAGGTAGTTTAGTTTTTGTCTTGACTTTACTCTTGTTTTAAAATAGTTAGTCATTTGATACTTAAAACTATGATACTTATCAGTCAAAATGATGTTGTTTGACGCTTTAAAAATTGTTATTTATCGACAATATATATATCTTATCTATATGTTTTAAATGGCACGTCTGCAAAGGTTTTAGTACTTTTATTTAGAATAAATTTATTTAATAATTTACTATGTTCGCATAGTAAATATTTAGTACTTTTACATCTCTAAAAAAAAGCCAAAATAGTAAGTAAAATAGCTTTTGTCTTTTTATCAGAGAAAATCAATTCAAAAAGATGTGGAATTTGTGGGCATGAAAAAAATTAAAGTTGTAAATCCGGTAGTTGAGTTAGACGGTGATGAAATGACCCGAATTATTTGGCATTTTATCAAAGAAAAACTGATTTTGCCTTATTTGGATTTAGATATCAAATATTACGATTTGGGATTGGAGTATCGAAATCTAACCAATGATCAAGTAACTATTGATGCTGCTAACGCGATAAAAAAATACAATGTAGGAATAAAATGTGCCACTATTACGCCCGATGAAGATCGAGTGAGTGAGTATCAATTGAAAGAAATGTATCGCTCTCCCAATGGGACAATTCGTAATATATTGAATGGCACTGTTTTTCGTGAGCCAATTGTGATGAAAAATGTACCAAGATTAGTGCAAGGATGGACTGAACCTATGGTGATTGGTCGGCATGCATTTGGAGATCAATATCGGGCTACAGAATTTGTACCTAAAGGCAAAGGAAAGCTAACACTCACTTTTACTCCCGAAGATGGTCGCGAGCCCACTGTTTTGGATGTGTATGATTTTAAAGGCGATGGCGTTGCTCTGGCTATGTACAATACAGATGAATCCATTTATGGCTTTGCTCGTTCATGCTTTGCAATGGCAATTTCCAAAAAATGGCCTTTGTACTTATCCACTAAGAATACGGTTTTAAAAAAATACGACGGACGGTTTAAAGAGATTTTCGAAGAAGTGTATCAGAAGGAATTTAAAAATCAAATGGATAGCTTAGGAATTATCTACGAGCACCGTTTGATTGATGATATGGTTGCTTCGGCGCTAAAATGGAATGGAAAATATGTTTGGGCAGCCAAAAATTACGATGGTGATGTACAATCGGATACATTGGCACAAGGATATGGTTCTTTGGGTTTAATGACTTCCGTACTTATTGCTCCCGATGGTAAAACTGTGGAAGCGGAAGCCGCTCATGGATCTGTTACTCGACATTATCGCCAATATCAACTAGGAAAACCCACATCAACCAATCCAATCGCATCTATTTTTGCTTGGACTAGAGGATTAGCTCATCGTGGAAAATTAGATCAAAATGAAGAATTAATTCAATTTTGTCAAAGGCTCGAACAAGTTTGCATTGATACAGTTGAATCTGGACGAATGACCAAAGACTTAGCCTTGATTATTCATGGTAATGCATTACAAAAAGAACATTATCTAACAACCGAAGAATTTTTAAACGCAATAGAAGAAGAATTAAAAGCAAAACTTAAATAAAACAAAAAACTGATTTGATATGTCAACTTTAAAAGAAAAGCTTGCTCAGAAAATTATGGAGCACAGGCCCAGAACCACCAAGCTGGTTAAAGAATATGGTGATGTAAAAGTAGGTGAAGTAACAATAGATCAAGTAATTGGCGGAGCTAGAGGTGTTCGTTGTTTAGTAACAGATATCTCTTATCTTGATCCAATGGAAGGTATTCGCTTTCGCGGATTTACCATTCCTGAAACAATGGCAGCCTTACCTAAACCAGAAGGAAAAGACTATCCTTACGTAGAAGGTTTTTGGTATTTATTGCTAACCGGCGAAATTCCAACCATGGAAGAAACCTTGGAATTGGTTGAAGAATTTAAGAAAAGAAGCAAAGTTCCTGAATATGTATTTGATGTTCTCCGCGCGCTACCTGCAGAAACGCATCCAATGGTTATGTTCTCTACTGCTATTTTGGCTATGGAAAAAGAAAGCAAGTTTGCTAAATTCTACGAAGAAGGATTTAATAAAATGACTGCTTGGGAAACCATGTACGAAGATTCTACTGATTTGTTAGCTCGTCTTCCTGAAATTGCTGCTTTTATTTATCGTTATAAATACAAGAATAACGAAATCATTCCTAATAATGGCGAATTAGATATGGGTGCTAGCTTTGCTCACATGATGGGTATTGCTGATCCATATGATGATGTGGCTCGTATGTATTTTATTTTGCACTCCGATCATGAATCTGGAAATGCTTCTGCACATACTACACACTTAGTTGCTTCCACTTTATCCGATGCTTATTATTCATTATCTGCCGGATTAAATGCATTAGCCGGACCATTACATGGTTTAGCAAATCAAGAAGTATTGCGTTGGTTACAAGGCGTTATGGATAAATTAGATGGTCAAGAGCCAACTGAAGAAATGATGAAACAATTTGTTTGGGATACATTGAATAGTGGTCAAGTTATTCCTGGTTTTGGTCACGCTGTATTGCGTAAAACCGATCCACGTTACCAATCACAACGCGAATTCTGCGAAAAGCATCTTCCAAACGATAAAATTTTCAAATATGTAGATATGCTTTATCGTGTGGTTCCTGATATTTTGGTAGCCCAAGGAAAAGCTAAAAACCCATGGCCTAACGTAGATGCACAATCGGGCGTAATTCAGTGGTTCTATGGTATTACTGAGTACGATTTCTACACCGTTATGTTTGGTGTAGGTCGTGCAATTGGTGTTTTGGCAAATATTACTTGGGATCGCGCATTGGGCTATGCTCTTGAGCGTCCAAAATCGTTGACAACAAAAATGTTGGAAGACATTGCAGGAATAAAATAATAATTCATTTTAGATGCCTCTGTAATTTTTTTGCAGGGGCTTTTTTATGCTCAAATTATTTGTAAATTTAGGTCATGATAATTCAATTCGAAATAGCGCTAAATCCAAGAAAAAGAGGATTTCATTTAATTACAACGGAGATTTTGGGAGCATTGCCAAATTTACCGAGAATTGGATTGTTGAATCTTTTTATTCAACACACATCAGCTGGACTTACCATCAATGAAAATGCGGATCCAAGTGTTCGTATTGATTTTGAAACCATTTTTAATAAACTCGTTCCTGAAAATGATCCTGACTTTATACATGTGCTTGAAGGGAAAGACGATATGCCCGCACATATCAAAAGCTCGATTTTAAATGCATCGATTACCATCCCAATTGAAAACGGTAAATTAGCGCTGGGTACTTGGCAAGGAATTTATTTGGGCGAATTTAGAAATCATGCTGGTTCTCGAAGATTGATCTGCACTTTATATTATTAATATGTTGCTTAAAATCATCCTTATAAGTTCAGTTTTATTGGGTTTTGTTTTTCTCGGTTTGGGTATTCAATTGTTTTTTTCGAAGAAAAAGAGATTCCCGGAAACGCGGATTGGTCATAACCGTGAAATGAAGAAAAGAAAAATTCCTTGTCCGCAAACTCAAGACAAAATAGTTCAGCGAAACAAAAAACCTTGGCAAAGTCCGATTTAGATTTCGGTCTAAAAAATCAATAAATTTTTACTTCCCCATTTATTTCCTTCAAACTGCGAGGGATTGTTTCAAAATTGATTAATTTTCCGCGCTGATCATTTTCAGTACTTGTTAGAACCGACTAATCATTTTGATTTATGGATATAAAAGCTTTTAAAATAGTGCTTGAGAAGTGGAAAACTTCAGAAAGTGCAACAAAATCGACTAAAGAAAAACTTGCTGAAAAGCTTGTAAATGCAGCGCAATTACTTACAAAAAAGACATTAGAATCAAATTCGATTGTATTACATGAGTTTCTGAATTTAACAGGAAGAAGCTCTTTTTTGACTTATTTATCTACCAACGAGTTGTTGGATAATTGGGCGGAAATCTGTTTCACTTTCATTCAGGTTTCAGGGTATAATTTGAATGATATGTTCGAAAATAGAGTGATTGAAAATGGTTCACGTGTTCTTTTCAAAGACATGAGTAATGAGATTCCATCTCAGCTAACTTATAAACAAGTTCAACTGCATGTAAGAGAAATCGCGGCTATGTTTTATCGCTATGCTCCAATCAATCCTCGTGTAGCTATTTATGCAGAAAATAGTATCGAAAGTGCAAGCTGTGATTTGGCTTGCTTATTTTATGATCTGTTTGATACCCCATTGAATGTTCACTTTAAAAAAGAAACACTTGTTGATATTTTTGAACAATTGTCCATCAATATTGCTGTAGTAGATACTCACGAACGCTTGCGCATTCTCGAAGAAGTTCGGAAATCAGTCACAACGCCATTTACTATATTCGTTTTAGATCCGTCTACCGAGACCAACGAAAAAGATATTTTCTTTTTAGGCGAAGAGTGCAAAGTGGCAAGTATTAAAGAAGTAGAAGTAATTCTTGCGAATCGGGTTAAAAAGCCGATTAATCAGGTAGCTACAACCATGTTTACTTCCGGAAGTACCGGAATTCCAAAGGGAGTTTCATTTTCGATTTACAATTTGGTTTCTAAGCGCTTTGCCAGATCAGCTGCTGTTCCAGCAGTGGGAAACGAAGAAGTAATGCTGTGCTTTTTGCCTTTGTATCACACCTTTGGCAGATACCTCGAAATGGTGGGTTCCATCTATTGGAATGGAACCTATGTTTTTACCGGAAATACTTCTTCCGAAACACTTTTGGCTTTATTCCCAAAAATCAATCCTTCCGTTTTTATCAGTATTCCATTACGATGGTCGCAATTGTACGATCTTACGATGGAACAAGTACTTTCTACCGACAGCAAAGAGGAAGTTAAGCAAAAATTGCTTAATGTGGTTGGGAATCGATTGCATTGGGGCTTATCTGCAGCAGGTTATCTCGATCCAAAAGTTTTTCAGTTTTTTCAGGATAATAACATATTCTTATGCAGTGGTTTTGGGATGACCGAAGCAACCGGTGGAATAACCATGACCCCTCCCGGTCGATACATCGAAGGAACAACCGGAATTCCGCTTCCTGGATTAAAAGCAAAGTTTTCTGAAGAAAGCGAAATGGAAATCAGTGGACATTATATCGCAAGATATTTAGAAGAAGCTGGTCCTGATGATCTTATCCCATTTCCGGCTGACGATTTTACTGGCGGATGGCTTTCTACTGGCGATATTTTTAGAAAGACAAACGAAGGTTATTTTGAAATTATTGATCGTTTAAAAGATATTTATAAGAACAATAAAGGGCAGACAATAGCTCCAAAATCGGTCGAAAAATTATTTGTGGATGTTCCTGGAATTAAAAACACGTTTTTAGTGGGCGATGCAAGGCCATACAATGTGTTGATGATTATTCCTGATGAGCAAGATCCCATTTTAAATGCAGTGGGCAATGAAGAAAATAAGATGGAATATTTCCATCAAATTGTGGCTGCCGCGAATAAAGATTTAGCTCCTTATGAGCGTGTAATTAATTTCAAAGTACTGCATCGCGATTTTACTTTAGAAAAAGGTGAGTTAACACCAAAAGGAAGCTTTAATCGGAAAATTATTGAAGCAAATTTCTCAGATAGCATTAGCCATTTATACGAAAGTAACACGATCATTCTTAAAACCGACGATTTAGTGATTACCATTCCAAGGTGGTTTTTTAGAGATTTAGGAATTCTCGAACCGGATATTTTATTAGAGGAAATTGGATTGCTAAATCGGCAAAATCAATTGAAACTTGCCATAAAAAAATTAGAAACGCCTGGTAAGGTGCTCATTGGCGATTTAATATACAATGTAAAAGGCAATGAAATTGATCTCGGTTTGTTTACACGACAACCTCGATTGTGGATCGGAAACCCAGCATTTATTCGTTTTAGTCCAATAAAAGAAGGTTGGGATTTGCCTTTAAAAAATCTGAGTGCACAAGTAGAACGACCTTACATATTGCATCATTCTTATAGCTTTGCTTCTTTACCTTCGCTTCATCAACTAAGAGACCAACGACTTACTTTTGTAAATAATCTCTTGAGTTGTGCTCTTTTTGGTGAACCTAAAAAAGCCTTGGATACAACCGAACAGATCAAAGAAATCTTTAATCAATACGATGAGAAAGTAACTGAAGTAATCCGGCGTAGATTGGAAGCTTTGGCGTGTCACCCCGAAGAAGAGGTACGCGCCTTAGCATATCGAATTTTATTATTAGACGATCCAAATCCGGATTATAGCAAACTCTTTCCGGCATTTATCCAATCAGGCTTGACCTTCCTGAATGAAAATTCAATTCGTCAGATTGCTTCGCAAGATATGGGTAAACAGCATTTGGAAAGTCTACGACAGCGACTGTATAATTACCGCGTTCAATTGAATTGGCCTGCAGATGAAGCCACTCGCGGTCAGTTTGAGAATATGCTAAAATTGCTCTTTAATTTTGCGAAGAATCACCTCGAATATTACAGTTCGGTTCGCGCGGAATTTGCAAGTTGGATTTTGCATAAAACGGATCCGTATTTATCTAAAGTAGCCTACGATTATTTTAAGAAATTGTACCAAGCATTTGAATTAAAATTAAGACAGAATTCGGTTATTTTATCTCAAGAACAATGGTTAAAAAAGCTTGTTTTTGAAGAAGGAATTATGGAAGATGCAGTAGAAACTATCTTAAATATTTTTGCCGATTCTGCTTTTATCCGTCAATCTGTGATGCTCGCTTACGAAGAAAATGATTTCGATGTAGATCAAATACCTGACAACGGACTTTGGGTTTCTAGGTTGAAATCGTTTGGAAATTTTAAACATTTCCGTTTAAGCATCAATACCACCAATGGCAAACATTTCGATTTGCACTTTATGATTAATAAGAGCATTCGCTTGTCGTCAGGAGCTAAAACCGTGCATTGGTTGGCTGCCATTTCTGGCTATCCTTTTGCTACTTTGAGTATGCCAGCTTTGGGCTGTTATCGCCCAAAAGATGGCGCTTTAACTAGTAAGTTCGTTGGCGAATTAAGTATCTGGGACAAGGTTCGCGAATTTGCCGGAATTCATCACTCTTTGGGTTATATTAATATTCGTAATCCTTGGAGGAAATTGTTTATCAAAGGCTTAGCGGTGTTTTATACGGCTTGGCGACAAAGTGGATATCAGATTGTTCCCGGTGTAGTTACGCCAAACAATGTGGTGGTTCCAGAGCTTGATTATTTGGAAACGGCAACCATTATTTCTGTTGCAGGTTTACAAGAGTATACCAATACCTTGTCGTTGATCAAGCCAATGTTGGATAATTTCTTTTTCCGTTTGTTAGCGCATTATCCTTGGGTTGGAAAACAATTGGAAGTGCGTTGGATTTTTGATGCATGTATCGAAGGCCTTGGCTATAAGAAAGCATTTGAGTTTTTTGAAGAGCTTAAATTCGATTTAAAAGAGGAGCCACTTTTTACTCCTTATAATGAATCGCTTGCAGATTTATTGGATGACTATCTTGAAAGGTTAAATACCAAATACTACAAACCTTTGGCTTATTACAATGTGATTGATCAATATGCAGAATGGGCTAAAATCAATCCTTCTGCTACAGCAATTGCCAAAGAGCAAACTATTTTTGAGCTTTCCGGATTGTATCGGATTTATCGCTTTGCGGAAATAGTTCGATACAAGATTTATCGAAACACCTATTTTGCGCATGCTTCTAAAGAAATTAAAGAAGCCTTTGATACTTTGTTAGCCAGAATGGATAAAGATATCAATGTTCCTGCAGTTCATTTATTGGAACTTTCTGATCTTCAAGCTGTGTTGGAGAAAGCGGATGATATTGGAATTTTTAGTCGAATGGTATTCTCACGCTTGCAAAGGCAACAAAAGTTGGATATCATTAAACTAACTGAAAGCAAGAAAGAGCAGGTAGTAGTGAATTCTTATATCAAGGATAAGCAAGGAAGAGAATATATATTTAGAGAACCTTTAGAGCCTAGTGAAATAGGTAAGTTGTATCGATTGTTTTTTGAAGAAAATTATCCGAAATCAATTTCAAAAATGGATAAACACATGGTGGTTATTGATGGACAAGGTAGGGTAGTAGGTGGTTTGTGCTATATCGTTTTGGAAAATCATGTTGTTTTATTAGATGGTAGCGCCGTAACCACTGCTTTAAAAGGGAGAGGAATAGGAACTTCCATGATCGATACGTTCTGTAATATGATGGCTTCGGATGGCGTAAAAATTATTAAAGCTCACTTTTTATTGGGAAATTTCTATTTGAAACTCGATTTTAAAGTGGATAAAAAATGGGGTGCACTGGTTAAATTCTTGAACTAGCTTCAAAAAAGAAAATCCCCAAAGTCTTTTAATTCTTTGGGGATTTTTTATTTATTTCCAAAAGATCGGTTTAATAAAATTCAATTTGTTTAGTAAACGTACTATCTATTTTTTGGAACAAATCCTCTGCTTTATAGGCTTGAGTAGATTGTGCCAAGCGTTGTAATACCCCCAAGGCTGTTTGATGATCGCTTACCAAAATATCTTTAAACATTGGCGTTTGTGAATTGATAAGATTCAAATCAGAAAGATAATAATCGTAAAGCGCATTGATAACAACTTCGGCTTTTTCTGTGGCTCCTGCACGAAGATAGGTTTCAGCATAAGGAATCATATACATATCCCAATGGATTTTCTCATTTGGGAAATAGTGTACATACGTATCTAAAGCTTGAACTGCTTTGGATTTGTAAGATTCGATAAGTAGGGCATTTTGTTCGGCATCTTCTGCTGATAATAGATCGGCTCTGTCCAAATAAACTTCGGCAACGCGTAACAGGTTGTTTTTAGGAATTCCGGCATTTCGGAAACTTTCTCTATCAACTGAAACATTTTCTTTTTCCAGATTGCCGTATTTTCCTTCATTAACCAATACTTCAAAAGATTTATCAGCATCCACTCCACCCATGTTTTTGATAAAACCTTCGGCTTTGTAAGGTCTGAGTCGATAAACAAATCCTTCTAAATGCATGTATTCATCCAAAGGCAATACTTTCTTAACGCTAGGTGGGCTCGCAAAATAAATCGGACGATCCCAATCATTGCTTGCAATTAAATCTAGTAACATCAAGTCGTTCTTATAAATTCCACCGCCAATAATTCGCCATGCTAAACTATCCGGAATCTGATCGGCTTTGCTTTCAGGAACAGTTCCATTTGCAACAAGTTTGGCTTTATTTAAGGTTAGTTTTACATTATGGAATCCATAATTTACACTGTTTCCACCAACCGTTTGAACTTTGGTTACCGGATTGTCTGATTCAATAAAATCAACCACTTCTTTCAATTCGTGGTAACCTGGAATTCGATCTGTTAGCAGAATGTATTCATTAATTCCGTTCGAATATTTATTTTGCGGAATACTCAATGGCAATTTATCGGATTCGTAAAGCTTTCTGCCAAGCTGATGCACATACCACGATCCCGAAGAAAGCATATAATTCACCACGCGAACATCTGTTCTAAAGCCTTCCACTTCTTGGATATACCAAAGTGGGAAAGTGTCGTTATCGCCGTTTACAAATAAAATGGAGTTTGGCTCGCACGAATTCAGGTAGTTGTAAGCAAAATCTCGTGCCGTTGTTCTTCCAGAACGATTGTGATCATCCCAACCTTCACTTGCCAAAAGCCCCGGAACCAAGAGCAAACTGATGCTTCCGATAAGAATGGTTGATCCTTTGGTTCCCAGTATCTTTTTGAAGAAATTTATCAACGGAATCAAAGCCAATCCAATCCAGATTGAGAAAGCATAAAATGAACCAGCGTAGGCATAATCTCTTTCTCTGGGTTGATATGGCTGGAAATTTAGATAAACAATAATTGCAATTCCGGTCATGATAAATAGTAAAAATACAACCCAGAAATCTTTATTGTTTTTGTTTAGATGGAAGAACAGCCCGATAAGTCCAAAAAGCAAAGGGAGAAAGTAAAATTTATTATTGGCAACATTTTGGCTTTGGATAGGAAGTTCGTCTTGATTTCCAAGGCGGATAGCATCGATGAATTTTATTCCACTGATCCAATTTCCATCGCGAATATTGGGTTGACTTTCCACATCGTTCTGTCTACCAGCAAAATTCCACATAAAATAACGGAAATACATATGTCCGAGTTGATAGCCAAAGAAAAAGCGCAGATTATCGCCAAAACTTGGTTTATAAACGATCTTTTCATTTCCTTCTCGATCGATCGTTTTTACAGGCGTTCCTCTCGAAGTTTTGTAATTCTCATACATTTCGACGTGTTCCGGTTTTTGATTACTCCACATGCGAGGGAAAAAGCCGGACAGAGCAGGATCGTAAATGGGTTGGGAATCTTTTCCATTATCTGTAATGATGTATTTTCCTGCTGCTTCGTTTTTGATATACGTTGGTGCTTTATCTGACCATTCTGAGATTTCAGCAGTGTAATACTGACCGTACAATAAAGGCCAAGTTCCATATTGTTCGCGAAGCAAATAAGAAAGCATTCCAATTGCATCTTTTGGATCATTCTCATTGATTGGTGGATTTGCATTGGCGCGAATAACGATCATGAAAAAGGAAGAATATCCAATTAAAATGAAAGTTACGCTCAAAATAGCAATATGAGCAATGAGATGCTTTTTTTGTTGTGTATAGCGGATGGCCCAAATAATAAGACCAATCAATAAGGCAAAGAATATAAAACTTCCGGAATTGAAAGGTAATCCGATGGTATTTACAAAGAAAAGCTCAAAACTACCGGCCATTCTTACCGTAAGCGGAATGATCAAATACATGATAAAGGAAAGAATGATTAGCGAAAGAAATCCGGCTAAAACAAAACCTTTGATATTCGTATTTTTGAATTTTTTGAAATAAACCACGTAAGTGATTGCAGGAATTGCCAACAAGTTAAGCAAGTGCACACCAATAGAAAGTCCCATCAAAAAGGCTATCAAAATTAACCAACGATAAGAATAGTTTGAATCGGCTACTTCTTCCCATTTTAAAATGGCCCAAAAAACCACTGCTGTAAACAACGACGACATGGCATATACTTCTCCTTCAACTGCGGAAAACCAAAAAGAATCAGTAAAAGTGTAAGCTAAAGCACCTATAATTCCGGCAGTAATAACAGGATAAATAGCTGTTTTTTCATTGACATCGTCTACTAATTTTTTTGCTAAACGAGTAATGGTCCAGAAAAGAAATAAAATTGTAAAACTACTCGAAAATGCAGACATGAGATTAATCATCATTGCAACTTTGGCCGTATTGCCAAATGCAAACAATGAAAAGAACCTACCCATCATTTGGAATAACGGTGCTCCTGGAGGATGTCCAACTTGTAATTTATAAGAAGTGGAGATATACTCTCCAACATCCCACCATCCGGCCGTTGGTTCAACGGTTAAAATGTAAACCAAAGATGCAATGGCAAATATGATCCAGCCTGTAATGTTGTTTACTTTTTTAAACATAGTA
>JAFGAK010000159.1 GCA_016933745.1 Bacteroidales bacterium
GAATTAGGAAAAGATTATCCTGTATTAAATGGCAATGGAGGTAAAACATCTCTATCCATTTGGTACGAACAAAATCCAAAAGATATAGTAGAGTTTGAAAAACAAATGCGTAGAAAGGTTCACTATGTAATTGAACCTAAACATTTATGGAACAGTATAGCGCATCTGGCGAAAATCCAAAGCAAAGAGTTATTAAGCACATTGCAACAAGGTTTTAAATACATCGAAAACCAATCGTTTGAAAGTACTTTTCAGGGTTTGTTTTCCGAAATCAATTTAGATTCTGATAAACTTGGTAAAAACTACGAAGAACGAAATAAAAAGCTCTGTAACATCATTCAAACTATTGCAGAAGGCATAAAAGAATTCGATAAAGGGGACGATGCTGATTATTTAGGAAATGCCTATGAGTTTTTAATTGGAAAATTTGCAGCGGGTTCTGGTCAAAAAGCAGGAGAATTTTATACCCCTCAAAGAATTTCAGATATACTTTCTTCTATAGTGATACTTGACAGCCAAGACCCAAGCAAAGGTGAAAAGAAAAAGATTGAACGGGTGTTGGACTTTGCCTGTGGTTCGGGTTCATTGTTGCTCAACGTTCGTAAAAAAATGACAGATGCCAAAGGAACAATTGGTAAAATATACGGGCAGGAAAAAAACATCACTACATACAACTTAGCTCGAATGAACATGCTTTTGCATGGAGTTAAGGACACAGAGTTTGAAATCCATCACGGCGACACCCTTGTTAATGATTGGGATATTTTAAACGAAATGAATCCAGCCAAGAAATTGGAATTTGATGCTGTTGTAGCTAATCCACCATTCAGTTATCGTTGGGAACCAACCGAAGCAATGGGCGAAGATTTCCGTTTCAAAAGTTATGGACTTGCTCCAAAATCAGCAGCCGACTTTTCTTTTCTTTTACACGGATTTCATTTCCTGAGCAAAGAGGGAACAATGGCAATTATTTTGCCTCATGGTGTTTTATTCAGAAGCGGAGCAGAAGAAAAAATAAGAAGAAAGCTTTTAGAAGACGGCAACATTGACACCGTTATTGGGCTTCCTGCAAACTTGTTTTTCTCGACAGGTATTCCAGTTTGTATTTTGGTTTTAAAGAAGTGCAAAAAGTTTGACGATGTATTGTTTATCAATGCCGTTGACCATTTTGAAAAAGGAAAACGTCAAAACAACTTAATACCAGAAAATATTGAAAAGATAGTTGATACATACCGAGAACGTAAAGAAGAAACACGTTACTCTCGCAGAGTATCAATGGACGAAATCGAGAAAAACGAATTCAATTTGAATATTTCACGCTATGTAAGCACATCTTTAGACGAAGAAATAATCGACTTGAAAGTGGTAAACAAAAAACTGGTTGACCTTGACAAAGAGATTAACAAAGCAAGAGAGACCCACAATAATTATTTAAATGAATTGGGTCTTCCACCGATTTAAAAAGCCAACGCTATTTGCAAGCACATTGCCAAAGCCCCACGAGCCAACGCTCAATCCAAAGCTTTGTCAAAGAGCTTGCAAATCCAGCC
>JAFGAK010000160.1 GCA_016933745.1 Bacteroidales bacterium
GATCAGGAAGAGGCTATCATTCAAAGATATGTTGATCGATACGGCTGGAAGATGAATAAAACCGAAACCGGATTACGTTGGATGATTTACCATCACGGTAATGGTGCTACTGTTGAACTTGGAAAAATAGCCGTTATTGAGTATAAAACCTATTCCCTCGACGGACGATTACTCTATTCCTCTGAAAAGGATCGGAAAAAGTCATTTTTAATCGGACACGGTGGCGTAGAAAGTGGTTTAGAAGAAGCTATTTTATTTCTAAAAATAGGCGACAAATCGCGATTTGTATTACCTTCGCATCTTGCTTTTGGTTTAACAGGCGATGGGAACAAGATAAAAGGTAGAAACAGTTTAATGATGGAAGTTGAATTAATTGATTTAAAATAAAATGACAAGTACTAATTTGAAAAAGCAAAAATTTATTTTATTTATTTCGCTGATAATTAGCTTAACATTTTCTGCATGTGGCTATTTTGGCGATTATCCTGGTTTTAAAGAAACCGATTCAGGATTATTATACAAGTTTCACGAAAAAACGGATCATCGGAAAGCTAATATTGGTGATTACATTACGGTTGAAATGACTTATAAAACGAATGAAGATTCGCTTTTATTCGATGGCTCTGGTGATGTTTTTCCTCTAGAATTGGTAAAACCTTTGTTTGCTGGCGATATCAACGAAGCCTTAGCTATGATGAGCAAAGGCGATAGCGCAACTTTTGTAATTCGTGCCGATTCATTTTTGCTTAAAAATGCTCGTTTGACACGAATTCCTGATTTTATTGATGAGAAAAGTAAAATCATCTTTAATATTCGGATGCATGATGTGCAATCGCTCGAAGAGCTCGAAAAAGAAAAAAATCGACTCAGAGCAGAAAAACTAGTTGAAGAAGAAGATCAAATAAATGACTATATTCTTGAGAATAATGTAGCCGTAAATCCAACAGAAAGTGGCTTGTATTTTATTCCCATTCGCGAAGGAAACGGAGCAGAAGCAAAAGCAGGTAAAATGGTAAAAGTGCATTATACCGGAAAATTTTTGAATGGTGCATTGTTTGACTCCTCCTACGAAAGAGGAAAACCAATCGAGTTTGAATTAGGAAGAGGCCGTGTTATTAGCGGTTGGGACGAGGGAATTGCAAAAATGAAAAAAGGAGGAAAAGCAATCTTGCTAATTCCTTCTGATCTTGGATATGGCGAAGGAAGAGGAGAAATACCTCCTTATACGCCTTTATTATTTGAAGTAGAACTAATTGATGTAAAATAAAAATAAAAAAATCACGATGAACTGGAAAATTTTAAAAACAAGCGGACTTATACTCGTTTTAAGCATCTTTATTGTGTCTTGTAACAATCCGCACCCTGGTTTCAAAAAAACAAAATCAGGCATTTATTATAGCATAATCAGCCAGATAGATTCTCTCAAGGATATCAAGGCAGATAGCGGACAATTTTATATTATGGAAATGAACTACGGAACACAAGATTCTATGTTCTTTAAAAGTGAGTTACTTCCTGATCAAATTGTAAAAATTCCGCATCAAAAAGTTGGATTTCCTGGTGATATCTGGGAAGCACTTCAACTATTGTCGAAAGGAGACAGTGCACATTTTATTATTCGTGCCGATTCATTTTTCCTTAAAACAACACGAGCTCCTGAAATTCCTGAGCTTTTCAAAAAAGACAACGAAGTACATTTTTTCGTGAATGTTAAAAACATTCAAACAAGAGAAGAGATAGAAGCAGAACATGCAGCTTATGTAAATGCTCGCAAATTTGCTGAGCAAATTGAAATCTCGAAATTTGTTGCCGATAATAATTGGACGATTCAACCAAATGAAAGTGGTTTATACATCAATAAAATCAAGGACGGAACTGGACGTAAAGTAAAAGAAGGTTACTTCTTAACTTTCGATTTCGAAATTCGCAACTTAGATGGAAGTTTGATTTATTCTTCAATCGAATCCAATTATCCTGGTAAATACGAATATGGAAAACGTTTTGATACCCAAGGATTGATGGAAGCTATGCAAACCATGAGACAAGGCGACGAAGTGGAGCTTTTAGTTCCATCTGCTTTGGCTTACGGCGAAGGTGGTCGCCCAGGAATGATTGAGCCTCACACTCCATTGCATTATTTTGTTCGTTTAACAGCAGTTAAAACCCCTGCAGAAAACGAAGCTGAAAAAGAAGCAATGCGTAAAGCAGAAGAAGCTCAAAAAGAAGCTTTGCGTTTGCAAGAAGCTTCTACAATTGCCAAATACATTGCTGAAAATGAAATTACAGTTGAACCAACAGCAAGTGGTTTATACTTTATCTCTACACAAGAAGGTGAAGGAGAACAAGCTGTTGCCGGAAATAAAGTAAAAGTGCATTATTCTGGAACTTTATTGGATGGAACCAAATTTGATTCTTCTTATGACCGTGATCAACCTTTTGAGTTTACATTAGGTCAAGGTCAAGTTATTAAAGGTTGGGACGAAGGAATTGCTATGTTGAAAGTAGGCGGAAAAGCAACTCTTATTTTACCTTCGTCCATTGCATATGGCGATCGTCAAGCAGGAAATGTAATCAAGCCTTATTCTCCACTTAAATTCGAAGTTGAATTAGTAGAGATCGTGAAAGAATAAGCAATAGAAATTATTCAAGAAAAGCGTATTCTTTATTGGAGTACGCTTTTTTTATATCTGTTAGGTTTTTTCTAATTTTGTGAGAATGCAAGTATTGGTTAACAATCATTTCAAATGGCTATTAATAGCACTGGTTTTTTTTATTCAGAGTTATGGAATAGCAGGTTGGGTTATTGTTCAAAAAAATAGCTTTGCAGATGGCAATCAGAGTTTCACAAGAATCTATATTCAAAATCAAAAATACATCGTTCAGGAAGAAAATAAGCGCATTGTTTTTGATACAAATGATCATCGTTTTTCTTTCGTGGATGATTTTACTCAAAAGTACTGGAAAGGAGCAATAGATTCAATTAGACCAAACTTAATTGCATCATTAGACTCGATAATAAAAGAGCAATTCTCAGGCATGACTGTGGAAGAAATGCAACGTTTTAAACCTATAAAAGACCGTTATATCGAACAAGTTAATCGTTTAAAACCGGATACACTCAAACATCAAATAGAAATTCTTCCTAACAGTATCAATGATGATAAAATGGGTGAAGATTCCATCTATTCGTTTCTTGTGAAGGTGGATAATCAAGTGGTTGAAAATTTTTGGATTAACCCAAATTATAACTTGGGAAAGGAAATTTCTTGGGAGGAATTAGCCCCTATGTTGGATGTGTTTTATTCATTGGAGCGAAAAATTGCTTTTCGTTCCAATCCCTTGTATATAAAGCAAATACAGCGCGGCACGATTGCTAGAAAACTAGATGTGAATGGCGTTATTACAGAAATAATTTCGATAGAACAAAAGCAAATTGATGCGACAAAAATGGAAATCCCTGCCAATTATAAAAAGAGTGTATTGATTGATTTATTTAGTCAGTAAGGCAATGTATTGGCTATTGAAAAAGAGTTTTGAATTATGAATTTGTCGAAGGAACAAAAGAAGATTTTACAAGAAAAATTATTTGAATTTATTTCAGATGGGAAAAAGAACCTATTTGCCAATATTATAAAGTATCGTACTCGGTATTTAACGCTTGTGCTGGAAGACATTTACCAACCTCAAAATGCAAGTGCAGTGCTTCGAACAGCTGATTGTTTTGGTTTGCAAGATGTTCATATCATTGAGAATCGAAATGAATTTGAACTCAATCCCGAAGTCGTTCTTGGCGCTTCCAAATGGCTGAGTATCCATCGTTATAATCAAAGCGAAAACAATACTTTGAATGCAATTCAAAACCTAAAAAGTCAAGGTTATCGCCTTGTAGCCACAATGCCTCACAGCAAAGATATTTTACTTCCAGATTTACAAATGGATCAGAAAACCGCCTTGTTTTTTGGCACAGAACGTCTAGGCTTATCTAAGGTTGTACAAGAACATGCCGATGCATTTGTAAAAATACCGATGTATGGATTCACAGAAAGTTATAATATTAGCGTTGCAGCAGCCATTTGTGTGCAAGATTTAACTTCAAAGTTTCGGAAAAGCTCAATTCCTTGGCAATTAACAGAAGAAGAGGAAGTTGATGTTAAATTAACTTGGGCAAGATCGATCATACGAAATACGGAACTTATTGAACAAAAATTGTTCTCCTAGAAAATTTAAGATTTTTTAAGGGAAAATAGTGCTTCTAAACCGAATTGATCTCGCATAAGATTTGGGCTAGTCAGTATTTCTCATTAACTTTACAGTGTACATTTTTCAAAAAACAAAATTGCTATGGGAAAAGGAGATAAAAAAACCAAAAGGGGAAAAATAATAATGGGCTCATACGGTAAAAAACGCCCTCGTAAACTGGAAGCCGCAGTTACTGTTCCTGCAAAACCAAAGAAAAAAGAAGTTGTGGAAGAAAAAGTACCTGCTGCAGCCAAACCAGTTGTTAAAAAAGCTGCTCCCAAAAAAACAGCTAAAAAAGCTGAGTAGGAGAGCCGACCAAAAACAAAAAACCACTTGCTTCAAAACAAGTGGTTTTTTTTAGCTAAATATCTAGTTTATTTTGATTTGAATTTCTTTGTATTGCCGAATTCCAACCAGAAATTCTTTTGGACTAACTTTGAGTTTAGATGGACGCAATAAAACACCTTCTGAATCGTCAATAATTTGAATGGCTAAAGTTGCTTTGCCCGAATTGTTTTTGACCAAATTCGTAAGATCTGCAACCATTTTTTCGTTGATCGATTCCAAGGGAATTCCAATGGCTAACTTGCTTACATACTTGTTAAACACATCAGTAAGCAGCTCTAATTGAACTACTTTTAATTCAAAATCGTCTTCGTCATTTTTCCAACTTGGTTTGGTAACATTGGCTTTAATCAATAAGAATTGCCCCATTCGGTCGAGGAAATCTTTGTATTTCTCAAAGTCTTCGCCAAATAAGGTCATCGTAATACTTCCAGAATAATCTGTCACCTGAAAAGAACCAAAAGGTTTCCCTGATTTAGTTGTTTTACTCTTATCAGCCGGCATGGTTATGACACCTGCAAAAGTCAATGATTGTCCTTTGAACTTTTTTAGATCTTCCGAAAAATCAGCAATCGAATAATTCGCAAAATAGCGCATTTCTTCTTTAAAATTATCGAGCGGATGGCCTGTCAAATAAAATCCAACAACTTCTTTTTCTCGCGTTAACTTTTCTAAATTAGGCCATTCCTCCGTATCAGGAAGTTGTGGGTCGGGTAAATCAACCGATCCTAAATCTCCAAATAAACTTACTTGAGCCGAGTTTTGTTCGGCTTGGTATTTATGTCCAAAACTGATTAATTGTTCCAGAAAATTAAAATTGCTATCAGGGTCTTGATGATAAAAAATAGCCCGATGTATTCCTTCAAAATCATCAAAAGCACCAGCTAAGGCAAGTGATTCAATGCTTTTTTTGTTAACTGTTCGAAGATTAATTCGCTTTACGAAATCGAACATTGAATTAAAACTTCCGCCTTTCTCTCGCTCTTCGAGCATGCTCACTACAGCAGCTTCGCCAACACCTTTGATAGCCGCTAGGCCGAAACGTATATCGCCTTTGGCATTCACGTTGAAATTTATTCTCGATTCGTTGATATTTGGACCTAAGACTTTAATTCCCATTCGGCTACATTCGTTAATAAAGAAAGTCACTTTTTCGATATTATTCATGTTGTTGCTCAAAACAGCGGCCATAAATTCGGCCGGATAATTGGCCTTTAAATAGGCTGTTTGAAACGAAACATAAGAATAACAAGTTGCATGTGATTTATTGAATGCGTATTTGGCAAATGCTTCCCAGTCGGTCCAAATCTTTTCGATGACCTCAATGACTTCTTTATTTTCCTGTTTGCATTCTTGCACAAATTGCAAATTCCCTTCGCAGCCTTCAATAAAAAGTGCTTTAAGTTCATTCATCATGGCAATGAGTTTTTTCCCCATCGCTTTGCGCAAAGAATCGGATTGTCCACGAGTGAAATTGGCCAATTTTCTAGATAATAACATCACCTGTTCTTGATAAACGGTAATCCCATAAGTTTCCTCAAGGTATTCCTTCATCATCGGTAAATCGTATTTTATCTCTTCTTTACCATTTTTTCTTTTTGTAAATTGTGGAATATATTCCATTGGGCCCGGACGATAGAGGGCATTCATTGCAATTAAATCTTCAAACTTATTGGGCTTTA
>JAFGAK010000007.1 GCA_016933745.1 Bacteroidales bacterium
ATTTAATTTTGATGAAAAAGGAATTCAGGAAATCAGTTATACTATTTTCGACTTGACTGGCAAAAGCATCGACAGCCAAAAATTAAATGTTTCTGATTACCTCATCCTAGATTTATCCGCCTACAAAACAGGCGTTTATCTTATTCAGATTGATACAAAAACACAATCGTTTACCAAGAAAGTACAACGAAAATAATAGAAATCTGATTTATTAATTGGCCCGACTTAGTATTTAAGTTGGGCTTTTTTATTTTGAGAATGAAGGATTAATTTCCTGCAGATTTTAAAGTAATGATAATCACTCCATTAGCTCCTCGAGCGCCATAAATAGCAGCGGACGATCCTTTTAAAACAGAGATTGATTTTACATCGTTTGGAGAAATATCCGCAATACTGGAAACCGGACTGCCATTCACAACATACAAAGGTTCTGAACTTAGGTTGATCGAAGAAACACCTCTTATGATAATGCTGTTTCCATTTACTGCAACACCAGGTACTTCACCTTTGATCATATCGTAGATAGTTGTATAATTCCGCGCATTTTTTAAACGTTCTTGATTCACTTCGCCAATACTGCTCGACATATTTCTTTTGCGCTTAGTTCCATAGCCAATTTCCACCAATTCCTCCTCTTTTTCGGTTGGAATATTTTGAGGATCTTGCTCAATCTGGCTCGAATTTCCTAAGGTAAAAGTAATCTCCGTATCGCCTTGATAAGGTGCTTCTATTGTGCCGTGAAACAAAGTAAATACCGTAATTGTTTTCACATTGGGCTTCACTTTTACCTTAAATAGGCCTTCTTCGTTTGTTACAACACCCGTATTGATGCCATCTAAAAAAATGTTGGCATTTTTAATCGGATTTTTCTGTTGATCAACAACCAATCCGGTTAAAGTAATTTTTTTTGCTTTCTTCTTTCCTTGAGCTTGGATGCCATTTACCAGAAATAAACTGATAATTAGCAGAATGGTTAGTTTATGTTTCATCTGTTTATTATTTGTTTTTTAATTAGTTCGCAAAAGCTCATGAGGGATAAAGCCGTTGCTAGATCTTACTCGCCGTTGATAATTCTACTTCTGTGTGAGATTATTCTTAGGACTCGTTTCCTTTTTTTAATTTTTGAGTTACGAAGATACATTATTTTAAAACTGATTTTTAAAACGATTGTTTTTTGATAAACAAAAATGTTGCCGAAAAAGTAGCACAACAAGCAATTAAATAATTTGTACTTTAGCACGTCATTAACCTATAAAACACAAACCTATGCGTAAGCTTAACCTTTTGTTGGCATTCATACTGCTTAGCCAATCTTTCCTTTTCTCTCAAGAGAAAAAAATTGTTGATCCTTCTATTTACGACGATTGGAAGAGCGTTTCGGCAGCGCAGATTTCTTCCAACGGAAATTTTGTGAGTTTCGAAATAAACCCACAAGTGGGCGACGGAAATCTGTATGTGAAAAATATCGACGGAACAAATGAGCGTTTTTTCCCGAGAGGATCGAAGGCTCAATTTTCTGATACAGAATCTTTTATTGCTTTTCAGGTGGAAGCAGAGTACAAAAAAGTACGGGATTTGAAATTGAAAAAGAAGAAAAAAGACGATCTCCCAAAAGATTCGCTTTTCATTCTGAATCTAAAAAATGGTGAAATTCAAAAATACCCAAACCTGATTTCCAAAGAAATTGCCATCGAAAAAAGCGATTGGATGGCATTCTTGGTAAAACCCGAAGAACCTAAAAAAGACACCACAAAAAAGGAAGAAAAGAAAAAACCGGAACCGAAGAAAAAAGCGCCTAAAGACGATCCTAAAACCAACACATTGATGCTTGTAAATCCGGCAAGTGGAGCTTCATTTGAGTTTAAAAATGTAGTTGATTTCAGTATTGCACGAAATGGCAAACTCATTGGCTTTTCTACGTTTAAACGAGATAGCTTAGCGTCTTCCAAACTTTTTATCTTCGATACTAAAAAAGAAAATGCGACCGAAGTTTTTAGTTTAGAAGGCTTCATAGAAAAACCAACTGCTGATAATGGTGGTAGCAATATTGCATTTTTAAGCAGCATCGATACTGCTAAAAGAAAACTTTATAGTCTGCAACTTTACACAAATAAAAATCAAACAGTTAGTTTAGTTTCAGATACAAATAACGCAGCTTTTACAAACGATTTCTCACCAAGCAAAAACGGTAGAATTTACTTTTCTCGCAACGACGAAAAACTCTATTTTGGTGTAGCGTCAAAACCCGAAAAGGAAATCAAAGATACCTTACTTCCGGAAGAGAAAGTAAATATTGATTTGTGGCATTGGAACGATCCGTATTTACAACCACAACAATTGGTTCAATTAAAAAGAGAACTTTCCAGAACTTATTTGAGCGTTTTTCATCTCAAATCAAATAAACTAATTCAGTTGGCTACGGAAGAAATGGAAGATGTTCGCCCGATGTTAAAAGGAAATTCCGATATAGCTTTAGGTAGCGATAATCGCGCCTATCGAAAACGTTCTTCTTGGGAAAGTCCCGGCTACCGCGATGTTTTTGCTGTGGATGTACAGAGCGGCAAAAAAACGATTCTTCTTCAAGAAATTCAGTCGCAGTTTGGCCTATCTCCTAACGGCAAATATGTGTATTGGTACGCCAACGAGGACAGCTGCTGGTATGCAAAACCGATTGCCGGTGGTTCTACTGTTTTGTTAAATCGCGGAATGGATTTTCCTCTTTACGACGAAAGCCATGACTATCCACAAGATCCGAGCGATTACGGTATTGCAGGCTGGACAGCCGACGACAAAAACATCATTTTTTATGATAAATTTGATTTATGGCTTGCCGATCCAACAGGGAAAGAAAACGCTAAAAATTTAACTCAAGGATTTGGTCGGAAAAACAATACGGAACTTCGCTTTTTAGAATTAGACGAGGAAGCGGAATGGATAGATACCAAAGCGCCTTTATTTTTAAGAGCGCAAGACAAAACAAGCAAAGAAGCCGCTTCGTATCAATTAGATTTTAAATCAGGTAAAATCACCGAACTCACCAAAGGTGGATTTCGCTATTATCCTCCTACCAAAGCCAAGTATGCCAATCTGATGGTGTGGCGAAGAGGTAATTTAAGTGAATATTACAATCTTTGGTCGAGCACAACTAC
>JAFGAK010000161.1 GCA_016933745.1 Bacteroidales bacterium
CCTACTTCCAGTGTAAAATTGGCTATTACTAAAATATTGTTTGAAAAAGGATACGTTCTTCAATACAAAGTTGAAAATGAAGGAACGATTGAAAGCACCATTAAAATTGCTCTTAAATATCATCCTGTTAGCAAAGTAAATGCTATTAAGAAAATTGTTAGAGTAAGTAAGCCTGGTTTAAGAAAGTATGTAAACAGTAAAGAATTACCACGTGTATTAAACGGTCTTGGTATAGCTGTTATTTCCACTTCACAAGGCGTTATGACTGATAAAGAGGCTCGTAAGCTGAATATTGGCGGAGAAGTATTGTGTTACGTAAGTTAATTTAGGAGAAAACGAAATGTCAAGAATCGGAAAATTAGCGATTACCATTCCTGCGGGCGTTACTGTTCAGGTTAACGATGCCAATTTGGTTACCGTAAAAGGAAAATTAGGACAATTGCAACAACAAGTAGATCCAAATATCACAGTTACTATTGAAGGTAGCGAATTAAATGTTGGCCGCACAAGCGAAACAAAAGATGTTCGCTCTAAGCATGGTCTAACACGTTCACTTATCAATAACATGGTAATTGGTGTTTCTGAAGGATTTACTACAGTTCAAGAATTTGTTGGTGTAGGATATAAAGTAGAAGTTCAAGGAAATGTGTTAGACATGGCACTTGGATATTCGCATTATATTTTATTTAGTTTACCACCCGAAGTTACTGCTGAAGCTGTAACAGAAAGAGGAAAAAATCCAACACTTACTATGCGTAGTTACGACAAGCAATTGCTTGGACAAGTAGCCGCAAAAATCAGAAGCCTACGTAAACCTGAGCCTTACAAAGGAAAAGGTATCAGATTTAAAGGTGAAGTGTTAAGAAAGAAAGCTGGAAAAACAGCTTCAAAATAAGTATTAATCTCGCCTGGTGTTTAGCCAGGATTATGAATGTCTTTAGAAATGAAAGTAAAGAACAGAAAAGAGTATCGGAGACTTAAAATCAAAAGGCGGATCAGAAAGAAAGTGAATGGAGTAGCTGATCGTCCTAGAATGACCGTTTTTAGATCAAACAAACAGATTTATGTTCAGTTGGTCGACGATAAAAACGGACACACGCTTGTTTCCGCTTCTTCTCGCGAAGAAGAAATTTTAAAGCAAAAAGTCACTAAGGTTGAGCAAGCTGCTCTCGTTGGTAAATTAATTGCTAGCAAAGCAAAAGAAGCTGGTATTGAAGAAGTAGTTTTTGATAGAAACGGCTATTTATACCATGGTAGAATTAAATCATTAGCTGACGCTGCCAGAGAAGGCGGCCTTAAATTGTAGTAAATTATGGCAAACGCGAATGTAAAAAGAGTTAAATCCAGCGAAATCGAATTTAAAGATAAAGTGGTGAGCATTCAACGTGTAACGAAAGTTACAAAAGGAGGTAGAACTTTTAGTTTCTCCGCCGTTGTTGTCGTTGGAAATGAAAATGGAGTAGTTGGTCATGGTTTAGGTAAAGCAAATGAAGTTACAGCTGCGATCGCTAAAGGAATTGATGATGCTAAGAAAAACTTAATCAAAGTTCCCGTATTAAACGGTACTTTGCCTCATGAACAATCTGCTAAATACAGTGGAGCTCGTGTATTTATTAAGCCTGCAACCCCTGGTACAGGAGTTATTGCTGGTGGTGCGATGCGTGCTGTTTTAGAAAGTGTTGGGGTGAAGGATGTATTGGCAAAATCCAAAGGATCTTCCAATCCTCACTCCGTAGTTAAAGCTACTATTGAAGCTTTAAGTCAATTACGCGATGCAAAAACAATTGCACAATTACGTAATGTAGATTTGAACACAGTATTTAACGGATAATATATCACAAGTGCTATGGAACATAAGAAAGCTAAAATAACTCAGGTGCGAAGCATTATCGGTCGCCCTGAACGTCAGAAGAGAACTATGGAAGCACTTGGACTGAGCAAAATCAACCAAGTTAAAGAAGTAGTTCTAACTCCTCAAGTAGAGGGAATGATCAATAAAGTGAAGCATTTGCTTTTAGTAGAAGAAATCTAAAATCATAAATAATGGATTTAAGTAATTTAAAACCTGCTGAAGGTTCAACAAAAGATAGAAAGAGAATTGGACGTGGAGAAGGATCGACTCGTGGTGGAACTTCAACTCGTGGACACAAAGGTGCCAAATCTCGTTCAGGATATAAACGCAAAGCCGGTTTCGAAGGTGGTCAAATGCCTTTGTACCGTCGAGTTCCTAAATTCGGATTTAAAAATATCAATCGCGTAGAGTATCAAGGTATCAACCTCGACACATTACAGAAATATTCCGAAGAAAAAGGAATTACATCGTTTACTCAGGAAGTTCTTATTGAAAATGGATTAGTAAGTAAAAACGATAGAATTAAAATATTAGGAAGAGGAACATTAACTGCTAAAATTGAAGTTACTGCTCATGCCTATACAAAAACAGCTCAAAAAGCTATTGAAGATCAAGGCGGTACTGCCAACACTATTCAAAACTAATATCCATGAAAAAATTAATCGAGACTATTAGAAATATCTTTAAGATAGAGGAACTTAGAACAAGAATACTCTATACTATCGGTATTATTCTTATTTATCGTTTAGGTTCGTATATTGTTCTTCCGGGTGTAGATCCTAGTGAATTAGCAAATCTTAAAAACCAAACTAGTGGTGGTTTATTAGGTTTGCTAAACATGTTCTCCGGAGGTGCTTTCTCTAATGCGTCAATTTTTGCTTTGGGAATTATGCCTTATATTTCTGCGTCAATTGTTATTCAATTGTTGGGAATGGCCATTCCTTATTTTCAAAAATTACAAAAAGAGGGAGAAAGTGGAAGAAATAAAATTAATCAGATTACGCGTTATTTAACGGTTGCAATTACTGGTTTTCAGGCACCAAGTTATATCGCTAACCTCATTAATCAACTTCCTCCAGAAGCGATTAGCCCATTCGATCCTAACATTACGTCTCCAACTACATTTTTCTGGGTATCGTCAGTAATTATTTTGGTTGCAGGCACCATGTTTGTCATGTGGCTTGGAGAAAAAATCACTGACAAAGGAATTGGAAACGGAATTTCATTGATCATTATGATCGGTATCATTGCTCGTTTACCATTTGCATTATTTGGAGAATTTGTTTCTCGTATGGAGGAACAAGGTGGTGGATTAGTAATATTTATTCTTGAGATAGCTTTCTTGGTGCTAGTTATCTTATTAACTATTCTGTTAGTACAAGGTACAAGAAGAGTCCCTGTTCAATATGCTAAACGAATTGTAGGAAACAAACAGTACGGTGGAGTTCGTCAGTACATTCCGTTAAAAGTAAACGCAGCTGGTGTTATGCCAATTATTTTTGCGCAAGCAATTATGTTCTTGCCAATTACTTTAGCCGGATTTGCTGAATCAGAAACAATGTCTGGATTTGCATCTACATTTTCCAATATTAATGGACCATGGTATAACCTCGTATTTGCTATTATGATCATTATCTTTACTTATTTCTATACAGCAGTTACGATTAATCCGAATCAGATGGCTGAAGATATGAAAAAGAATGGTGGTTTTATTCCCGGTGTTAAACCCGGAAAGAAAACGGCTGAATTCTTGGATGATGTGATGTCGAAAATTACTTTACCAGGTTCAATATTCTTAGCTCTTGTAGCAATTATGCCTGCATTTGTTTCGCTCATTGGTGTAAATCAAACATTTGCTAATTTCTATGGCGGAACTTCGTTGTTGATTTTAGTTGGTGTTGTTTTGGATACACTTCAACAAGTGGAAAGTCATTTGTTAATGCGTCATTATGATGGATTAACAAAGTCAGGTAGAATTAAAGGTCGTTCAAGTTCAGGAATGTAATTATTACATGGAACGAGATTCGATACAATATAAGACCGAAGAAGAAATTGAACTATTAAGAGAAAGTTCTTTACTTGTTGGTAAAACATTGGCTGAAGTTGCCAAGATTTTAAAACCAGGTGTTAGTACAAAAACGCTTGACGAATTAGCGGAAACGTTTATTCGTGATAACGGTGCAGTTCCGGGTTTTAAAGGATATGGTGGATTTCCTGCAACCTTATGTATTTCGATTAACGACGAAGTTGTGCATGGTATACCAGGAGATCGTTTGATTCAGGATGGAGATGTTGTTTCTATTGATTGTGGAACCTTAAAAAATGGTTTTTACGGAGATTCAGCATATACATTCGCAGTGGGTAATGTGAGGGAAGAAGTTCGATTGCTATTGCAAAGAACAAAAGACTCCTTATACCTTGGAATTGAACAAGCTGTAGCTGGAAAAAGAGTAGGAGATATTGGATACGCAGTGCAATCTTATTGCGAAAAATTTGGCTACGGAATCGTTCGCGATTTAGTTGGTCATGGAGTCGGAAAAAACTTGCATGAGAAACCAGAAGTTCCTAATTTTGGCCGCCGCGGAACGGGAGCCAAATTAAGAGAAGGAATGGTGATAGCAATTGAACCAATGGTAACTCTTGGCGATTACAATATTAAACAAGATGCAGATGGTTGGACAATCCGAACAATAGATGGATTACCAGCGGCACATTTTGAACACGATATTGCCATCCGCCACGGAAAAGCTGAGGTTTTATCCACATTTAGTTATATTGAAGAAGTACTAAAAAAACAATAAAATAAGAAATATGGCAAAACAAATGTCAATAGAACAAGATGGTACTGTAATTGAAAGTTTAGGCAATGCAATGTTCCGTGTTGAATTTGGCAATGGTCATCAAATTACAGCTCATATTTCAGGTAAAATGAGAATGCATTACATAAAAATTTTACCAGGAGATCGAGTAAAAGTAGAAATGTCGCCATATGACTTATCAAAAGGAAGAATAACGTTTAGATATAAATAAAGAAACGATGAAAATAAGAGCATCAGTTAAAAAGAGAACTGCCGACTGTAAAATTGTACGCAGAAAAGGAAGATTATACGTAATAAATAAAAAGAATCCTAAGTTTAAACAACGTCAAGGATAGTTAACTTATAATATTAGATTATATGGCTAGGATTGCAGGTATTGATTTACCGAAACAAAAAAGAGGAGAGATTGGGCTTACCTACATTTACGGAATTGGTAGAAGTAGAGCGCAACAAATTCTTACAGAAGCCAATGTAGATTGGTCGAAAAAAGTAGAGAATTGGAGCGACGATGAGCAGCAAACAATTCGTACTATTATTGGTTCTAATTACCGTGTAGAAGGTGAACTTCGTTCGGAAACCCAAATGAATATCAAACGCTTGATGGACATTGGATGTTACCGTGGAATTCGTCATCGTAGTGGATTACCTTTAAGAGGTCAGTCAACTAAAAATAATGCAAGAACACGTAAAGGACGCAAGAAGACAGTTGCAGGTAAGAAAAAAGTTACTAAATAAACAGTAAACTTTAGAAAATCTTAAATGATTAGTAATAGTTAAATTATGGCAAAGAAAACAAAAAAGGTTACTAAAAAGCGGGTAGTAAAAATTGAGCCTACTGGAAAAGCTTTTATTAATGCTTCTTTCAACAACATTATTATTTCTTTAACCAATAATAATGGTCAAGTTATCTCTTGGGCTTCTGCTGGTAAAATGGGTTTTAGAGGAAGTAAGAAAAATACTCCTTATGCTGCTCAGCTTGCTGCAACAGATTGTTCAAAAGTAGCTTTCGATCTCGGTTTAAGAAAAGTAAAAGTGTATGTGAAAGGCCCAGGCGCAGGACGCGATAGTGCTATTCGTACCATTCACACTTCTGGTATCGAAGTAACTGAAATTAAAGATGTAACACCATTGCCACACAATGGTTGTCGACCACCTAAGAGAAGAAGAGTCTAGTTTTTTGAAAAAAAACAAATTGTTAAATTTGTTCAGCTTTACTGATAATTTTTTAGCTGAACATTAAAAAGTAATTAATATGGCAAGATACATTGGTCCAATGACCAAAATTGCACGCAGGTTCAACGATCCGATTTTTGGCCCTGACAAGTCCTATGAGAAGAAAAATTATCCTCCCGGACAGCATGGAAATAGTCGTAAAAGAGGCAAAGTCTCTGAATACGGCATCCAATTAAAAGAAAAACAAAAAGCCAAGTATACCTATGGTATTTTGGAAAAACAATTTAGAAACTTATTTAAAAGAGCAGCCAGTAAATCTGGTATTACAGGTGAAGTCTTACTTCAACTGATCGAAGCTCGTTTAGACAATACGGTATTTCGTTTAGGAATTGCTCCTACACGTGCTGCTGCTCGTCAATTAGTTTCTCATCGCCACATTACCGTTAATGGTGATTTGGTAAACATTCCTTCCTACAGCATTCGCCCCGGTGACGTGGTAAGTGTAAGAGAACGATCAAAATCTTTAGAAGTAGTTACTGATTCTCTCGCTTCGCGAATGAATTACCCATGGCTTGAATGGGATGCTGCCACCTTTACAGGTAAATTTATCAGCTATCCTGAACGCGCCGATATCCCCGAAAAAATCAACGAGCAATTGATTGTTGAGCTTTATTCGAAATAATAAGTAAAGAAATTTTAAACGAAGAAGAGAGGAACGTTATATGGCTATTCTAGCATTCCAAAAACCTGATAAAGTGATTATGATTCAAGCTGATGAATTCAAAGGAAAATTTGAATTTAGACCTCTTGAGCCCGGATTCGGAATCACTATCGGTAATGCGCTAAGAAGAATTTTATTATCATCTTTAGAAGGTTTTGCAATCACCAACATTCGTATTGAAGGTGTTGATCACGAGTTTTCTTCTATCGAAGGTGTGGTAGAAGATGTAACCGATATCATTTTAGCTTTGAAGAAAATTCGATTTAAACAACAAATCGAAACCGAAACAAGCGAAAAAGTAAATGTTGTTATCGGCGGTCAAGAACAATTTAAAGGTGGAGATATCAATAAATATCTATCTATTTTTCAGGTGTTAAACCCAGAAGTAGTTATTTGTAACATGGAAACTTCAGTAAAAATGAACGTTGAACTTACCATTGAAAAAGGTAGAGGATATGTTCCTGCTGAAGAAAACAAAAATGAAAATAACCCAATTGGAACCATCGCTATCGATGCTATCCACACACCAATTAAGAATGTGAATTATCACATGGAAAATTATCGTGTTGAGCAAAAAACCGATTATGAAAAATTGGTTATCGAATTAGAAACAGACGGTTCTATTTCCCCAAAAGATGCTTTGCAAGAAGCTGCAAAAATTTTAATTCATCATTTTATGTTATTTTCCGATGAGAAAATATCGCTCGAAACCGAAGAGAAATCTGTTTCTGAAGAATTTGATGAAAATACCTTGCATGTACGTCAATTGTTGAAAACAAAATTAATTGATATGGACTTATCTGTTCGTGCCTTAAATTGTTTGAAAGCGGCTGATGTTGAAACCTTAGGAGAACTGGTTGCATTTAATAAAAACGATTTATTAAAGTTCAGAAACTTTGGTAGAAAATCGTTGACCGAATTGGAAGACCTTGTGAAAGCCAAAAACCTAGAGTTCGGTATGAATATCTCTAAATATAAATTAGATAAGGACTAATACAATGAGACACGGTAAGAAATTTAATCACTTAGGAAGAAATGCCTCTCACAGAAAAGCGATGCTTTCAAACATGGCAACTTCCTTGATTCTACATAAAAGAATTAAAACCACACTGGCCAAAGCAAAAGCATTACGCGTATTTTTTGAGCCATTAGTAACAAAAGCAAAAACAGATTCAACACACCAACGTCGGATGGTATTTAGCTATTTGCAAAGCAAAGAAGCTACTGCTGAACTTTTTGGTGCAATTTCAGAAAAAGTGGGTAACCGTCCAGGTGGATACACTCGTATCATCAAGTTGGGAACTCGTTTAGGAGATAACGCCGAAATGTGTATGATTGAACTAGTTGATTTCAATGAGCACATGTTAGGTCAAAAAGCGGAAAGTGCTGCTGCAAGCAAAACTACTCGTCGTAGTCGCCGTGGTGGTAAAAAAGAAGCTACCCCTGCAGCACCAGCTGTTGAAAAAGTTGCTGAAGTAAAAGAAGAGGTTGTTGAAGTTAAAGAAGAAGTTGTTGAAGAAGTAAAAGCAGAAAATGAAACTGAAAATGCTTCGGAAGAAACTTCGGAAGAAACAAAATAATACTTTTTGCAAAAAAGATGAAGGGATGTGCATTTTGTACATCCCTTTTTTTATAAAGTTTCGTAACTTTATCGCTTGAACTATATTTAATATTAATAATCAAATAAAATTTAATAAAATGGGTGCAATAACAAATATTCATGCCCGGGAAATTCTCGATTCAAGAGGAAATCCTACCATCGAAGTTGAAGTTTTTACAAGTAGTGGAATCATTGGTAGAGCAGCTGTTCCATCAGGTGCTTCAACTGGAGTTCACGAAGCTGTGGAACTACGCGATGGTGATAAATCACGTTATCTAGGTAAAGGCGTGCTCAAAGCAGTACAAAATGTAAATACTGTTTTAAATGATGAGTTAAAAGGCTTTTATGTTACCGATCAAGTAGAAATTGATACTGCAATGATTGAACTTGACGGAACACCAAACAAAGCAAAATTAGGTGCAAATGCAATTTTAGGTGTTTCTTTAGCTGTTGCGAATGCTGCAGCACAAGAAACAGGACAATATTTATATCGCTATGTGGGAGGTGTAAATGCCAATACTTTGCCTATTCCAATGATGAATATCATCAATGGTGGTTCTCATGCTGATAATAGTATCGATTTCCAAGAATTTATGATTATGCCAGTTGGAGCCGAAAGCTTTTCTCAAGCTCTACGCATGGGTGCTGAAGTATTTCACAACTTAAAATCAGTACTTAAAAAAATGGGTCATTCTACTAATGTAGGTGATGAAGGTGGTTTTGCTCCAAATTTGGCTTCGAACGAAGAGGCTGTAAAAGTTATTTTACAAGCGATTGAGCAAGCCGGATATCGCCCAGGTGAAGATATTTACATGGCTTTAGATCCAGCTTCTTCGGAATATTATCTTCCTGAAGAAAATAAATACCATCTAAAATGGTCGACTGGCGATAAGTTATCTCCGGCAGAAATGGTTGATTTTTGGGATAATTGGACGAAGAAATATCCAATTATTTCGATCGAGGATGGCATGGCAGAAGACGATTGGTCTGGCTGGAAGTTAATGACAGATCGAATGGGAAAACGCATTCAATTGGTTGGGGACGATTTATTTGTAACTAATACACAACGTTTGGCTAAAGGAATTGCAGAACAAACTGCCAATTCTATTTTAATTAAAGTCAATCAAATTGGAACTTTAACGGAAACTATCAACGCAGTAAGCATGGCAAAAGATAATTCGTATACTGCAGTTATGAGTCACCGTTCAGGCGAGACTGAAGATACAACCATTGCTGATTTAGCTGTTGCATTGAATACAGGACAAATCAAAACCGGCTCTGCTAGTCGCTCAGATAGGATTGCAAAATACAATCAATTATTACGTATTGAAGAGATTCTTGGTTCATCTGCAAGATTTCCAGGAAAGAGCTTTAAATACGCCAAGTAAAAGGGCTGAATAATCAGAAAAGCCTACTTATGATGAATAAGTAGGCTTTTTTTATTCGTTCGAATTTATTTTAGCTCAAGTATTTTATTTTTCAAAAGAAGCAAAGTAGCTTTTGAGAAGCAGAACAACTTTCTCCGCATTTGCTTTAAACACTTTGAAAACGGCATCCATACTCACTGCTTCAGTATCTGTTTTCCAACTGTCATAATCGGTGCTCATCGCGATAGCAGCATAAGGAATTTCTAATTCACTGGCAAGTGCAGCTTCCGGAGCAGTGCTCATATTGATTAAATCGGCTCCCCAAGAACGAAACATATGACTTTCGGCACGTGTTGAAAATCGTGGACCTTCTATCGTAATTACGGTTCCTCCATTGTGATTTTCGATTCCTAATTCTGTAGCAATTAAACTTAATTGACGAGAAATGTTTTTGTCAAACGGATCTGCCATTGCTACATGTTTCACTTCTCCATTTGCAAAATCTTCGAAGAAAGTATTTTTCCGAAAACGAGTAAAATCGATGAACTGGTTGGGGAAAATTAAATGACCTGGTTTAATTTCTTCACGAAGACTTCCGACGGCAGTAGTTGCAATAATTTGACTACACCCCAAGCTTTTTAAAGCCCAAATATTTGCACGGTTATTAACATGAGTTGGAGAAATTTCGTGCTTTAGTCCGTGCCTCGAGATAAAATACACTTCAACACCATTTAAAACAGATTTA
>JAFGAK010000162.1 GCA_016933745.1 Bacteroidales bacterium
GGAAAACCAATCTATCAGGCAATTGATACAAAATTCCTTATTCCCGAAATGGTTAAAGTGATCCAGGAGCAGCAGACCGAGATAGACGCGCTGAAAAAGGAGCTGGATGAAATAAAGAAATTAATTCAATATAAAAAATAGAAGCCATGAAAAAGATAATCACAACTATACTTCTAATGGCATGGGGGATTAGCTCCTTTGCGCAGGGCATATTCAACGATGGTGCATACATCGTGAGCGAGACTGGCAGCTACTGGGTGGTGGACAATGGTGATTTTACGTTGACGAGCCTGAGTGCCTCCAATCTGGTGCAAACGGCTCACCTGACCATCATGGACGATGCTTCGCTTACTTTGCCATCAGGTTCTTATCTTACTGTGAATAGCACTCTGTACAATCAGGGAAGCTTTAATATCCAATCCGGCAGCTCGTTAATCACTAACGGAACCATCACCAACAACGGAACGATCTCTGTGCAGAAATCTGTTGATAAGGACAATCAATGGCATTTAATTTCTGTACCAAATGCCGTTTCTACGGCAAACACGTTCATTGGCGATTATTTAATACCTTGGAATGAACAAACAGCAAGCTGGACAAACATAAACGATCCCGAAACAGTATTAATTCCTGTAAAAGGTTACAACCTGAAAGTGAAAAATTCTGAAGGAAACTATTCTTTTTCAGGAATGCCAAACACAGGAAATCAAAATATAGCCATCTGTTACACCGAAAATGGTACAGGCTATAAGGGAGCAAACCTGGTGGGAAACCCCTACCCTTCGGCAATTGATTGGGCCGACTTAGATAATACCTATGGAGCTGTTTATTTATGGGACGGGACACAATATGCCACGTGGAATGATGGTTCTAGTGTAAATGGAGCAACCCAATACATCCCTCCTATGCAAGGTTTCTTTATTGTTACTAATAGTTCTGGTACATTCAGTCTAACGAACGATAACAAGACACATTCTGGAGCCTCTTCCTTCTACAAAGAAGCCAAATCTATTCAAAATGGATTGATCCTTTATGCTTCCAATGGCTCTTATTCAGATGAACTTTGTCTGGTTTTTGATGAACATGCTTCTGCTAATTTCGAATTGCAGCGCGATGCCTATAAACTAGCTTCCAGCACTTCCGGAATCGCCCAACTTTATTCTTTTTCTGGCGACACCAAATTCTCTATCGATGTACGCCCCGAAGAAAGCACTATACAATTAGGTTTTACAAACGATATAAACGGCGTCTATGAAATTGCTTTAAAAGAAATGAATGGACTTCTTGGAGCCTTTCTGGAAGATACCAAAGAAAACATTTTTCATAATTTACAAAGTGGAGCCTACTCCTTTGTTTGGAATTCTAATGATAGCGAAAAACGATTTAAATTCAATTTGAGCACCACAGGAATTGAAGATACAAAAGCAGAATTGGCAAGCATCTTCGCTTTCCAAAAAACACTTTACATCAAATCAAATACACAACTAAGCAATGCTTCGGTGCAGATGATAGATATGACCGGAAAAGTAGTTTATCAAAACGATCTCAATCAATCGCACGACTTTGCTCTAGATCTATCACTTGCCAATGGTATTTACACAGTGATTTTAACCACAGAAAAAGAATCTCAAGTTCAAAAAATAATTCTTAACTAATAAAAAAACATCATGAAAAAAGCATATAAAATTATCGGATTATTTTTCCTTCTTTTTTGGGTAAACATCAGTTTTGCTCAAGCACCACCAAGCCCAGAAGATCAAGAAGGTGGCGGAATAGTAGGGGATGTGGGTGGTGGCGCACCTATAGGAAGTGGAGTTACCATTATGATAGCTGCAGCAGCTGTTTATGGTTTTGGAAAACAGAAAGTAATTGAACTAGAAAGTAGGGATTGATGGGATTCTGAACAAGTATTGGATTGTATTAGAAATTAAACTGTAAAGAACCGAGAACGCCAAATCTTTGTGCATTCGGGTCTTCCAAATGATTCAATCGCCAAACAAAGTCAACGCGCACGATTTTAAAGATATTTTCGATACCTACGCCCACTTCATAATAGGGTTTTGTTAGTGATTTGGAATAAGGTGGAAACACCGAATAATTCGCGTTTTTTTCCGAAAGATTGCCCATAATTCCCTTTGCAGTAATCACTTCGCGCCAATTTAATTTTCTCAATAAGGGAATATGATTAAAAAATAATCCATCGAAATGATGCGTGTAAAAAGCACTTATGTATTCGTCGTTGATAAACTCATAATAATTCATCAAATTAAAAACGTAAGCATCAAAAATGAGAGTTTGATTTCCAGGCGCTATTGGCAACAAAGGATACGGAACTGTTCCCCAAACTTTTCCAGCTTCGATGGTATATTTACTCCAACCGATACTATAAACATTAAACCAATGTTTTAACTGTAAATTCAGTCGGAAATATTCTTGATTGCGTTCGAAAAAATGAGGAAGACCATAAAAAGCATCCAATTGCAAAACAGGATATTTTGTACCAAGATTAATACGTTCAAATTCACCCATGAGGTATTTTTCCTGAATAGCTAAACGAAAAGAAAACCCGAGCTCAGTCGTTTTTATACTTTTTAATGTTTGAAAAGTAGCTCCGTCCCAGACTTCAAAACTCAATCCGCCTACAGGGAACATTTTTCGATTATTAAAACTGAATGTCGCACTGACTCCGCTAAACCATTCATGTTGGTATTTTATCTTGAATTCTTCGACTAAGGATTGTTTGTCATTCGGGCTTCGTCGTAAAATTGAAGTTAAAAAGTTATCATTCGAAAGAATGACATTGGTTTGTCCGAGTTGTTCTAAATCATAGGTGTAATTTGCACTAAATTTTCGATATGGATTTTTATTAAACATGTACACGAATCCGGCACCACCTTTCAGTTGCTGATCATCTAAACCATATGCTAGAAATCCTTCGAGCATCAAGCGTTTCGAAAACGAATTACTTGTTCGTCCTCCAAAACGAAAGCGCATTCCTTCGGTTGTATTGGAACTAATGGTTTTAAAAGTTGGGCCAAGCTCCAATTTATTCCAAATTAAATAGCCGCTTGTAAGCATATAAACTGCATCGATGTAATTTTTAAACAAAGGAATATTTTGGATCGAATCGACCATTTGATAAATGCCTTTTTCATTTCTACTAAGCGGAATATTTCGATTCTCATTCCAATATTCTTTTGTTTTTTGCGCTGCCGATTTTGACAATAAAACACTCACAGGATTTAAAAAAATACTATCGGCAGGCGCAACATCAAAATGGAAATCCGTATAATAGCTGCTCCGTGTAGCAAAGAATCCCGGAACTTTCTTGGAATTTTCTACGACGTTTAAATCGAGCGTGATTTTATCTTTTGAAAGCACCCAATTCTGCTTGTTTACAAAATCGTATTCTAAACTTAGTGCAATTGCATTCACAAAATTGATATTCGCATCAACTGCCGCTTTCATATCAACCCGCGTTACGGCAAAAGTGCTGTCATGAATCCAAAGTTCGCCAACAAAAGTTAATTCTTGCTTTCTTTTGGGTTTAAACATCAAATGAAAATTCTGCTTATTATTAAGTTCTACGGTATCAATTAATACATAATCATACGTATTTCTTCCATTATCAGAGATTGGACTCACAAAGTTTTTCTCGAAAACCTGAATGTAATTATCATACACATTAACTTCTTGGTAAAGACCACCCATATACTGACTTAAACTCTGATTTTCGACTCCGGATATTTGCGTTGCTTGGATAATCTCTCGATTGCCTTTTGGATTTGATTTTTTGTAAACTCTACTCACTGATTCGGATATAAAAACCGGCAAATACGCTTTTCCGTTTATCGTTGAAGTATCCATGTATTGAAAAACAAACTGAAATTTATTTAATAATCTGTTTTTCTGAAACTGCTCATTCACATTGTTGGCATCGACTTCAATTTTATTATAAAGACGATAATCCAGAAAATCGAATTCCTTAGGATTATTTTCTGCTTTGTGTTCGATTGTTTTATTAAAAATTATGACTGCCGGATCAATTTCTGCAAAAACTTCTACCTCACCTAGACTGAAAGAAACGGGTTCTAAACGAAAAATAACTTCCTGAAAAACACCTCTTTTAATTGCGATACTTCTTTTTTTATATCCTAAAGCCGAAGCAATGAGTGTATCCGAAGTTGTTTGAATATCGATGGAAAAGGCACCATCAAAATCTGCAGAAACACCACGAGTTGTATTTTGAAAGAATACATTGGCAAATGGCACTGGTTTTTGCGTAGCGTTATCTAGCACAACACCCATTATTCTTGTCACTTGTGCCTCGGATTGAAATGGTTTCAACACAATTAAAAAGACAAAGAATACGATGCGAAAAAC
>JAFGAK010000163.1 GCA_016933745.1 Bacteroidales bacterium
GCTTGAGCCGTATGATGGGAAACTATCAAGTACGGTTCTTAGGGGACAAGGGCGGAGTAATCCGCCTGCGTTACCCGACAAAGACAGAAACATACGACAGAATATCACAGAAATTTTTGCTGCATAAAGACAAGCAATAAGGAACCCCTCCGCACATTCAGGCACATTTGGCTTTGCCCGACACAAAAGCCAACGCTTCGCAAAGCCAAAAGAGCCTTCTTCTTCCCAACGCACCCATAACGTAATGATGATTTAAATGCTCATTATGTGAGATATTAAATAATTATTCTTATTTTTGTGGAATATAAATCAAGTTCAAGAATGAACCGAATAAAAGACGTTTTAGACCAGAAGGGAATTAAACAGAAATGGTTGGCTGAGCAATTGGGCAAGAGCTACAATATGGTGAACTCTTACGCTCAAAATAGACGACAACCAAGTCTAGAAGACCTATACAAGATTGCTGAAATCCTTGATATTGAAGTCAAAGAATTATTAATTGAAAGAAAAGTACACTAAAATATGGACGGAACAAGTCTTACACCAGAACAAGAAAAAATAAACGCATTGCGACAAGTATTACCCGAAGCATTTAGCGAGGGAAAAATAGATTGGGAAAAGCTAAAAGCAACGCTTGGAGAAGATATAAACTTTGCCAACGAACGCTATGTATTGAACTGGGCAGGAAAAAGTGATGCTTTTAAAGTATTGCAAACACCAACAACAAAAACGCTTTTTCCAGCCAAAGACGAAAGCGTAAACTTTGACGAAACTGAAAATATATTTATTGAGGGCGAAAACTTGGAAGTCCTGAAAGTGCTACAAAAAAGTTACTTTGGAAAAGTGAAAATGATTTACATAGACCCACCATATAACACAGGCAACGACTCTTTTATTTACCCCGACAAGTTTAGCGAAAGTAAAGCCGATTATGAAAAACGTGTAGGCGACAAAGACGAAGATGGCTATATGACCAAAGACGGCATGTTTAAAAAAAACAGCAAAGAAAACGGACAATACCACAGCAATTGGCTTAATATGATGATGCCACGTTTGTATCTAGCTAAAAACTTATTGAAGCATGATGGAGTAATTTTCATTTCCATTGATGATAACGAAGTGCATAATTTAAGGCTTTTGATGAATGAGGTTTTTGGAGAGGAGAATTTTGTGTCTCAATTTATTTGGGATGGAGGTAGAAAAAATGATTCAAAAAAGGTCAGTGTTGGTCACGAGTATATTTTAGTGTATTCAAAAATTAATATTGACTTCTCTGATGAAACCCTATGGAGAGAAAGGAAAGAAGGAATAGATTCCATTTATAGGGAATATGAAAATTTAAAAATTAAACACAATTTAGACTTTGAAAAAGTTAGTCAAGAATTAAATGCTTGGTTTAACTCTTTAAAAGAGGACAATCCAGCTAAAAAACACAAGCATTATAGATTTGCAGATAAAAATGGAGTATATTTTCCAAGTGATTTATCAGGACCAGATGATGGTAGAAAAAATCGACCTAGATACAAAGTAATTCATCCTATAACTAATAAAGAGGTTGCAATTCCTTCCCGTGGATGGAGATGGGAAGAAGTTAGAATGAACGAAGAAATAAAGAATAATAGAGTTCATTTTGGAATTGATGAGACAACTGTTCCCAACGGAAAAGTTTACTTAAAAGAAAATGAATATCAAGCCCCAAGTAGCGTTTTTTATAAAGACAGAAGAGCTGCTAGCGGTTTGTTAAAAAATTTAATGGGAGAAAAAATCTTTGATTTTCCAAAGGATTATTCAATAATTAAAAGACTAATCAATTTGGTTATAAGAGAAAACGATATTGTATTTGATTTTTTTGCGGGTTCAGGTTCAACAGCTGAGGCAGTTTTAGAATATTCATTAGAACAAAATTTTTCGACAAAATTTATTTTAGTTCAACTACCTGAAATAACAGATGTTGATTCCAAAGCTTACAAAGCAGGTTATAAAACCATTGCTGAAATTAGCAAAGAACGCATTCGCAGGGCAGGTAAAAAAATTCAAGAAGAAATCATAGCTGATATTAAAAATATTGAAACTGAAATTAAAAAACTTCAAGGTGAATTACCAACAGAAGAAACCAAAGTTGAAATTGAAAACCTCAAAACTAAAATTGAGCAATTAAAGAATCAAGATTTAGGTTTCAAAGTATTAAAATTAGAAGATAGTAATTTCAAACAATGGCAACAAATTGAGGGCAAAGATGCTAAAGCACTTGCCGAGCAAATGAAATTGTTTGTTGACCCTGTTTCTGAATCTGCTACCATTGAAAATATGGTGTATGAACTTTTGCTGAAAAGTGGCAAAGACTTGAACAGCCCTATTGAAAAGAAAAACAGTTTTTATAAAATCAACGGTACAGAATTGATTTTGCTTTTAGAAAAAGCAACGCAAGAAATTATTGATGCTGTAATTGCTGAAAAACCTGTCAAAGTTATTGCATTAGACAAACTTTTTAAAGGTAACGACCAGTTGAAAACAAATACCGTACTGCAAATGAAAGATTCAGGGATTGAATTTAAAACGATATGAGCATGAAAGGAATTATAGATACATCAAGTATGACCTATCGCCAAATTATGGGTAATGGCATTAAGTATGAAATTCCAAAGTTTCAACGAGATTATACTTGGGAAACAGAGCATTGGGACGATTTGTGGCAAGATATATTCCAATTACTTTCTGAAGAAGAAACAGAACATTACATGGGCTATCTTGTACTTCAAACAACCGACAACAAAAACTATCAAATTATTGATGGGCAACAGCGATTAACAACTTTGAGTATTATAGTGTTGGTAGTACTCAAATGCTTGGATGATTTTATAAAAAATGACATTGAAAAAGATAGCAATCAAAAAAGAAAAGAAACGCTACATAACAGCTATATAGGAACTATTGACCCCGTAACGCTTATCACTAATAATAAATTGAAATTAAATCGAAACAGCGATGATTACTATCGAAATTATATAGTGCTTTTAAAAGATTTACCCATTCGAAATACCAATGCCTCACAAAAACACATGAGAGAATGTTTTAATTGGTATTATGATAGAATAAAAAAGAAATTTAAAACAGGCTTAGAATTAGCAGCTTTTATAGATGGTATTGTAGATAAGTTGTTCTTTACGGTTATTAAAGTTAGTGATCAGCTTAATGCCTTTAAAGTTTTTGAAACTTTGAATGCAAGAGGAGTACAATTATCGTCTTCCGATTTATTGAAAAACTATTTATTTTCGATTGTAGATGAGACCAAACCTCATGAAAATGAGATTGAAGAATTGGAGAAATTGTGGAGTGGCATCATTGGTAAATTAGGTTCTTTAAAATTTGAAGATTATTTACGTTATTATTGGAATAGTTCACACAAAACCGTGAGTAAAAAGAATTTATTTAAAACCATAAAAAACGAGATCAAAACAAAAGAACAAACATTTGCACTCTTAAGAGATTTATTAGAAACAGTTGATTTGTATATAGCTATTTCAGAACCTAATGATAGCTTTTGGAATGAATTTAAAGAGGTAAAAGAGTCGCTTACAGAATTGAAAATGTTTCAAATAAAACAAACTAATTCATTGTTAATTTCAGCATACAAAAACCTGGACAAAGTCGAGTTTTTAAAATTGTTAAAAGCTACTGTAATAATCTCATTTCGTTATAACATTATTGGAGGTCTAAATCCAAATGAACAAGAAGAAGTTTATAATACTTTAGCTTTAAAAATTAATCGGGATAAATTGTTTACTCCAAAAGATTTAGAAAAAATATATATAAACGATGATAATTTCCTTTCAGATTTCAGCACTAAACAGTTTAAAAGTACAACACGCAATCATAGAATCGTAAAATATATTTATGCTAAAATTGAAATGTATAAATACCAGCATGATATTCCTTGGGACAGTGATATTTATACAATTGAACATATTTTACCAGAGAGTGCAGATGAATATTGGGGCGGTTTTAATGATGAAGAAATCAACCGGTCTGTTTACAGATTGGCAAATCTTACATTGCTGGAGAAAAAAATAAACAATGCAGCCAGTACTTTGCCATTTCAGGATAAAGTAGAAATATTCAAAAAATCCAATAGTAAACTAACTCAAGCGATTTCAGAACATTATGAAAATTGGAATGAAGATAAAATTTCTGCTAGACAAAAGCAATTGGCCAAAGAGGCAAAGTCTATTTGGAGGTTAGTTATATAATTAAAAACAATTTATATGCTTCAAAATATAAAAATAGAAGGATTTAAGTCTATCAAAACATTGGATTTAAAACTAAGTCCAATAAACCTATTGATAGGTTCAAATGGGGTTGGTAAGTCCAATTTCATTTCCTTTTTCAAGCTGGTAAACAACATCTACGAACAGAGGCTTCAACAATATTCATTGAAAAGTGGTGTTGATAATTTACTTTATTATGGAAGAAAAAACACTAATGAAATCAAGGGATATTTAGATTTTGGGAATAATGCTTATTCCTTTGAATTAGTTCCTTCTGATGAGGATACGTTTTTCATTTCTAATGAAGAGAGTATCTATTTTGCTGCACCTAATAATAAATCTTTTTGGGTTGCAAATACAAAAGAAAGTACAATTAAAAAATCAAATACACGTAGAGATTTTTATTTGAGAGAGCAGCTTGAAAGCTACAAAATTTACCATTTTCACGATACAAGTAGTTCAGCCCCTTTACGCTCTAAAGCCAATACAAATGACAATAGAAGCTTGAAAGAGGATGGTGGGAATCTGCCTGCTTATTTGTATTACTTGCAAGAGAAACACCCGTTGAATTTTAAAAGAATAGAGAAAATTATACAATCGGTTGTTCCTTTTTTTGATAGGTTTAATTTATCTCCGGCATTTTTAGATGAAGAAAAAATTCTCTTAGAATGGTCAGAAAAAGAGCATATAGAAACATATTTTAATGCAAATCATTTATCTGATGGTAGTTTACGCTTTATAGCATTAGTTACCTTATTAATGCAACCCAACCTACCAAAGGTTATTATTATTGACGAACCTGAATTAGGTTTACATCCAACTGCCATAAACAAACTATCAGGCTTAATTAAATCTGCCGCCGCAAAAGATTGTCAAATTATCGTTTCTACACAATCTGTAACGCTACTCAATAATTTTGAAGCCGAAGAAATTATTACGGTTGATAAGGAAGATAATCAGTCGGTTTTCAGAAGGTTGAACAAGAAAGAGTTGGGCAATTGGATTGAAGATTATTCAATTGGAGAATTATGGACAAAAAGTATCATTAAAGGACAGCCACTATGAAAAGATTAATAATAGTAGTAGAGGGCGATACTGAAAAAGAATTTATTGATAAAGTATTAAGTCCTTATTTATACGCAAAAGGTTTACAAAGTGTGGATTGTTTTAAAATAAAACACACCAAAGGAGGATTGACAAAATACCAGCATCTAAAAACAGATTTAATTAACTGTATTTATGAAAGCAATGTATTGGTTTCGACTTTAATTGATTTTTATGCATTGCCTAAAGATTTTCCTAAGTATGAAGATGCAAAGACAATTGTCAACAAAGCAGATAGACTGGCATTTTTGGAAAAAGCCATTGTAGAAGATTTAGAAACAGAAAAAGGAAAATCATTTCCAAATTTGTTACCATACATTCAACTTCACGAGTTTGAAGCCTTGGTTTTTTCTTCAATAGATGCAATCAAATCACTATACTCAAATGAAGATGCAAAATTCAATGAGTTAGAAAAAATAATGGAAGCACATCCAAATCCTGAAGATATTAATGACAAACCAGAAACAGCCCCTTCAAAAAGACTGAAAAATAATCAGTTAATCAGAGGTTATAATAAAGTAAACGATGGAATAATGATAATTGAAGAAGCGGGTGTTGATACAGTTCTAAGAAAGTGTCCGAGATTTAATAATTGGGTAGAAACATTAATTGAAAAAGTAAAAGAATGAAATTAACGTTTGAATCCAATCTCAATTATCAGCAAGAAGCTATAAAATCCATTACAGGATTGTTTGAAGGGCAACCGTTGGAAGATTCAATAATGAATTTTGACTTAAAAGAAAAACAAAAATCTTTTATTCAAGGCGTAAGCAATAATTTGATTTTATCAGAAGAACAGATTATTAAAAATCTGCAAGGCATACAAGCCAATAACGAAATAAATGTTTCAGCTAAATTGGACGGAATGCACTTTTCGGTAGAAATGGAAACTGGCACTGGGAAAACGTATGTTTACCTGCGTACCATATATGAACTAAATAAACTGTACGGTTTCAAAAAGTTTGTAGTTGTTGTACCTTCGGTTGCCATTCGTGAAGGCGTTTTAAAGAATTTGGAAATTACTCACGAGCATTTTCAAACACTTTATGACAATGTACCCGTTAATTTTCAGGTGTATGACAGTACTAAAGTTTCCACTTTGAGAGGTTTTGCAACTACTAACAACATTGAAGTTTTGGTAATCAACATTGATTCATTTGCCAAAGACGAAAACATTATCAATAAACCCAATGATAAGCTGAACGGGCAAAAACCAGTTGAGTTTATTCAGGCTACCAACCCTATTGTAATTGTGGACGAGCCTCAAAATATGGAAACCGAAAAGCGTATTACAGCTATTGAAAATTTGAAAGCACTATGTACGCTTCGCTATTCAGCTACACATAGAAATCAATACAACCTTACATACAGTCTAAACCCTGTAAAGGCATATGATTTAGGATTGGTAAAACAAATTGAAGTAGATTCTATCATTGAAGAAAATGCTTACAATGATGCTTTTGTTTCGGTAGAATCCATTACCGCTACAAAAACCAAAGTAACAGCAAAAGTTTCTATAAACAGCAATGAAAACGGAGGAGTAAAAAAGAAAACCCTAACTGTAAAAGTGGGTGACGATTTATACAAACTATCCAACGAAAGAGAAATCTATGCAGATGGCTATATTATTGAAGAAATTGATGCAGTAAACCAATGTATTTCCATTTCAAACGGAAACTTATTGTACAAAGGCGACAGCCAAGGCGGATTGACTGATGAAGTAATGAAGTTTCAAATCCGAAAAACCATAGAAGAGCATTTGAAGAAAGAAAAAAGCCTAAATAAATTAGGAATAAAAGTTTTGTCATTGTTCTTCATTGATAAAGTTGCGAATTACCGTAACTACGACTCAACAGGTAATGCCGTAAAAGGTAAATTTGCTGAATGGTTTGAAGAAATTTATCAGGAATACATTTCAAAACCAGCTTTTAAGGAATTAGATAAATTTCCAATTGGTGAAACACACAACGGTTATTTTTCACAAGACAGCAAAGGAAAAGTAAAAGACACTTCGGGCGAAACTAAAGCAGATGACGACACTTACAGCTTAATAATGAAAGACAAAGAAAAATTGTTGGGTTTAGACAATTCTTTGCGTTTCATTTTTTCACATTCTGCACTACGTGAAGGTTGGGACAACCCGAATGTATTTCAGATTTGCACCTTAAATGAAACTAAGTCAGATATAAAAAAACGTCAGGAAATCGGCAGAGGTTTGCGTTTGGCAGTTGACCAAACAGGAAAGCGAACTTATGACCAAAACATAAATCGCTTGACTGTTATTGCTAATGAAGCCTATGACGATTTTGCCAAAGCACTTCAAAAAGAAATCGAAGACGATTGCGGAGTTGCATTTACAGGAAGAATAAAAAACAAGCAAACGAGAACGGCTATAAAGTATCGAAAAGGGTTTGAAGCCGACCCAAAATTTTTGGAGATTTGGGAAAAACTGAAAAAGAAAACCACTTACAGAGTAGATTACAAAACGGACGAGTTAATTACTTTGGCTACAAAAGCCATAAAAGATTTGCCTGAAATCAAATCACCTTCCATTCGTTCCACAAAGATTGGAATTACAATGACAGACGAAGGCGTAGGAACAAATTATGTTGGTGAAAAGGTAGAATCATATGGAGGTTACTCTTGGAAAATACCTGATGTTTTGGGCTACATTCAAAGCAAAACAGAATTGACTCGTTCTACGATTGAAGATATTTTAAGTAAATCAGGAAGAATTGAGGATATTATTATCAATCCTCAATTGTTTTTAGACTTGGCAACAACTGCTATGAAGCGGACTTTGTATGATTTAATGATTGACGGAATCAAGTATCAAAAAATTGGTGGTTCAGAATATGAAATGGCATTGTTTGAAGCACAGGAATTAGAAGTTTATCTGAACGACTTTTCGTTTAAAGTTTCCGACCCTTCTAAAACCATTTATGAAGAATTTGTGCCTTTAGATTCAGGAGTTGAAAGCAAGTTTGCAAAAGATTGTGAAACCAGCGACCAGATAAAATTCTATTTCAAATTACCAAATTGGTTTAAAATTCCAACACCAATAGGAAATTACAATCCAGATTGGGCATTGGTATTTGAAGATGACAAGAAAATTTATTTTGTCGCTGAAACCAAAGACACTGGCACACCACAAGTTGATTTATCAAAATTAAGTGGAGATGAACAAATGAAAATCAAATGCGGAAAAGCTCATTTCAACGAGTTTGATGACTTGGAATATAAAGTAGTAAACAAAGTAGGACAATTGATTGAATAGCCCTCGCTCCGTAGTCAAGCACATTGGCTGGTCGCTCAAAAAAGCCAACACACGACCAAAACCAGCCAAAGAGCTTGCCTACCCCAACGCACGGCAGACAGAAACGATGCAGCAAAAATGAAAAAAAATAACGAGATAAATGAACAACGAAACGCCAACAAAGTGTAAATGCCATAAGGGTTTCAGAGGTATGCGAAGGTTAGAAGTCCGCTTTAACTTTTCGTGTAACTTGACAAGGAATCACCCGCAATCCCTTACGGCACTTACACTCAACCGTTGGGCGCAACTTTAACAGACTGCAAACTATGAGAATTTTAATTAAAATATCGCTGATTTTTATTCCGATTTGTTCATTTA
>JAFGAK010000164.1 GCA_016933745.1 Bacteroidales bacterium
AGCAATAAAATTGGCTTCCAAAAACTGACTGTATTCATAGTTAAAGTTATCAATTGCTTCATTCAGCGAATTGGTTTTTGCCCAAGTAACATGCAAAGCTTTATGCTCTGCCAAAGCGCTACGAGGAGGAGATTCGATATTTTCTATTTGTAATTCATACGTTTTTCCTGATTCCGCAATAAAGGAAAAACGTTGATTCCCAATTTCTACAAAAATCTCTTGAAAGAGATTGATGTCGAATCCAAGATCAAAATGTTCATCAGTCTTGATTTCGTCTAAATCCAAAATTTCAATTTCGTTGCTCAAACGATCAGCATAAGTTGTAACTCGAATGAATAATCCGACGCCTCCGATGGCTTTTCCTCTCACGAAAGTAGGCAGCGCAAATACACTCAGATTACTCATTAAAAATAAGCTGAAAATAAGGAATCGAACACACATTTTCTTCATATCAAAGCAACGCTTAATGCGATTATTTATTTGAAATAGGGGAGGATTTCAGCAGGAACAAATTGACTAACATCACCTCCGTGTCTTAAAATATCTCGCACTATGGAGGAATTTAAAGCCGTGTGCTCTGGTTGAGTGAGTAAAAAGAGAGTTTCAATTTCGGGGTGTAATTGCTTGTTAATCTGTCCGATACTGCGTTCAAATTCAAAATCTGCCGAAGTGCGTAATCCGCGAAGAATAAAATTTGCATTTTCAGAAGTGCAAAAATCAACCGTTAAGCCGGAATAGCTTTTTACTTCAATTGTTTCGTAATTAGCGAAAACCGATTGAATCATTTTTATTCTGGTTTCTAAATCGAAATAAGTCGATTTTAATGCATTGATCCCAATGGCAATGATTACTTTATCAAAGAGTGGCAAAGCACGCTTAATGATCGAAACATGTCCACATGTAATCGGATCGAAAGATCCCGGAAATACAACTGTTTTTTTCATACTTAGTCTTCGTTATCGTACCAACTGGCATACATATTATAAGAACTCGAAATTCGGTTGACTTCGCCTTTTAAAAGTTCTTCGTCCATATCTTTGATTTTTTTGGCCGGAACACCTGCCCATACGCTGCCTGATTCGATATGTGTTCCTTTCGAAACAACAGCTCCGGCAGCAATGATGGAGTTACTTTCAACCACTACATCGTCCATCAAAATAGAACCCATTCCAACCAAAACATTGTCGCGAATAGTGCAGCCATGCACAATCGCATTATGCGCAATCGACACGTTATTGCCAATCTCAACCGGAGATTTCAAATAAGTGCAATGAATAACGGCACCATCTTGAATATTGACATTATTCCCAATCCGAATGCGATGAACATCGCCTCTAACAACTGCATTAAACCAAACACTACAACGATCTCCTAATACAACATCACCAACCAATGTAGCGTTATCTGCAAGAAAACAATCTTTTCCTATAATGGGTGCTACACCTTTAACTTTTCTGATTAATGCCATGAATTATTTTTTTTCAAAATTAATTAAAATTGAAAGCAGAACTTTGATAATTCTTAAATTTGTGAGATGAAGACACCGCCTTACTTAAAAGAAGGAGACCAAATTGGTTTGGTTTCACCTGCACGAAAGATCAGCATGGACGAAATTCGGCCTGCTATTAAGATGCTACAAAAGTGGGGTTTAGAGCCCGTTTTTGGGAATCATATTTTTTCACACGATCGCCAATTTGGTGGAACCATTAAAGAACGAGCTTCTGATTTTCAATATTTTCTGGATAATCCAGGCGTAAAAGCAATTATGGCTACCCGAGGTGGATATGGAAGCGTTCAAATTATTGATCATCTCGATTTTAAACTTTTTGAACGATTTCCAAAATGGCTCATTGGTTATTCCGATTTCACCGTATTTCATAATCATGTGAATACGGTGTATGAAATTGAAACATTGCACGCCACCATGCCAATTAATTTTGACAAGGAAGGAAAACCGAACTCCGCAACGGAATCCTTACGTTTAGCTCTTTTTGGTGAAAAGGTATCCTATGACTTTAAACCTTCAAAAATAGGGAGAACAGGCGAAGTTGAAGCAGAAATTATTGGTGGAAATCTTTCCATTATCTACAGTTTAATGGGTTCTAAATCATCGATTGATACGGATGGGAAAATTCTTTTTCTCGAAGATCTGGATGAGTATTTGTATCACATCGATCGGATGATGACGAATCTGAAACGTGCTGGAAAACTCGAAAAGTTGGCTGGTTTAATCGTTGGAGGAATGAATGACATGAACGACAATACGATTCCTTTTGGCAAAACTGCCGAAGAAATTATCGAAGAACAGGTGGCCCCCTATCATTTTCCGGTTGTGTTTGGATTTCC
>JAFGAK010000165.1 GCA_016933745.1 Bacteroidales bacterium
GAATTAGCAAGTATCAAAAGTTTATTTCCGGCAGAAGTACTCAATAGTACCAAGTTATTGATCGAAGGCTATATCGCAGGAACGGAATTTGCCTTTGATGCGTATTACGATGAGAAGGGAGTTCCGAGCATTTTAAATATTCTCAAACATGAATTTGCCTCGGCAAACGATGTGAGTGACCGCGTGTATCTAACTTCGAAAGAGGTAATGCAAACCTATTTGCCTCCGTTTACAGCATTTTTAGAAAATCTAGGCAAGCTTGCCGATTTGAAAAACTTTCCTTTGCATGTGGAAGTTCGCGTTGATGAAAAAGGTAAGCTTCTCCCGATTGAAGTAAATCCTTTGCGCTTTGGTGGCTTCTGCACAACGGCCGATTTAACACCTTATGCTTGGGGGTTCAATCCCTATTTGGCTTTTTTCCAAAATTACAAACCCGATTGGAATTCGATTCTTGAAAAGAAAGACAGCAAATTGTATGGTTTAATTGTATTAGATAATTCCACAGGAATTGAAGGAAAGAAAATTGTGTCTTTTAACTACAAAGAGTTGCTAACGCGATTTGAAAAACCATTGGAATTAAGGCCCATGAATTACAAAGAATACCCTGTTTTTGGTTTTCTTTTTACCGAAACTAGAGAAGAAAATTATCAGGAATTGACGGCTATTCTACAATCAGATTTAAAAGAATTTGTAAGCCAATAAAATTAAGCTTTAGTACTCAATCCAACAATTTACGAACAGCATCGAGCATTTTTTCATTGTTAGAATAAACCAATCGATAAGTTGGTATTTCAGCCATCCAATGGAGGAAAAAACGCGCATTCGCTTCGTGGGGAGATATCCATGCATCGACCACTAGTTGCTGAAAAGCCAAATGCTTATCCATTGCTTCCAACTTAAATTCCGTTTCCGGATCAAATTTGATAAATACCAGCGCTTTCGTTTTGCTCGACGGATTTTCGTTTCCGTCATTTGGAGCTAAATAGCGTACCGTTTTATTCATCGCTTTTAGCTCGTATTCTTTGGCTTTTAGCAATTCCGGAAAACGCTCGCTAAGCATTTTCAAAGATTGTTTTTTAACTGAAATAGCTGCCGGAAAATTCAAAACTTGTCCGAAAGTATCTATCGGCACAAAATCATCTGCTAAAAGCGATAAACCATCGGCAAGAGCAATGGCAGAAGCGGTGCTTTTCCCGTTTCCTGAATCACCTAGAAACAAAACGCTTTTCTGATTCATTCCAATGGCAGAAGCATGTAAAACGCCCATCCAATCCCGATCCGTTTTGTTATGAACTTGATTTAAAAAAGCCATAAATACTTGTCCCTTAAAAATATGATCCTCGTTCTTTTTCCATGAACCTAGAATCGTTTTTGCGTTTTTTAGATAATAGCTTGATGAATTGGAAAATAGATAAAGTAGCTGAAAATTATCCGAAGTTTCGTTTACTTCTAAATGAGCAAACAAAGGGTGAAACATGGTTTCGATTTGCGCATTTCCGTAAAAAAAAGTAAAACCAACTCCGCGGTATTGGTAGCTTTTCTGACTATAAAAGCGTGTTGGTGCAAGAACTTTGATTTTCTTTTTTGGGGACTCTTTTTTTTCAGTATTGAGTTCACCGGAAATAATAGCATGTATTGCCTGAACGCTTTTAGTAGATTCCTCTGGTGATATATGATAACGCTCACAGCACCATTGGGACACTTTTTCGATGGATTTCGATAGCTGCAACTTTTCATAAACCTGATAAGC
>JAFGAK010000008.1 GCA_016933745.1 Bacteroidales bacterium
AAAAAAAGGTTTACCCTTACCGGATCAGGTAAAGTGAAGCGTAAGCATGCTTATAAAAGCCACATTCTTACAAAAAAATCGACCAAACAAAAGCGTAATCTTACGCATATTGGAATGGTAAGTAGTGTAGATGAAGCTAATGTTAAGCGTTTGCTTGCAATGTAGGTAACAAAGTTTTAAACCTTTGCTTTAGCTTATTTAAGCCCGTAAGGCGCTAAAGTGAAAAAACAAAAGAAAAAATGCCAAGATCAGTAAATGTAGTTGCGGCTAGAAACAGACGCAGAAAAGTAATGAAGATGGCCAAAGGACAATTCGGCCGTCGTAAAAATGTTTGGACAGTAGCAAAGAATGCTGTTGAAAAAGGATTGGTATATGCATACCGCGATCGTAAAGCGAAAAAAGCAAATTTTCGCCAGTTATGGATCACTCGTATTAACGCCGCTGCGCGTATATACGGAATGTCCTACTCTGTATTTATGGGGAAAATTCATGCCAAAGGTATTGAATTGAACCGTAAAGCATTGGCAGATCTAGCTATGAACAATCCAGAAGCTTTTAAGGCTATTGTCGATGCTGTGAAATAAGCATGCATTCGAAAAAAATAAAAAGCTCGTTTACTTTGTAAGCGGGCTTTTTTTGTGACATTCAATTTGGCCTTTTTGGTTGAACTATTCTTTTGTTATATTTGTAGGGCATCCAAGTGCACAAAATAGATACAGATGAAAAGAAACTGGATTAGAAAAGTAATGGGTGGTTTAAGTCTAACTTCTGCAATGTTTATTTTCCAAGCCTGTTACGGTACTCCTCAAGATTTTGGTTATGATATTCTTGTTGAAGGAAAGGTAACAGCTAAAACTACAGGATTAGCTATTCCCGGAATAAAAGTGGTAGTTGGAGACAATATTCAGTTTACTTTAACAAACGAAGAAGGCTACTTTTCTTTCTATACCATCTCAGATACACAGATTCCAATCCGTTTTCAAGATATTGATCGTGAGCTTAATGGGTCATTTGGTGATAAAGAAATAATCGTTTCTGCTGTAGAAGATCGCGTGTATTTAAATGTTGATTTGCAGGAAGAATAGATGATTAATCTTATCAAGAAAAAGGTTTTCCAGCAGATAAAAAAGGCCGAGATCAAACAACATGAACTCAATTATCTTTTTTGGGAATGCACAACCAGATGTAACCTGAATTGTTTGCACTGCGGTAGCGATTGCTCAAAAAACAGTGCTTTTAATGATATGCCTTTAAACGATTTTCTAAAAGCGTTAGATACCATCAAAAATCCTTCGTCCAATTTTACCGTTGTTTTAACAGGAGGCGAACCATTATTGCGCAAAGATATTGAGCAATGTGGCAGAGCTATTCGGCAGCGTGGAATGAAATGGAGTATGGTTTCAAATGGTCATTTTTACACTGCAGAAAAACATAATACCTTGCTCAATGCAGGGATGGGAGCACTTACTATTAGCCTGGATGGACTCGAAAAATCACACAATTGGTTGAGAAATAATGACGCGAGTTTTTCAAAAGTAGAAAAAGCGATTGCTTTAGCTGCATCTTCTAAGCGTTTAAATTTTGATGTAGTGACGTGTGTTAATAAAATAAACCTGAGTGAACTCCAATCCGTTTACGATTTTTTGCTTGAAAGAGGGGTAAAAGCGTGGCGTTTATTTACGATTATTCCAATTGGACGTGCTAGTGAAAATCCGAATTTACTATTGGCAGATAACGAATTTAAGCAATTAATGGATTTTATAGCCCTTAAACGAAAAGGAGAAAAGATGGAAATTAATTTCTCTTGCGAAGGTTATGTTGGCGATTATGAATTAAAAGTGAGAGATTCTTATTTCTTCTGTAGAGCTGGAATTAATATTGGATCTATTCTAATCGACGGTTCAATCATGGCCTGTCCTAATATTGATCGATCCTTTTCGCAAGGAAATATTTATCAAGATAATTTCTTTGAGATTTGGCAAACAAAATATCACGCATTTAGAGATAGAAGTTGGACCAAAAAAGGAGAATGCGCAAGTTGTGCGGATTATAAAGATTGTCAAGGAAACGGATTTCATAATTGGCACGGAACTTTGGAGAATGTTTTGGTTTGTCACAATAAAAAAATCCAACATGCAAATAATGGTTAAAGGTTGAAAAGACTATCAGTGCAATTTCTTTTTCATATTCTTTAACAAACTCCTGCCGCAGATTTTTTCGCTATTAATTTGCATTCTTTATCTTTGACAATCAAAACTTAGATTATGGAAATACACAGCATACCAACCGGAAATTTTAAACTAGATGGAGGCGCTATGTTTGGCGTAGTTCCAAAGTCGTTGTGGTCAAAAGTATATCCTGCCGATGAAAATAACATGTGCTCCTGGGCCATGCGTTGTTTATTAGTCGTTGATGGAGATCGGAAAATATTGATCGATAATGGTATAGGCGATAAGCAAGATCCCAAATTTATGAGTCACTACTTTTTGCATGGCGATGATACTTTGGAGAAATCGCTTGCAAAACTTGGCTTTACATCGAATGATATTACCGATATGGTTTTAACACATTTGCATTTCGATCATACCGGAGGTTCGATCAAATGGAACAATGAAAAAAACGCTTTAATTCCCGCTTTTAAAAATGCAAAATATTGGGTAAGCAAAGCCCAATGGGAATGGGCAGTAAAACCAAATAATCGTGAAAAAGCCAGCTTTTTAAGTGAAAATATATTGCCAATTCAGGAAAGTGGTCAATTGAATATAATTGAAAAAGAAGGCGAGATTTATCCGGGTTTTAGTGTCAAAATCTTTAATGGACATACCGATGGACAGCTTATTCCGCATATCAGCTTCAAAGGAAAAACATTGGTTTATATGGGCGACTTATTACCTTCAACAGCTCATATTCCGCTTCCATGGATCATGGCGTATGATACGCGACCTCTTTTAACACTCGACGAAAAAAAAGCTTTTTTTGAGGAAGCCGTTGAAAAACAATACACTTTATTCTTCGAACATGATATCTATAACGAATGTTGTAGTTTGATGAAAACCGAAAAAGGTGTTCGATTAAATGCTACCTTTACCCTTGAAGAATGGAAAAATTCGATTTAGGAGAAATTTGATCATCCGATTTTCAAAAAAACAATCCTTAAGGATTTGAAATTTCATCCCATTTAGTTCGAATTTTACTTAAAAAAATTCGAACTTTTATTATGCAAGCATAAGAAAATATTTTACATTTGACAGCTCAATTTAGATAAGGATTTAAAACAAGACAATTGTGTATCGCATAAAATCACAAATAGACAAAACATCCCAAACTTACTTGGCGAATAAGGTTGCTTACACCGAAATGATGGCAACTTTACATGCACGTACTTCTTCCGTAATTAATCGCGAAACTGAGAAATCTGTATTAAAACACAAAGAACGTGGTAAGCTCTTGGCTCGGGAAAGAATTGATTTGTTAGTTGATCAAAACACGCCTTTTTTGGAACTTTCTACGCTTGGCGCTTTTGGGAAATATGAAAATCAATTTCCATCAGCTGGTATCATTACTGGAATTGGAGTTATTCAAGGCAAAGAAACCATCATCATTGCAAATGATGCAACCGTAAAAGGTGGAACTTATATCAAAGAAACGATTCGGAAACATGTTCGTGCGCAAGAAATAGCCATGGAAAATCATTTGCCATGTGTGTATATGGTAGATTCCGGCGGCGCTTTTCTACCGGATCAAGCCAATGTTTTTCCTGATCGATTTGATTTTGGTCGATTTTTTTACAATCAAGCCAGAATGTCTGCTGCAGGAATTCCGCAAATTTCCATTGTCATGGGAAGTTGTACGGCAGGCGGAGCTTACGTTCCTGCAATGAGCGACGAAACGATCATTGTAAAAGAACAAGGTACGATTTTTATTGGAGGACCTCCTTTGGTAAAAGCAGCTACAGGTGAAGAGGTGACGGCGGAAGAATTAGGCGGAGCCGATGTACATACGAGTATTTCTGGAGTGGCGGATCATTTTGCTGAAGATGATCGTCACGCCATTTCAATTTGTCGGAATATTTTTGAAACAATTGAAAATAAAGAAAAGCAAAAGATAGATGTCATTCCTGTTGAAGAGCCTTATTACGATCCTAAAGAATTGTATGGGATTGCTCCTGTTGATTTAAAAAAGGCAGTTGATGCAAGAGAAATCATTGCTCGAATTGTGGATGGAAGTCGTTTTCAGGAGTTTAAAGCACGTTATGCGCCAACCATTATTACCGGATTTGCCCATATTATGGGATTTCCTGTCGGGATTATCGCCAATAACGGCGTTTTATTTTCCGAAACTTCTTTGAAAGGCGCTCACTTTATTGAACTGTGTACAAGTCGAAAAATCCCAATCATTTTCTTACAAAATATCACCGGTTTTATTGTCGGAAAAGAATACGAACGAAAAGGGATAGCCCGAGATGGAGCTAAATTAGTTCACGCAGTTGCCAATGCCAATGTACCTAAATTTACCGTAGTTATTGGTGGCTCCTTTGGAGCAGGAAATTATGCAATGGCTGGTCGCGCTTATGATCCACGCTTATTGTTTATGTGGCCTAATGCAAAAATATCCGTGATGGGCGGCGAGCAAGCTTCCGATGTGCTGATTCAGGTGAAAAGAGATCAGCTAAAAGCACGTGGAAAAGAAATGCCTCAGGATGATATAGACAAACTGAAGAAATCAATTCTAGATAAATACGAGCATGAAGGATCTGCTTATTATAGCACGGCTCGTATGTGGGACGATGGTATTATCGATCCGGTAGATACACGAAAAGTATTGGCGATGGGAATTGCAATGTCGCTATGTAAAAAGTGGGAAGAAACGAAATATGGAATTTTCCGGATGTAAAATGGGGAGCATTTTATCGAAGTAGTATAAAATGAAAACTTCAATTAAAAACAGGGAATAGCAAACTAAGTATTGAAACTAAATTTTCAATAATGGCTGTAAAAATTAAGACACTGAGTGGTTACTTTCACGAATACCAAAAAAGTATTGTGAATCCGGAGCAATTTTGGGGACAACAGGCCGAAGATTTCTTTTGGCGTAAAAAGTACGAATGTGTTCTTGATTGGAATTTTGAAACACCAAAAATCGAATGGTTTAAAAGCGGAAAATTAAATCTCACTGAAAATATTTTTGAGCGACAATTGTTTACTCGAAAAGATCAAGCTGCTATCATTTGGGAACCAAATAATCCGAATGAAAAAGGAAAAACACTTACCTATCAGCAACTTTTTGATCAAGTTAAACAATTTGCAAATGTTCTGATTAGCAAAGGAGTTAAAAAGGGAGATCGCGTAGCTATTTACATGCCAATGATTCCTGAATTAGCGGTTGCCATGTTGGCTTGTGCTCGTATTGGAGCCGTTCATAGTATTATTTTTGCCGGCTTTTCAAGTAATGCGCTTGCGGATAGGATTATCGATGCGCAAGCTAATGTAGTAATCGCATCGGATGGGGGCTATCGTGGTTCCAAAACAATTCCAATCAAATCAATTGTTGATGAGGCACTACTCAAATGTGAGTCTGTAGAAACGGTCATCATAAAGAAAAGAACCGGAGATATAATCAATATGAAGGATGGTAGAGATTTTTGGTGGGATACAATTTGCGAA
>JAFGAK010000166.1 GCA_016933745.1 Bacteroidales bacterium
AATTACAGTAATTTAGGTGTAAACGTCAACATGACCCAAGCCCATTGGGCAAATTTTGCATTTGTATCCATTCCTAAAGCTGCATTGACCAAATCAGTATGAGGAAGCATGAATGAATAACCAATGCTTAATTTTTGATTTTTCGCAAAACTATGCGCAAGAACAAAGTCGAACTCATCACCAATTTTTCGATTAACGCCTGCCGAAGGTTTTTGAGCATAAGCCAAAGCATGATAGTATGCTGTAATACTGGTTTTAAAGCCGTATTTAACGTGAACGTTTAAATCTGTAATGCCAGCCTCTTTCTGAAACTGGGTGCCTTTGGTAAAATCCATGAAACCTAAGAAGAGATGTGGTATTGTTTCCATCAATTGAATAAAATGGCGGTCGGTGGAAGTTTCATCTGTATATTTTTTCCCGGAATAATGATCATAACCCACTTGATACGTTAAATTTCTTCGGGCATAGCTTAAGTTTGCTGTGTAAATATGTGCACGATGTGTATTGCCCAATCCATTTTTTCCAAATTGAAAATAAGCTGCACCGTTAAAACGGAGATTTCTATAGTGAAGGAGTGGATTAACACCAATGGTATTCAATCCGTAAATAGTTAAGGTATTTGCCTTTTGGTAGCCTGCAAATACATCAATGAAATTGATAACAAAGTTTGAAAATACAGATTTGCTTAACCAAAGATAAGTCATGCTTTGGTAATTCTTTATTAATTATGGACTTGCTTCTAGCATCGAAGTGGAATTTGCATTGTAGGCTAAACCGAGATCAATTATAAAGCCGTAGTCAGCGTAGCTCAGCAATGCTAAATCGTGTGTTGCTCCTTGCATGCTCCAATTCCGACTGGAAATGATTCGCTGGTCGCCGTAATTCAATTCTTGCCTTCCGATGGTCACGCTAAGTGCCGAATTCATTTTGTATTTTACCCAAGCTTCGTGAAGCAAAAGAGGCTTGCTGGAGTTGATTATAAAAGTTTCGCCCCAAGCACGCGTGTCTTGAATAGAAAATCGTAAATCGAAATTAGGATTTTTATAATCAAAGATTAATCGACTTCGTTGGGAGAGGACATAAGCAGGTTCTTGGTTTTCGCTGAGGATGTTTTTATAACCCTGACGGAATTCACCAATGGTTTTAAAATTTGCCGAAAAAATTAATTCGCCTTGCTTTTGTGCAAAAAGAGAAACCGAAACTATCAAAAACAATCCTAATAAAGTCTTTTTCATGATCTATGTGTTTAATTGGGAGGTAAAAATAATCATTCTCGGCAATTTGTATTTCGAAAATGAATCTTCGTTGCAATTTTGATACTTCAAAAAAAAAGCGCAAATTTGTTTTTTAAGTTTGTTAAGGTTCCTTTCTTTGACTTTTAAATGCACCAAATGCCATAAGAAACCAGCCTAAAACAAATAAAACTCCTCCTAAAGGAGTGATGTATCCTAAAGATAGTTTTGCAAAAACAAGAAGATATAAGCTTCCCGAAAACGAAAGAATTCCACCCAAAAAGCTATAACCCGCCCATGAAAGTAATACTTTTTGATTTGGAAGATGTGAGAAAGCCAAAGATAAAACAAGCAAAGCTAACGCATGGTTCATTTGGTAACGAACTGCTTTACCAAAGGTGATAGCAGACTCTGCATCCATAAATTTAGCACCACCATGAGCACCGTAAGTGCCCATTGCAACAGCTAATCCGGCAAGAATAGCGCCGCTGATAAAAAAGTTTTTTTTCATTTGATAGAATTTAATAATTAGTCAAGTATAATAGTTAAAGCCAAGCCAAATCCAGTGGTTTGGTATTCGTTTTTCCCAATTAAATCGAAAGGAGCGTTTAAAACTAAGATAAAATTTTCTGCTCTTTCAATAGCAACTCCGGTATTTAAAGTAAAGACATAGGAGTTGTTAGAAGCTTGGTTGTAAAATTTATTGTTGAAGCTAAAACCTGTAATAAAGTTTATATTCTTAAACAAGTAATAGCCAATTTCAGAATCGATAAAGAGACAATGATCGTGACCACTGGATGTGATGTGTGTATGTTTTTGGTATTGAATATCTAAGTCCATGCACATTCTATCAGAAAATTTATAAGTAAAAATTAGTCCCCCAACAAAAGCAGGTGTAATTTCATGCACAGCGCTTCTGCGCGTATAAACTTGATTACCAATCAACGTATTGTATCCGGCAAGTAAACCCATTGTGAATTTACCTTCGAGTGGCAGTTTATATTTCGCTCCAAATCGGACTTCACTTACATCAACAGGTAAAGAAACTCCAATTTCAAGATTTTTTGATAATCCATAAGTAAAGCGAAAACCAAATCCTGAAAATTTAAGGGTTGAATCGGAGGTAGAGAACAGGTTTTGTCGAATGCCATTTTGATCAAAATAGTGTGAAGTTAAAGCATACCCAAAAAAAGGTTCAAATTCGATGGTGTTTTCCGGAACCGTTGCGGTACAAAGTGCTCCAACTTTAGAAGCAGATAATCCGCCAACCTGACTGTATACGTTTAAAAAAAGAAAGCTAAAGGTAAAAAGTGTGACAAGTTTTTTCATTTTAATAAATTTAAATATGTTTAAAATTAACATATATTATTTGTGTTTATACATGTAAAGTGCGTTTTTTTTGATTTATTGAATCGTAAAAACGAGCCAAAGATAGAAGTCAAATAGATTATCAGACAATCCCCAATCTTTGGTAAATTCTGGAAATTTACCAAGAAGCTAAAACCGCGGAAGGATTAAAGGCAGATGGAAAGGAGTGAAACGGTTTTTCTTTAAACAATTAAGTGTTACTTTTCAAGTGACTCAAGAAAATATAATATCTAAAACTGGATAAAAATAATGCCAGTCCAATCCCAATATAAATGGGGCTAAGGAGATATTTTGGAATAAATGAAGCATGGCGTAAGAAAATACCGAGACTCATCATAAAAGCAATTAAAAGGTAACTTGTCCATTTCTGAAAAGCCCAAATACAAACTTTCCCGGAATAGTTGTTAATCCGCTCAATATTTTTCTTGGCTAAACCGGAAAATCCATAATAGGCGATTACACTTCCGAGTAAAGTACCGGCAATAATATCGAAAAACAATTCAACCTGAGAAAGCTCTGCAAACCAACGAAAGGCCATGCGGATAAGAAATAATCCTACTCCTGACCAAAGTAATCCAGCAATGAAAATCAGTATGTTTTTATTAACTTTTGGCATTTCTCAGAATAAAATTTGAGACAATTTGTTTTTTTAGAAGTATAAATTTCTAGCATTTTAAGTGTGGCGAAAATACAATTTCTTTTCTTAAAAAATCTTTAATTAAGGAATCTTAACGTGAAGAAAATACGGAATTGCCTATTTTTGCACCTAAACAAATTTGAAGGATTCCATGTTAACGCACCGCTTGAATTTATCTAAACTTAGAGCTGTTTTTACGCTCATAATTATGCTTGGTTTTTCTGTTTTATCCAATGCTCAAGAAAAGGATATGGCCGATGAAAAAGCTTCTGTTTTTTTGCTTACTCACCTTGCTGTTGCGGAGTCGCAGGATAGTTGTTTGCAATTAAGTAATCAATTTGATTTTAAACATCCTTTAAAAGTATATCAGTTTAACCATAATAAGGATACTATTTCGTGCAAAATAGTGCTCAGTACCGAGCAAGTTTTAGCTGCAACAGACCCACAAAAACCCTATTTGTTAATTATTCATGGTGCCGGAAAAACGATGGAGCAAACAATTGAAATGGCTACCGATATTCAACAGTTGTATCCGGTTAATGTGTTGATTTACCATTGGCCAGCCATGATAGGTAGTGATTACGATACCAAGAATTTAAAAGGGATGAAAGCGAAAGTTGAAGAAGGTGTTCAGCTTTTTACGGAACTTTTACATTGGGTTGAAATACTTAAAAACATCCACGAAAAAGAGGGAAAAACAAGCAAATGGAGTATGTTTATTCATAGCATGGGCAATTATTATATCGAAAGAGCTGTTGCGAACAATAGTTTTGTGAATCTCGATTCGCATTTATTTGAGAATATTATTTTGAACGAAGCTGCAGTGGACTCAAAAAATCATGCTGCTTGGTTGAATCAATTGCATATTCAAAAGCGAATCTATGTAAACTCTAACAAGAAAGATTTGATTTTAAAAGGGTTGAGGCTTTTTACAACCGCTGGAAGACAATTGGGCTCAAAAGCCAAAGCTCCTCTGTCGCAGCAAGCGATCTACATTGATTTTACTTCGGCAGTTGGTCATCAGAAACCGATCTATAAAACACATTCCTTTTATGCGAAAGAGATTCCCTTGCAAAGTGAGAATATAAGAATGTATTACGCGCATCTTTTTAATGGAGAAGAAATCGATCTATCTAATCCAAACCAATTTCTTCCTACCAAAGAAAGTAATAAATTTAAAATAGTATTTTAGATATGAAGGTGTAAGTTACTTTTAAATAACATTTGTGTTTTACATAATTACGTTAAACAAAAAGCCAACGACTAAAATTCCACTCGTAACTATTCCGATAAAAAAGGCAATCAAAGGCCATTTCAGAACTTTTTTGAGGATAATTACTTCGGGTAGTGATAGTGCAATTACCGACATCATAAAAGCCAAAGCAGTTCCCAAAGAAACTCCTTTTTCAATCAAAACGCTTACAATTGGAATGATTCCGGCGGCATTGGAATACATTGGAATACCAATGAGAATGGCAAGTGGAACGCCGTACCAATTTCCTCGACCGAGTAAAGTTCCTAAATAATCTTCAGGGACATATCCATGCGCACCTGCACCAACAGCAATTCCAATCAGAATATAGATCCATATTTTTCCAACAATTTCTTTTACAGCTGCATATCCACCTCCAATTCGTTCAGAGAATTTGAGTTTCTCTTCTTCTTCGCTTTGACCAATTTGAACTTTATAAACCCAATCGGCAACATATCTTTCAAGTTTAAGCTTGCCTAAAATCCATCCGGCAAAAATGGCGATGAGTAATCCGGTGCCAATATAGATGATAGCTACTTTCCAGCCAAATAGCCCGATTAATAATACCAAAGCCACTTCGTTGATCATGGGAGCTGCAATTAAAAAGGAAAATGTAACTCCCAAAGGAATGCCCGCTTCTACAAAACCCAAGAATAACGGAATAGCAGAACAGGAACAAAAAGGGGTGACAATTCCTAAAAGTGATGCTAAAATGTTACCGGTAAAAAGCGATTTATTACCCAAAATTTTTCTGGTTTTTTCTGGTGTAAAATAGCTTCGGATAATGCCAACCAAAAAAATAATCAGAATGAGCAAGAGCAGTACTTTGGGTGTTTCGAAAATAAAAAAACGCAGCGCTTCTGTGAGGTGATTTCCATTTTGAAGTTGCAAAAGATCGTCGATTAGGAAATCAGCAATTATTTGTAAATTCAAATACAATACAAGCCAAAGTGGAAGCAAGAGAAGTGTGTAAACCCAATTATTGCTTTGCTTTTTGAAAAAAGGAAAATCGTTGGCCATATATTAGGTATGATTAAATATTTAAAAATTGCAAAGCGATGTAATAAATACCGATTAGTATAAAAAGAAAAGCTACTAACCGACGAAACCAAAGCTCGAAAACCTTCACTCGTTGATAAAATTGCCCAAGCTTCCCGATTCCAAATGCAATTAACCAAGCAAAAATAATCACCGGAATGCCTGTCGCGATAGCAAAAATAAAAGGCAAGTATAAGCCAGAAGCGCTGCTTATGGTGAGGGGAATGAGCATGCCAAAATAGAGAACGCCACTGTACGGACAAAAAGCCAAAGCGAAAACTATTCCAAGAAACAAGACGCCCCAAAATCCATTTTTTGTGCTCGATTGCATGTTTTCAGATAGTATGCTTAAGCCTGGAATTTTTAGCGTTAAAACACCTAACATAAATAAGCCGATGATGACCAACAAAGGTCCAAGTATTTTTTCGCCCCAAGTTTGGAAAAAGCTTTCCATTTCAAATTGGCTGCTCCCGAAATAAAAAAGTAAACCAATAAACGTGTAGGTAATTCCGCGCCCCAAAGTGTAGATGAGTCCGTTTAAAAATACTTTTTTTCGGTTTTGGATGTCTTTACTAATATAACCAATCGCCGTAATATTGGTGGCTAGCGGACAAGGACTGATCGCTGTCATTAGTCCCAATAAAAAAGCGGTTAATATCGGAAATTGCGTGTTTTCCAGTAAATTCTGTAACAATTCCATTCGGTTACATCGTGTTTATGGTTTCTGTAATTTTGGCTTTTAACTTTTCAGGATAGGTACGTGCATTTAAAAAAGCATCGTTGGTAAGATTGACAATTTTATCGCCTTTCACAACCAAAAGGGTTTGTCCGCTGATTTTAAATTTCCGAACCAAAGCACTATTTTCCTCTTTTTCTCTATTTAAAACAATAAATTCAATGTCATTTCCGTACTTTTCCTCGATGGTTTCTTTCGCCACCTTTTCGATGGCTTGACAAGTAACGCATCTTCTTGTAGCATGAAAATAATAGACTTTTACTTGATTATCCGTTGTTTGTTTAACCGTTGATTGATTGAGTTGTTTCTGGCTGCTTACTTCGGGATTTTTTCCTTGTGCATTGATTGATAAAACGCTAATTAACAAAAAGAAAGCAAAAAGGTTAAGAGGTGTTTTCATGAGAAAGATTTTAATTGTTAATGATTTGAATTAATTCTGCACGACTGGGAACTTTTCCTTGTAGAACCACTTTGCCATCTATTACAAGGGCAGGAGTTTGCAAGATTCCGTATTTCATGATGTCGATAATATCTTCGACTTTGGTAACAGTAGCGGAGCTATTTGCTTCGATCACGGTTTCTCGGGTTACTTTTTCTAGCATTTTGCATTTGGCGCAACCAGTTCCTAAAACTTTAATTTCCATTTTTTCTTTTTTTAATTCGTAGTTCGTAGAATGACGAACGATGTTTCGAAATTTTTTTAAATATGTAGTAATTCGTTTAATAAATCTTGTGCTTCTTTCCAATTTTCGCGGTTGATACAATACCTAATTTTTGGCGCTTCAATCTCGCCTTGAATCAAACCAGCATTCTTTAATTCTTTTAAATGTTGAGATAGAGTAGATTTAGCAATCGGAAGGTCCTCTGTTAAATCGCCGCTGTAACAGCAAGATTGTTTAGCTAGGAGCTGCAAAACATAAATCCGTATTGGATGCGCAATAGCTTTCGCGTATTTGGCTAATCGTTCTTGTTTTTCGGTCGGAAGATTGCTTGGATTCATCTTGTTCGTAATTTCACGAACAAAAGTAGGTAAAATTTTAATTCTAACAACTAAACTTGTAAAAATAGTCGATGCTAGTATACAGATTGGCTAAATTATTTTTAGGCTTTTACGTCTTTATGTTGTATTTTTAAATAATTATTTCTTTTCAAATGACACTTTATAAGTAATTCTGTTAGGATTTTATTTTTTTTATTTTACCTTTGTGTAATCGATTACATAAATAATAATATACATATATCATGACAAATTATAATTTCAGGTACGCAGCAAACCCCAAAGATGCTGAAAAGTATAATACCAGCGAGTTGCGCGAACAATTTTTAGTGGAAAACCTTTTTGTTGAAGACCAAATCAATTTAACTTATTCCATGTACGAAAGGTTTATTGTAGGCGGTGTAATGCCTGTAAAAGAAAATTTAAAGTTAGAGACCATTCCCTATTTAAAATCAGAAAATTTTCTCGATAGAAGAGAGCTAGGCATTATTAATGTAGGTGGAACTGGATTTGTTAATGTTGATGGAGTTACCTACGAGTTACAAAAGAAAGAAGCGCTCTACGTAGGACAAGGATGCAAAGAGGTGATTTTTTCAAGTGTAAAAGGCGAGCAAGCTTTGTTTTATATCAATTCTGCACCCGCCCATAAAAAATTCCCAAACAAAAAAGTAGGTTTAAAAGACGCAGAAGTAATTCAGCTTGGCGATGAAAAACAGGCAAACAAACGAGTTTTAAATAAATTGATTGTGAACAGCATCGTGGAAACGTGTCAGCTTCAAATGGGTCTTACAGAACTCTTGCCTGGAAATATTTGGAATACAATGCCTGCGCATACCCATGCCAGAAGAATGGAAGCTTATTTTTATTTTGATTTAGAAAAAGGTCAAACCATTTCTCATTTTATGGGAGAACCTCAAAATACCAGACATATTTTCTTGGAAAACAACATGGCCGTTATTTCACCAGAATGGTCGATTCATTCAGGTGCAGGAACTTCCAATTACTCATTTATTTGGGGAATGGCCGGTGAAAATCTAGATTATGGTGATATGGATATTTGTGCACCGAATGAGTTGAGATAATGAATGATAAAAGTACTATGAAAAATTTGTTTGATTTAACAGGGAAAAGAGCTTTAGTTACTGGAGCCGTTCATGGTTTGGGAATGGCTATGGCCAAAGGTCTAGGCCATGCAGGCGCAGAGTTAATCGTCAATAATTATTCCAGTGATATGCTTGATGAAGCAAAAAAGGAATACGAAAGCGAAGGTTTGAAAGTACATACCTATGTGTTTGATGTAACCAACGACAAAGAAGTTGAAAAATACATCGACCTTATTGAGAAAGAAGTAGGACCTATCGATATCCTGATTAACAATGCAGGAATTATCAAAAGAATTCCGATGGAAGACATGGAAACAGAGGATTATAGAGCCGTTATCGATGTTAATTTGGTGGGGCCTTTTATCGTTTCAAAATATGTAGGAAGAAAAATGATCGCTCGCCGAGCCGGAAAAATTATCAATATCAATTCGATGATGAGCGAATTAGGAAGAAACACAGTTTCAGCCTATGCTGCCTCAAAAGGAGGATTGAAAATGTTGACTAGAAATATGGCTACTGAATGGGCAAAATACAATATTCAAACCAATGGTATTGGTCCTGGCTATTTTGCAACCTCTCAAACAGCGCCTATACGTGTTGATGGTCACCCATTTAACGAATTTATCATACACCGAACACCCGCAGCACGTTGGGGTAATCCGGAAGATTTAGCGGGTGCAGCAGTATTTTTAGCCTCTAAAGCAAGTGATTTTGTCAACGGACAAATTCTATATGTAGACGGTGGAATTTTAGCTACGATCGGAAAGCCTTCAAACGAAGAATAGAAATCAAAATTTAAAGAATACAGCATTCTAAATTAAAAAAAAATGAAAATAAGTAAATACAGTTTTGGTGTAGGTGATCGTTTTAACCACGAGGGAGAAGCGCAATTAAAAGCCTTAATAAAAGCAAATAAAAAGGGAATTGATGTAACTCCCGTTTGGAATAAATCGAACCGCGAACACAATATTGTACATTCTGAACCAGTAGAAACTCGCTTGGAAGCCAACGCGGCTGTAAAAAATTTAGCTTGGGAGGGCTCATATTTTGTTGACGCAGATCACATTAACCTTTCCAATGTAGACCGCTTTATCCAACATTCTGATTTTTTCACACTCGATGTAGCCATGTATATTGGAAATGAATCTTCGGCAGAAAATGTAGCCGCCTTCAAAAAATCGTGCAAGGAGCTAGGTAGCGAAGTGGTCATTCCCGGAATCGATGAACCAATTCTAATTTCTGACGAATTATTAAATGAAGTTTCAGGAAAATATTTGGCTGCTGTTAACGAGGCAGGGAAAATATATCGCCACATCGCAGACGCTAAAGGTTTAGGTAATTTTGTTACGGAAGTATCGATGGACGAAGTGGAAGAACCACAAACACCGGTGGATATGTTTTTCATTTTGAAAATGATTGCCGATGAAAAAATTCCTGCACAAACCATCGCGCCAAAATTTACAGGCCGTTTTAATAAAGGAGTTGATTATATTGGGGATGTGGAGCAATTTACAAAAGAGTTCGAACAAGATGTTTTAGTCATTGATTACGCGATTAAAGCTTTTGGACTTCCTGCTGACTTGAAAATGAGTGTTCATTCAGGTTCCGATAAATTCACAATTTATCCAATCATGGCCGAAATCATAAAAAAATACGATAAAGGACTTCACGTAAAAACCGCAGGTACAACTTGGTTGGAAGAAGTCATTGGTTTAGCTATTTCAGGCGATGAAGGCTTAGCTGTTGCGAAAGAAATCTATGCAAAAGCGCTTGCCAGAAAAGAAGAACTTTGTGCTCCGTATGCCGATGTTATCGATATTGATGATGCTCAACTTCCAACAATAGAGGAAGTTGCGAGATGGACCGGTGAACAGTTTGGAAATACATTGCGCCATATTCCTGGTCATCCCGATTATAACTTAAACTTCCGTCAATTGATTCATGTTGGTTATAAAGTGGCTGCCGAAATGGGTGAAAAATACACGGGTCTACTTGAAAAATACAGCGTAATAGTGGGGGCATGCGTAGAAGAAAATATCTACGAACGTCATCTAAAAAGATTATTTGATTTGTAAAAAAATAAACACATAAATTATTTGAATAACTTCGGGCTTTCGACTAACTCATAGATTATGAAGAAATTCATGGACAAAGATTTCCTTTTGAAAACACAAACAGCAAAGGAATTATACCACAATCACGCGGCAAAAATGCCTATTTTCGATTATCATTGTCATATTAATCCGCAAGAAATTGCTGAAGATAAACGTTTTGAGAATATAACGCAGATATGGTTATACGGCGATCATTATAAATGGCGAGCCATGCGTACAAATGGAGTTGATGAAAGATTTTGTACCGGAGATGCTTCTGATTGGGAAAAGTTTGAAAAATGGGCTGAAACGGTTCCGTTTACTGTGCGTAATCCTTTGTTTCATTGGACACATTTAGAATTGAAAAAATTCTTTGGAATCGATAAAATTTTAAGTCCTGCTACCGCGAAAGAAATTTGGGAAGAATGTAATGCCAAATTGCAAACTCCTGAGTATTCAGTTCGGAATATTATTCGGATGGCCAATGTTCATACCATTTGTACAACCGACGATCCCATTGATTCCTTGGAATATCATAAACAAATTAAAGCCGATGTTTTTGAAGTGGCGGTATTACCTGCCTGGAGACCAGATAAAGCCATGGCTGTTGAAAAGGCAGAAACCTTTAACAAATACATGGATAGCTTAGCTGCTGCCGCAGAAATTACAATCGATTCATTCTCAAGTTTTATAACAGCATTGGATAAGCGTCACCAGTTTTTTCACGAAAATGGTTGCCGATTGTCGGATCACGGGTTGGAAACGATTATTGCTGAAGATTATACAGAAAATGAAATTGAACAAATCTTTGCTAAAATTCGTGGTGGTGCAGATTTAACCTCGAATGAAGTGGTGCAATTTAAATCGTGCATGCTTTATGAGTTTGGTATTATGGACCACTCTCGTGGATGGACACAGCAATTTCATTTAGGTGCTTTAAGAAACAACAGTACTCGCTTATTTAATCAATTAGGGCCAGATGTGGGTTTGGATTCTATTGGCGATTTTGAAATGGCAAAGCCTTTGTCGAAGTTTTTAGACCGCTTGGATTTGAATAATCAATTGGCAAAAACAGTTTTGTATAATTTAAATCCTCGTGATAACGAATTAATAGGAACCATGATTGGCAATTTCCAAGATGGTTCTGTTGCAGGTAAAATGCAATTTGGCTCCGGTTGGTGGTTTCTTGATCAGAAAGACGGTATGGAAAAGCAAATCAATGCCCTTTCGAATTTAGGATTATTAAGTCGATTTGTTGGAATGTTAACCGATTCGCGCAGCTTTCTTTCATATACCAGGCACGAGTATTTTCGTCGTACTTTATGCAATATGTTAGGCAACGACGTTGAAAATGGAGAAATTCCACATGATATGGAATTACTTGGAACAATGGTGGAAAACATTTGTTTTAACAATGCTAAAGAATATTTCAATTTCTAATCATTGAAAAAAATATGAAAAAGAGTGATCTTTTTTTCGAAGCGAAAGAATTGGTGTGGGAAGTCATTGATGAAAAAATCAAGCGGCAGATTGTTGGCTTTGACGATAAAATAATGATGGTCAACGTTCTTTTTGAAAAGGGTGGTATTGGCGCATTGCATAGTCATACACATTCTCAGGTTACTCATATTGCAGAAGGTGTTTTTAAAGTAAGCATAGAAGGAGAAGCAAAGATTTTAAAAAAAGGAGATGCATTTTATATTCCGGCCAATAAAGTTCACGGTGTTGTTTGTCTGGGAAAAGGTATGCTCGTCGATGTTTTTAGTCCTGTAAGAGAAGATTTTTTAAAGTAAAAAACAGATAAATAAAATGAGCAAAGTAGTAACATTTGGGGAGATCATGCTACGCTTAGCACCTCCCGGATTTTTAAGATTTTCACAAGCAACTAATTTTGAGCTTGTTTATGGAGGTGGAGAATCGAATGTAGCTGTTTCCTTAGCAAATTTTGGCGTTTCTGTCGATTTTGTAACGCGCTTACCAAAAAACGATATTGGTCAGTGTGCATTGATGGAAATGCGCAAGCACGGCGTAGGTGTAGATAAAATTATTCATGGTGGCGATCGTTTAGGAATTTATTTTTTAGAAACAGGTGCTGTTTCCAGAGGTTCTAAAGTTATTTACGATCGTGCAAATTCATCCATGGCTGAAATCAAAACCGGAATGATCAATTGGGAAGAAATTTTTGCCGACGCCGAATGGTTTCATTGGACAGGTATCACACCTGCAATTTCTCAGAGTGCTGCCGACGTTTGTTTAGAAGCTGTAAAAGTCGCTAGCAAATTAGGTTTAACCATTTCTACCGATTTAAATTACAGAGCCAAACTTTGGAATTATGGTGGCAATCGCGAAGCTATTATGACGGAATTAACTTCCTATTGCGATATCATTTTAGGCAACGAAGAAGATGCAGAGATGCATTTTGGAATCAAACCTGAAGGTGTTGATGTTCAAACGCACGGACATGATCTTAAAGCAGATGCTTTTTTATCTGTTTGTACCCAAATGATGGGAAAATTCCCACGAGCTAAAAAAGTAATTACAACCTTAAGAGGTTCTATTTCAGCCTCTCATAATACGTGGGCAGGCGTTTTATACGATGGAACAACCATGTATGAATCAGCGCAATATCAAATTACAGATATTGTCGATAGAGTAGGAGGTGGAGATAGCTTTATGGGTGGATTGATCTACGGATTATTGACTTTTAATGGCGATGATCAAAAAGCATTGGATTTTGCAGTTGCAGCTTCTGCGCTAAAACATACAATCAAAGGAGATGCTAATTTGGTAACTGTAGAGGAAGTGAAGAAATTAATGGGTGGTGATGCCTCAGGTAGAGTTGCTCGATAATAAAAAAAAGATGAACTGATATGGCACAATTTACAAGATTAGAAGTGGCTTCAGTAATGCAAGAAACCGGAATGGTTCCCTTGTTTTATAATAAAGATATCGAAGTAAGTAAGCAGGTATTAAAAGCCTGTTATAATGGTGGTGCCAGATTGATGGAATTTACGGCTCGAGGAGATTTTGCCCACGAAGTTTTTGGTGAATTAACCAAGTATGCGATCAAAGAATTGCCTGGAATGATTATGGGTGTTGGTTCTGTAACCGATGCATCTGCAGCATCTCGTTTCATGTCTTTAGGAGCAAACTTTATCGTTACTCCGGTGTTGAGAGAAGACATCGCGATTGTTTGTAATCGCCGGAAAGTACTGTGGTCGGCAGGTTGTGGAACATTAACTGAAATTGCCAAAGCAGAAGAGCTAGGCTGCGAAATTGTCAAATTATTCCCTGGTGATATTTACGGACCACAATTCGTAAAAGGTATTAAAGGACCACAACCTTGGACCAGCATTATGCCAACGGGAGGCGTTTCCCCAAACAAGGAAAACTTAAAAGCTTGGTTTGATGCTGGGGTAATTTGCGTTGGAATGGGATCTCAATTAATATCCAAAGATATCTTGGTAAACAAGGATTATAAAAAACTAGAGCAAGATGTAAAGGCTGCTTTAACAATAATAAAAGAGGTGAGAAAATAAAATGGTTTATACTATTTGGAAATAAGTAGTTAAATAAAATTCAAAATAACCAGTTAAACTGAATGATTATGAATAAAACAAATCAAAACACAGGAAACTATCGATACAGGATTCTTGCTTTATTATTTGCTGCCACTTCAATCAACTATTTTGATAGAAGTTTAATGGGAGTTATGTCGCCCGACTTGATTGAATGGTTTGGATGGACAAAGCAGGATTATTCAAATATTATTATCGTATTTCAAGCTGCCTATGCCATTGGTTTATTAACCATGGGAGGTTTAATCGATCGCCTAGGAACCAAAAAAGGATATATCGCATCCATTGGGATATGGAGTGTTTTCGGAATGCTACATGCAACCATAGGAAAAGGTTTTAGCCTCATTGGTTTTATGTTAGCACGGTTTGGACTAGGTTATGGAGAATCGGGCAACTTTCCGGCTGCTATCAAAACAACTGCTGAATGGTTCCCCAAAAAAGACAGAGCTTTTGCTACCGGAATTTTCAATGCAGCAACAAGTATTGGTGCGATAGCAGCACCTTTCGTTATTGGTGCAATTGTATACTGGACAGGCGGAAGCAGAGGTCAGGGTGATCTAGTAAACTGGCGGATTCCATTTTTAATCACGGGTGTTTTAAGTGCCATTTGGGTATTTTTATGGTGGAGAACGTATCAAAAACCAGAAAATCACCCTAAAGTTTCCAAAGAAGAACTTGCTTATATCAATAGCGATTCAGTAGTCGAAAATATTGAAAAATTACCTTGGATAAAAGTGTTGCCTAAGAAAGAAACATGGGCATTTTCTTTGGCTAAAATTACGGATGCCGTTTGGTGGTTTTATTTATTCTGGGGAGCCATTTTCTTAGCGGAAAAATTTAATGTAGATATTAAGAATATGGGCTTGCCGTTTCTTGTTATTTATTTAATAGCCGATAGTGGTAGTATTTTAGGTGGATGGTTATCGGGCGCTTTTATGAGTAAAGGATGGTCGGTTAATAAAGCCAGAAAACTTACTTTGTTAATTTGTGCACTCATTATTTTGCCTGTAGCTTTTGTTGCTGTAACTGATAGTAAATGGATCGCTATTTTCCTAATTGGATTAGGCGCCGCTGGTCACCAAGCTTGGTCGGCAAATATTTTCACGCTTGCCTCCGATGTGTTTCCTAAAAAAGCAACGGCTTCGGTAGTTGGAATTGGTGGAATGGTTGGTGCTGTAGCAGGTATTGTTAGTAATTTTATACTTGGATCAGTACTTGATCAAGCAGATAATTCTGGATTCTTCTGGGCCTTTTTAGTTGCTGGCTCATGTTACCTCATTATTTTAGGCTTTGTCCATTTATTAATGCCAAAAATGACTCCATTGGATGAAAATTTAAATCCTATTTTAAACTAATCAATAACTTTATTAAACCAATGAAGAAAGGGCCGGATATGGCCCTTTTTTTATATGCGTTTATTCTTACTGCATGCAGGTGAATAAATCTATTTCATATAAAAATTAGCTACTGTGTTTTAAAGAAGATTTCCGAATCAACAATTCCGGTGATAAGATTACTTTTTTCTGCGACATAATTCTACTTGGGTTACTTACTTCTTCTAAAAATACTTTGGCCGTTAATCTTCCCATTTCGATAGGTGACTGATCAACAGTCGTAATGGAAAGTTCCATAAATTTAGTAAAAGGTTCATTGGCAAATCCAGCCACACAAATGTCATCAGGTATTTTTAATCCGTGTTCTTTAATTTCTTGGATAGCTCCAAGAGCTGTAAAATCACTTGTCGAAAAAATTGCATCCGGGCGATTTCCCATTTCTAAGAGAGTTTTTGTGGCTTTTCTACCTTCAGCTACTCTACTCGAAATTTCAATAACTAAATTTTCATCAAATTCGAGTCCACTATCAATAATCGCTTGTTTATAACCCAAATAACGATTCTTAAAGATTTCGAGCAATCGATCATTTGAAAGGTGGGCTATACGTTTGCAACCTTGATCAATCAAGTGTTTTGTTGCAGCATATGCCCCTTTAAAATCATCGATTGTTACCGAACTTACTCCTGGAATATCTTTCTGTCTATCAAAGAAAATCAATGGTACACGTTTTCTTAATAAACTCTTAAAGCTCTCGTTTTGCTCCAATTTAGCATTTGATATCGACATTAAGATGCCATCTACTTGGGCATTCAGTAAGGAGTTTATATTTCTAATCTCTAAATTTTCTTGATCATGCGTTTGGCAAATAATAACATGATATCCATTGGGATATAATTCTTCTTCAATTCCGGTAATTACAGATGCAAAAAAATTACTATCGATTCGTGGCACAATTACGCCAACATTGTAACTTTTTCCACTTTTTAAAGCTTTGGCAACTTTGTTTTGCTCATAATTCATCGCTTTAGCTGTTTGAATTACAAGCTCACGTGTCGCATCGCTTATTTTTGGATTGTTATTTAAAGCTCTAGAAACAGTTGCCGCAGTTATATCAAGCTTCCGTGCTATATCGTAAATTGTCGTTTTCTTAGTCATAAATTATTGTTAAATAATTTTTCGTGGGTAAATGTAGTTAATTATTATGAAATTGAAAGTCATCGATTGCATTATGTCTTTTAACAGAAAAAATTTACACCTATAACTGGGTTGAAATGAGCTGTAATTGTTTGTACTTTCGTAAAGAAGATCACATTTGCATAAAAACAAGAATATTATAAATTTAAATTTGGTCATTAATTATAAATTATTTAGATTTGTGTAATCGATTGCACTTTTGTGAGAAAATTTGTTTTATCAAAAGCTTACAAGATTGTTCTAATTATCAAACAAACTCAAACTATTATGAATAAAATTTTGTCATTTTTGATTATTGTTACTTTTTTGAGCTTCTCTTGTAACAATGCAAATACACAAAAAACACAAAAACAGTTTTCAGAATGGGATTTGGCTAAGCAGATCGAAGATCGTCTTATTGCTCCTGTTTTCCCTGATAAAATAGTTAATATTCTGGATTATGGTGCTCAGCCAGATGGAATTACAAATAATTCGGAAGCTTTTCAAAATGCTATTAAGGAATGTGCTGAAACAGGTGGAGGTGTTGTTTTGGTTCCGAAAGGAACCTATCTAACTGGTCCTATTCATTTAGAAAATAACATTAATCTACATTTAGAAGAAGGTGCTGAAATACTTTTTAGTGCGGTTCCTTCCGATTATTATCCTTTGGTTCACACGTCCTATGAAGGTTTGGAATTGATGAATTACTCACCGCTAATTTATGCCTACCAGAAAAAAAATATTGCTGTCACAGGAAGTGGTGTCTTAAACGGACAGGCTGGTAATGATTCTTGGTGGCCTTGGTGCGGAAAAGATACCTACGGCTGGGAAAAAGGAATGCCATCGCAAAAAGACAGCCTCAACCTTCCCCGATTAATGGACATGGCAGAAAATGGGATTCCTATAAAAGATAGAATTTTTGGAGATGGACATTTTTTAAGACCAAGTTTTTTTGAACCTATAGAATGTGAAGACGTTTTTTTACAAGGAGTGAAAATAGTGAACGCCCCTTTTTGGGTCATTCACCCTTCAAAATGTACGAACGTCATCATTGATGGAGTTACGGTAGAAAGTCATGGACCAAATAACGATGGCTGCGATCCAGAATATTCCAAAAATGTGATCATAAAAAATTGCACCTTTAATACCGGTGATGATTGCATTGCAATTAAAGCCGGGCGAGATACTGAAGGAAGAAGAGTGGGGATTAAAAGCGAAAATGTAATTGTAAAAAATTGCAATATGATAGATGGACATGGTGGAGTAGTAATCGGAAGTGAAATGTCTGCCGGTGTACAAAATGTTTTTGTTGAAAATTGTACGATGAACAGTCCTAATCTGGATCGGGCTATCCGAATCAAAACAAACTCGCGAAGAGGTGGTTTTGTAGATGGCGTTTATGTTCGTAATGTTGAAATTGGACAAGTGAAAGAAGCGGTTTTAAAAGTCAACATGTTTTATGCAACCTATTCAAATCAAACCGGTGAATTTATTCCATCAATTCAAAATATAAGCTTAGAAAATATAAACGTTAAAAATGGAGGCCATTTTGGAATTTTAGCCAAAGGTTATGCCGAATCTCCAATTAAAAATATAACATTTAACAAGGTAAGTATTGAGAAGGTTGATAAAGCTTTTTCGTTAGAAAATGTTGAAAATCTTATACTGATTGATACATATATTAACGGAGAGCTTATGCAAAGTCCTCAATAAAGAACAAAGATTTCAACTAACTTAATAATTAAATTATGAATAAAAGATTATTGGAAATGAAATGCTTTAAATTTTATCTAGCATTATTCATCTTTTTGGGATCATTATCCGCAAATCAGCTGCACGCCCAAGGGAAGTTTACCGTAAATGGTAAAATTATAGAGTCAGAAGGGCTTACACCCTTGCCTGGAGTAAACGTTGTTGAAAAAGGAACAACCAATGGTACTTCTACGGATGTTGATGGTTCTTTTAAACTCGAAGTGTCAAGTTCAGATGCGGTTCTTGTGTTGAGTTTTATTAGCTATAAAACACAAGAAATTAGCGTATCAGGAAGAAGTACAATCAATGTTACTTTGGAACCCGATGCTCAAGCTTTGGACGAGGTTGTCGTGATTGGTTATGGAACAGTTAAGAAGTCAGATTTAACAGGTTCCGTAGTTAGTATTGGGGGCGATGATTTAAAAAAGCAATCCATTGCAAGTGTTGCCGAAGCTTTAACTGGTCGAATGGCCGGTGTGCAAGTAACTTCAACAGAAGGTTCTCCGGATGCTGAAATCAAAATCAGAGTTCGAGGTGGCGGTTCATTAACTCAAGACAGTTCGCCTTTAATTATTGTGGATGGATTTCCGGTAAACAGCATGAGCGATGTTTCACCAACCGATATTGAAAATATCACGGTTTTAAAAGATGCTTCTTCAACTGCCATTTATGGTTCTAGGGGAGCAAATGGAGTTATAATTATCTCAACAAAAACGGGTAAAGAAGGAAAAATAACTGCCAGCTTTAATATGTTTTATGGAATGAAAAAGATTGCAAAAACAATTGATGTTCAGCAACCTGAAGATTTCGTAAAATGGCAATACGAATATGCTTTACTCGACAATAATTTATCTTCCTATGAAAAATATTTTGGCCAATGGCAAGATTACGATCAATATCTTGGTATGGTTGGAAATGACTGGCAACAGCAAATATACGGTCAATTGGGAGAGGTTAAAAGTGCTGATCTTGGAATTCGAGGCGGTACGGAAAATCTAAGTTTTAATTTTAACTATGCTCGCTACGATGAAAACACCATTATGATTGGCTCAGATTTTAAAAGAAATAACGTTTCGTTTTCATTGAAAAACAAAGCAAGTGAAAAAGTAGATTTATCATTCACCATGCGTTATTCTGATACTGAAATCAATGGAGGTGGAGCCAACGAACAAAATGAAATTTCTTCTGCCGATGCACGTCTAAGACACAGTGTTGGTTATTCTCCAATTCCTTTGGCCGGTTTAACTACTGATAATACCGACGAAGCTGTATCGAGCTATTTAGTAAATCCATTTGTTGCTGTTGCTGATAATCAGCGTTTGCAACTTCGGAAAAACTTCAATCTGCTTGGTAGTTTCTCCTATAAAATTATCGACAACCTTAAATTTAAATCAGATTTAGGATTGGATAATCGGAACGATTTAGATTACCGTTTCTACGGACGTTCTACTTATTACGCAAATAACAGGCCAGCTGCAGAAAATCAAGGATTACCTGCCTTAGTTTTTAGCGATAGAAAAAGACAAAGCTTTAGAAACGCAAATACACTGAATTATGATTTCAAGAATTTGTTGAGTGAAAAGCATAATTTAAAAGTCCTTGTTGGAGAAGAAATGATCATTACCCAAGACAATAAAGTGTATAACGAAGTCCAAGGTTTTCCAAAAGATTTCGACTTTCAAACGGCCATGAATCTTACAACTCAAGGAGTTCCACTTACTGTTGACAACTTCTACAGCCCAGATGATAAATTGCTATCTTTCTTTGGTAGAGTAAATTACGATTTCAAAAACCGTTACTTATTAACGGCTACCTACCGCGTTGATGGTTCTAGTAAATTCTTAGGCAATAATCGTTGGGGTTATTTTCCTTCTGCTGCTGTCGCATGGAAAATAAACGAAGAAAATTTTCTAAAAGATGTTTCTTGGATAGAAGCACTCAAGCTTAGAGTAAGTTATGGTGAAGCCGGTAATAATAATATTCCATCCGGACAAACCATTCAAAATTTCGAATCCTCAACCACTGCTTATTTGAACGATATTTATAATTATTGGTCAGCATCTAACACATTAGCTAATCCAGATCTTAAATGGGAAACAACAGTGACAAATAATATTGGGTTGGATTTTGATATTTTTCATGGACGAGTTATCGGATCGGTAGAAGCATACAAAAATGTTACGCAAGACCTTTTAATCAATTTTCCAGTTCCTGGAACAGGCTATACCAGTCAATACAGAAATATGGGAGAAATTCAAAATACGGGTGTAGAGGCTTCTTTGGATATCGTAGCTATTGAGAAACCAGATTATGGTTTGAATTTTTCTTTCAATATAGGATTTAATAAAAATAAGATCAATTCACTTGGCATCATGGAAGACTTCGGTCAAGCTACCGGATGGGCTTCTACACAAATCGGAAATGATTATTTGATTCAAGTGGGTCAGGCAATTGGTGTCATGTATGGTTATTTAAGTGATGGACGTTACGAAGTGTCAGATTTCGATTACGATGTTGCTACAGGAACTTACACACTAAAACCTGGTGTTGTTGATAATAGTGCCGTTGTGGGTCCTGTTGCCCCAGGTAATATGAAATTGAAAGATATCAATGGTGATGGTCTTGTTACCGTTGATGACAATACAATTATTGGAAATGCCAACCCCAAAAATACCGGTGGTGTAGTGGTGAATGCCTATGGTTATGGTTTCGATTTAACAGCTGCTTTCAACTGGAGTATTGGTAACGATGTATACAATGCTAATAAAGTGGAGTTTACCACATCTAATCAAAATGGACAATACAGAAATTTAAGCACCATAATGGCTGATGGAGATAGGTGGACAAACTTAGATCCAAATACAGGTGAACTTGTTACAGATCCAACAGCACTTGCTGCTCTTAATGCCAATACCACCATGTGGTCGCCTTATATGTCTCGTTTTGTTTTCAGCGATTGGGCAGTTGAAGATGGTTCTTTTTTAAGATTGAACGCGCTTACCCTAGGGTATACTGCTAAAGAATCGATGATTTCTAAAATTGGTGTTTCGAAATTAAGATTTTACATTACTGCTAATAATGTTTTTATTATTACCAATTATTCAGGTCTTGATCCTGAAGTTTCTACTCGAAGAAAAACTCCATTAACCCCCGGAGTGGATTATTCTCCATTTCCGCGCAGTAGATCAATTATTTTCGGTTTAAACCTTAATTTTTAATTTAAAAAATTGTTAGAAGATGAAATATAGAATATTAATTTTTGGAATACTGATAGCTGGGTTTTTTAGCTCTTGTAAGCAGATGGAAAACGATTTCTTAGACGCACCAGCTAAATCAACGTTAGATGAATCCGTAATTTTTTCTACACCGGGACTAGCAAGAGGCGCTATTAACGGTATCATGGAACCCATGGGACAAACGAACTCCTACCGAGGTCGCTACATTCCTTTTTATGGATTTAACACCGATACTGAATGGAATTATAATTCGAGTACCGTAGGAAACTCAACTGGCGAACTAATGATTTATGCTGCCACACCAACAAATGCTCAAATGAACTCAACCAACAATGCTTGGGCCATGATGTACTTAGGCATAGAACGTGCAAATATTTGTATAAGAGGTTTACGCAATTTTGGAAATCCAGAACCAGGAACCGAACTTGGTCAATTATTGGGTGAAGCACTCACTTTACGTGCTGTTTATTATGCCGACTTAATGAAAGCTTGGGGAGATGTTCCTGCTCGTTTTGAACCAATCACTACCGAAACTTTGTATTTGCCAAAATCTAGTCGAGATTTAGTTTATAAGCAAATTATTCAGGATTTAGAAGAAGCTGCCACTTTGGTTGCTTGGCCTAATGAATCTGCAGCAACCACATCCGTTGAACGAATTAACAAGGCTTTTGTGAAAGCATTCAGAGCTCGTTTAGCTATGGCTGCCAGTGGTTTTCAACAATATCCTGATGGAGTTCGAAGAACCAACGATCCAGAACTCAGTGTTGAAAGAATGTATAAAGTAGCTTTGGACGAATGTCGCGATGTTATTGCTAGTGGTACAGCTCGCTTAGAGTCTACTTTTGAAACTTTATGGAAAAACTATAATGAGGAGAAAATAAATGCTGGCGGAGAATCGCTATGGGAAATCCCATTTGCTGATGGTCGCGGACGTGTTTTATATTCTTTCGCAATACGTCATCGCAGCGTTGATCAATATACAGGTCAACCCAGAGGAGGTATTGCAGGACCACTTCCAACTGTTTTTTATGACTTTGATGAGTCTGATAGCCGAAGAGATATCACTTGTGTTCCTTACGAATGGGCTGCAGCTGTGAACGGAGTTTCTCAACAACAACTGGTCGGATTAGATCTTTGGTATTTTGGAAAATACCGCTACGAATGGATGAATCGTTATGTAACTTCAACCAACGATGATGGCGTAAATAAACTTTATATGCGCTATGCCGAGGTTCTTTTGTTAGCTGCTGAAGCGGCCAATGAAATAGAAGGTCCTGCTGCTGGAGCACCCTATTTAAAAGAGATTCGTTATAGAGCTTTTGATGCTGCAGATCATGCTGAAAAAGTAGACGCTTATGTAGCTGCTCTAGCCAGCAAAGAAGACATGTTTCAGGCAATTGTGCTAGAAAATAAATATGAATTAACGGGCGAAATGGAGCGCAAGCAATCGCTTATAAGATGGAATTTACTTCAAGCAAATTTAGATGAAGCAAAAGTGAAAATGACAAATCTTCTAAATCGTACCGGAGAATATGCTGATGTCCCAACTACCTTGTATTACAAATACAAAGAAGATGGAGAAACACTAGAAATTTATGGATTAAATAGAGATGAAACAACAGATCCTGGTGCAGAATACTCTGCCTTTGATTGGGCAAATCCAACTGATTTGACGGTAGAACTGATAAACTCTCTTTATAAAATGGGCGTTAACCCCGATGATAGACAGTTTTGGCCAATCTGGCAAGTGTTTATTGATGCAAGTAATGGTCAATTGGTGAATGATTATGGCTATTAGGAATTGACAAAAATGAATGATAAACAGAAAGTGATGATGATTATGAAAACAAAACATATATTAAAAGGAATCGTATTTGCTCTTTTCCTGACTTTTCTAAATTCAAGTTGTACTCGTTATGATGTAGATTTGATCGAAGAATTGGCAGTAGATAGAGAATTTGCTCCTGTAGCACTAACGGCACGTGTTAGAAATCAAACTATTGTTGAATTGAATTGGACTGTTGATGAAAATGTAGATCATTACCTGGTTGAATTTAGTGCAGATGACCCCAATTTCACTACCATTTTTACTTCTGCTGAAGTAAAAGCTGCCCACTTACCTGTTCAAATAGCACTAGAAGGCGAAACTGTTTACGCAATTCGTGTAAAAGCCGTAAGTGCCAGAGGTTTAGCTGATTCGAAATGGGCTATTGCTGAAGCAACAACTTTAACTGAGCAACTCATGCTTGCTTCTCAGCCCGGCGATATTTTGGCTTTGGAAGCAACTTTTAGATGGGTGCCTAATATCAATGTGACTCAAATCCTAATCAATCCAGGTGAAATCACGCACGATATTACAGCTCAAGAAAAAATATACGGAGTTGCTACCGTAACTGGATTAATAAGTGAAACAGAATATACCGCCCAATTATTGAACGGAACCAAAGTTAGAGGTACTTCCACATTCACAACAGGAATAGATATTGGTGATAATACCTTAGTAACTGTTGATGATGATTTATTTCAATTGATTGCTGATGCTGCAGATGGGGATATTTTACTGCTCGAAGCTGGGGACTATACAGCACAAGTTGGTACAATTACACTTGATAAATCTCTTACTATTCAAGGACTAAGAAGCTATAATAAGCCGCTCTTAAAAGTTAGCTTTTCTATTGTTACTGGAGCCGCCGATGTGGGTATAATTGATTTAGATTTGACCGGTGATTTACCTTTACTGCTAACAGATGTTGTACGATACACTGCAACTGGCAATTTCAATTCACTTTTGGTTAGTGGTTGTAATATTCATGATTACGATCGCTCATTTATAGCCGGAAATGTGACCGATGCCATTGTACAATCCGTTACGGTTGAAAATTGTATTGTTACCAATGTGCTTACCAATGGGGGAGATTTTATCGACTTTAGAAATTCAGATGCATTGAATGTGAGTGTTACTACAAGCACATTCAACAATTGTGCTCCTGCTCGCGATTTCATTAGACTTGATGCTGCAGGAACTTCCAATAATACAGGTTTAACGCTAAACGTGCTACTTGAGAATTGTACAATCTATGGTTGTTCGAATACAGCTGATCGGATTTTTTATGTTCGTTTTGCATCCAATGCCGTAACTGCTCGGAATAATTTGTTTGCTGAAACAACCGCTTATTATTCAAATCAAAGTACAACTGATCCAGTGGCAGTATTTTTTAATAATAATTATTTTAATGCACCTACATTTTTTGATTCAACTCAAAAATTATACGATGCTACCGATACATATACTGATTTAGATCCAGGATTTGTTAATGCAGCAGCAGGTGATTTTACCGTTACAAATCAAACTTTGTTAGATAATGAAGTTGGAGATCCTCGATGGAGACTCTAAAATCAACTAATGCATAGGCTATATTGATTAAGAGGTATGCATATATTGCATGCCTCTTTCAATATCGCTTCAAATCGATAAAGAATTAATAACTTGATCAAAAAATAGAAATGAAATCGAAAATAATATTTTTACTAGCCCTTATTAGTTTATTTTCTTGTACTAAAGATAATGGGACAGAGGAAGAAACGGTTTATGTTTCATTCGTGGCAATTCTCGGATCAAATATTACTTCAGGTACAACCGGACAAATGTCAGTGGAAGTTTTTCCAACAGATGCAACTAATAAAGAGGTATCTTGGACTTGTTCAGATGCTTCTATTGCCACAATTTCTTCAAGTGGACTTCTTACAGCTCTTCAAAATGGAACAGTAACGATTACAGCTACTGCCATTGATCAAAATGTTGTTTCTGCTACAAAAGACATTACAATTTCAAGTTTTTATGAAGGACCAACCTATGAGTATATGGTTTCCAATTCTACTGAGCTATACTCAGCTTTAGCTTACGTAAAAGCAGGTGAAACCATCTTTTTAAATGGGGGCGTCTACACTTTAACTAGTGGTTTAGGGTTATCAATTTCAGGGACTTCTGGAAATGAAATCGTTATCCTTGGCCAAACAGATGGAGCCTCCAGAGCTAAACTGGATTTTTCCTCCATGTCAGAAAGTTCATCCAATAGAGGTATATCCGTATCCGGATCCTATTGGCATATCAAAGGCATCGATGTTGTTGGTGCAGGTGATAATGGTATGTTTATCAGCGGCAATAATAATGTGATTGAGTTTTGTACGTTTAGCGAAAATAGAGATACGGGACTTCAAATTGGAAATGGAGCAAGTAACAACACTATTTTAAACTGCGATTCGTATTACAATGCAGATTCCTCAATAGAAAATGCCGATGGATTTGCATGTAAAATGGATGCAGGAACCGGCAATAAATTTATTGGCTGCAGAGCTTGGCAAAATCTAGATGATGGTTGGGATGGATATTTAAGAGGGAACGATAATATCACAACAACCTACGAAAATTGTTGGGCAATTAAAAATGGTTATCTAAAGGATGGAACCATTGGTGGAGGAGATGGCAACGGCTTTAAAACCGGAGGCAGTGATGATAAATTATTAAAGCACAATGCGATTTATAAAAATTGTATCGCTGTTGGTAATACGCACGATGGTTTCGACCATAATAGCAATCGGGGAACAGTAACTATTTACAATTGTTCGGCTTATGACAATGGTAAAAATTATTCGTTTAGTACTACCAATGCGCTCGAAAAGTTAATTATTAAAAACAGCAATAGCTTGGGAAGTTATGGAAGTACAAGTGCAACTGTTGTTGATGTAACTCATAACAGTTGGTTAGATGGAATTACAGCAAGCGCTGATGATTTTGAAAGCATTGATTACTCGCAATTATTAACGGCCAGAAAAGAGGATGGAAGTCTTCCCGTCGTTAGTTTCTTTCATCTAAAAGCCGGAAGCGATTTGATTGATAAAGGCGTGGATGTTGGATTGCCATTCAATGGTTCAGCTCCCGATTTAGGTGCTTTTGAATATTGATAGATAGAATTTAAAATGAATATGAAGAAGGTGTTTTTTATAGGTTTTCTCTTGTGTTCAAATTATTTGTTTTCACAAATAGTTGTTCAGAGCGATACTTCTTATACAGTGCAAAGCGCCTATCGTAAATATTTAAAAAATTTCCCTTCTATTGAAGTAGTAAAAGCTCAAATACTGGAAAATGTACTTGAGCAAAAAAATATCGTTTATAAAGAAATTGGAGAGCGAAAATTACATTTAGATGCTTTTTACAATGCAAGCAAAAAGATAAAACCAGCTGTGATTTTAATTCACGGAGGAGCTTGGAAATCAGGTAATAAGTCGCATATGGAACCCTTGGCACAAAAAATTGCTTCAGAAGGATATGCTTGCTTTGCTGTGGAATATAGATTGTCGCCCGAGGCCATTTTCCCGGCAGGAATTTTCGATGTGAAAAATGCCATTCAATTTATCAAAGAGAATGCAAATGAATTCAATGTCGATACTTCAAAAGTGGCCGTTTTAGGCTGTTCATCGGGTGGACAAATGGCTGCATTAATTGGAGCAACAAATCAGAATCCTGCCTTTGAAGAACCTGAAAGAAAATACAAACAATCAGCTGTTGTTCAGGCAATAATTGATTTGGATGGTATTTTAGCTTTCAATCATCCCGATTCGGAAGAAGGAACTTCCGCAGCTCAATGGTTAGGGGGGAATTTTGAAACCAATCCAGATAAATGGAATCAAGCCTCTGCCTTAACGCATACAAATGAAAATACGCCGCCAATTTTGTATATTGGTAGTCAATATCCAAGGTTTTTAGCTGGTAGAGATGATATGATAAAAAGATTGGATCAATTTGGAATTGATTATCAAACTAAAACAATCGAAAACAGCCCACATACTTTTTGGCTATTTCACCCTTGGTTTGAAGAAACAGAAAAGTATATTACCGAATTTCTTGATAAAAATTTAAAATAAAACCTAAATCAAAAAAATATGAAAACACTAAAAATCATTGCTGCAGTATTTTTATTAAGCTCAATTTCCTGTAAAAATCAAGAAAAGAAAGCGAAGGATGAAACCGATGAAACTACCACTGCCTACGATATGGGAACTGCTAAAACCTATGCTGAAATTTCCATTGCGGAAGGTGGACAATGGGAAGGAAGAGTTTACGAAAATGGTACTTCTTTCAAAAATGTAGAGGATTTGAAAGTTCCAGCAAGTCATACCGATCATTCGTGGTATGTTAGATACGAAGGCCCGGGTTGGGAAAGCAACAAAATTGGTTATCGCTTGTACATCGATTGGCGAAATGCGATCGATATTTATGGAAAAGTGACTGATTCATTGATTCTTAATCAAGTAGGACAAGATGGATTCGATTCCTATCACGAACGACAATCTTGGGGTCAAGATGTTTTAAAAGTGGGCAAAGGTTTAGGCGTCGGCTCCTTGGGAAGATACATAAATGGCGAGGTTTTGCATTTTAATGAAGTGGATTCCACCTTTGTCAAGGTAGCAAATACTACTAACGAATCTACAGTAAAAATCAATTATTTTGGATGGAAAACCGCTCATGATAAAATTGATCTTCAATCAATCTTGTCCATTAAACCCGATAGTCGAATTACCAAACATACCATTCAATCATCAGCAGCGGTAGAAGGAATATGTACAGGAATTGTAGATCATAAAGTAAATTATTTTGCCAAAGAGAGCGAGAATAGACAATGGGGATATATCGCAACATATGGAGAACAAACTTTGGTGCCAGATAAATTAGGAATGGCTGTTTTTTACAATACCGCATCAGTGCAGGAAGTTACCAATTGGGAACACGATTATCTATTGGTATTTAAACCAACTACCGAAGAAATTACATTCTTCTTCTTAGGTGCCTGGGAACAGGAAAATGGTGGAATTAAAACCGAAGCTGAGTTTTTAAGTTATTTAGATGATAAATTAAATGAATTGAACAGTAACAATACTTTAAATTAAAAAATGAAAAATCTATTTAAAAGCTATAACTATCTTTTTATCCTTTCTGTTTTTTTGATCCTTTTGTCCCATGAATCAAAAGCTCAGGAGGGATATAAGAATAGTGTGGAGACTTCTAAAATCTTTACCATAGAAAATTGCGTAAATCAATTCAATATGGCTGATACAGTTCAAACAAAAGTAGGATATCAATATTGGTTTGCGGATAAAAATTTTATTGATGGACGAACACTCAAAATGAGCGTGGTTGCCCCTCATCAAGCTACTCATGCACCTCATAAGCATATCGAAGATGAATTCTTTTTTGTATTAGAAGGTACAGCTACTTTTTATTTAGATGGAAAAACAATGACTGCCGGGTCTTACACCAGCTTTTATTGTCCATCGATGGTAATGCATGGCATTTCAAATGCCGGTGATACAGAATTGAAGTATTTACTGATTAAAAAATATCAAAAAAAGTAAAAATCAATAGTCAATGAAGAGTAATCAATTGAAAAGCAGATCACTTCTAATAGGAGCAATTATTTTATTAATTACATCGATCAGTTGCAAACAAGTTAATAAAGAAAAAAAGGATCTCGAATCTAACATATCGATGGCTATTTCTGATACGCTAAAATGGTCAGAGCGCATGGCCTTATCAATTATGAAACGCCATCCAGAAGCCTATCAAATTGATGATAAAACAGAACCCAAATGGGATTATGTGCACGGATTGGTGCTTTCGGCGTTTCAAGATTTGTATAGCAAAACACAAAATCAAATCTATTACGATTATGTAAAAGGATATGCAGATATTTTGATTGATAGTACAGGAACTATTGCAACGTATAAGTTTTCTAATTTAAACATTGATATGATTGAGGCTGGAAATATTCTTTTTGAATTGTATAATTCAACCAAAGATCAAAAATACTTGACAGCTATGCAAACTTTGAGAAAGCAACTGGCTGAACAGCCCAGAACATCGGAAGGCGGTTTTTGGCATAAAAAAGTATATCCAAGTCAAATGTGGTTAGATGGTTTGTATATGGGAGAACCATTTTACACCAGATATACGGTTGAATTTGAAGCTGGGAATAGTTTAAATGATATTGCCAAACAGTTCGAACTAATTCAGAAACATTTGTTGGATAAAAAAACAGGATTGCTTTATCACGGATGGGACGAAAGTAAAGCGATGGAATGGGCAAACCAAGAGACTGGAACTTCGCCAAATTTTTGGTCACGTTCCTTAGGTTGGTACGCCATGGCTTTGGTGGATGTGTTGGATTATTTTCCAAAAGATCATCCCAAACAAGCTGAATTAGTCGCGTATTTAAATCAATTGGCTTCTGCACTTGCGAAATTTCAAGATGAATCCGGAATGTGGTATCAGGTTACGGATCAAGGAGGAAGAGAAGGAAATTACTTGGAATCAACAGGAACTTCTATGTTTGCTTATGCCTTGGCAAAAGGTGCTAATAAAGGATACTTGCCTCAAGAATACAATGAAATAGCAAACAAAGCCTTTGAAGGCTTAACAAGCGAGCTAATTGTAGTAGCAGATGACGGTGAAATTACCATAACACAAGCTTGTGCAGTTGCAGGTTTAGGAGGCAATCCATATCGCGATGGTTCCTATGAATATTATGTAAACGAGCGTAAAAAAGACAACGATCCAAAAGCAACAGGACCATTTATTCTAGCGGCTTTAGAATTGAATAAATAAAATAGAATGAGTATTAAACCGATAAATACGGCTTTGTGTTCTTTTGGGATGAGCGGCTACGTTTTTCATGCCCCATTTATCTCTGTAAATCCTAAATTTAATTTTTATGGGGTTGTAGAAAGAACAAAAAACAATGCGCAAGAAAAATATCCATCTGTAAATACGTTCCGCTCATTGGCAGAAATGTTGGAAGATTCAGCGATCGAATTGGTGGTTGTTAACACACCAAGTATTACGCATTATGAATTTGCCAAGCAAGTAATCAATGCCGGCAAAAACATCGTTATTGAAAAACCTTTTACAGCAACCGTAAAACAAGCCAAAGAATTAATTCAACTGGCAAAAGAGAAGAGAGTAATGCTGTCGGTTTATCAGAATCGGAGATACGACAGTGATTTTAAAACGGTTAAGAAAATTTTAGAAGCAGGCGTACTCGGAAATATGGTCGATGTTGAAATTCATTACGATCGTTATGAACCAGTCCTGAGTTACAAAGTTCACAAAGAAACGCCAACAGCTGCTGTGGGAAGTTTGTACGATCTTGGATCTCATCTTATCGATCAAGCATTGGTGTTATTTGGTATGCCTCATTCGGTTTATGCTGATTTAAATTCGTTTCGTCCCAATTCAAAAGTAACCGATTATTTTGATGTTAAATTATACTATCATTCCCATAAAGTAACACTCAAATCCAGCTATTTTGTTCGTGAAATTTTACCAGGAAATATTTTCCACGGCACCAAAGGCTCTTTCATAAAATCGAAAGCGGATGTTCAAGAAAAAGAACTTCAAGCCGGAAAAATGCCCGGAAAGGCAGATTGGGGGAAGGAACCGGAAAGTGCTAAGGGATTATTGCATACGGAAAAAGATGAAAAAATCATCAAAGAATATATCCCAAGCTTTAATGGTGATTATATGGAATATTATGATGGGATTTATGACGCATTGCGAAATGGTAAATCTGTTCCTGTATCAGGGGAAGAAGGAATGAATGTCATAAAAGTGGTTGAAGCCGCATTAAAAAGTCATCAGGAAAAGAGAGTAATTGAACTATGAAAAATAGCATAATCCTGCTTTTATTATTCAGTGTTGTTGGTGCATTTGCCCAGCAAACAATGGCTCTATCAAAAGTATGGGTTGCTGATCAAAGTAACGGAACCTATAAAAATCCCATTTTGCACGCAGATTATTCCGATCCCGATGTCATTCGGGTAGGTGACGATTTTTATATGACAGCTTCTTCCTTCAATTGTGTTCCCGGTTTACCAATTCTTCATTCTAAAGATATGGTGAATTGGGAGTTGGTCAATTATGCACTTCAAAAATTAACTCCTCCCGAAGTGTTTGATAAACCACAACACGGAAAAGGTGTTTGGGCGCCTTGTATTCGTTATCACGATCAAGAGTTTTACATTTATTATCCTGATCCAGACTATGGTATTTTTCTGGTAAAAGCAAAAGATCCAAAAGGGGAGTGGTCGGAGCCGATTCTAGTAAAAGCAGGAAAAGGATTAATCGATCCAACACCTTTGTGGGATGATGATGGCAAGGTTTATTTAGCTTATGCTTTTGCTGGTAGCAGAGCCGGAATAAAGAGTTTGTTAGTGGTTTGCACCATGAATGAAGCTGGAACGAAAGCAAATAATGACGAGGTATTAATCATTGACGGACATAGAGATGAACCAACCATCGAAGGTCCTAAATTGTATAAACGAAACGGCTATTATTATATTTTTGCTCCTGCCGGTGGTGTTCCAACCGGTTGGCAAACCGTGTTGAGATCAAAGAATATTTTTGGTCCTTACGAAAAGAAAAAAGTATTGGAGCAAGGGAATACCGCTATTAATGGGCCGCATCAAGGAGCTTGGGTGCAAACACAAAATGGTGAAGATTGGTTTTTTCATTTTCAAGATAAAGGTACTTATGGCCGAATCGTTCATTTACAACCCATGAAATGGATCAGTGATTGGCCGATTATTGGTTCAGACAAGGACGGTGATGGAGTCGGAGAGCCTGTTTTATATTATAAAAAACCGAACGTTGGTAAAACTTTTACCGTTTCAACTCCGCCTGAATCGGATGAATTTAATAGTGCAGAATTAAGTTTGCAATGGCAATGGCAGGCTAACCCGGAAGTCTATTGGGGATTCCCTTCAAGTTTAGGATATTATACCTTGTATTGCCGTCCTATGCCCAAAGTGGCAACTAATCTGTATGATGTCCCCAATTTATTATTGCAAAAATTTCCAGCTGAAGAATTTACGGCTACTGCTAAAATGACTTTCAATGCGCGTTCTGATAGTGAGCAAGTAGGTTTCCTTGTGATGGGGTTGGATTATAGTTATATCAAAGTTCAGCAAAAAAAGAAGGAACTCTATGTATCACAGGTAATTTGCGAGAATGCCGATAAAAATGGAGCCGAAAAGGAAAGCGAGGCTATTCCGTTAAGAACCAATTCGATTTTCACACAAGTGAAAGTCAGCACAGGTGGAATATGTGAGTTTTTTATAAGCGAAAATGGAGCAGATTTTAAAAAAATCGGATCCAATTTTACAGCTAGAGAAGGAAAATGGATAGGAGCTAAAATAGGTTTTTTTGCACTTAGAGAAGGAATAGTTTACGATGCCGGAAGTGTTGAGATCGACTGGTTTCGAATAGATGAAAATAAATAATGAATAAAATGAATTTTTTTAAAAGTATTTTAATTAGCGTTGTAGTTGTTAGTTTATCAATTACAACACTTCAAGCTCAAGTACACGATAAATCTTGGGAAAGTATTACAAATAAAGAAGAAGGTCCTTGGTTTGCTTCAAAAGAAGCGATTGCAATAGCTGAAAATGTCTTACTTTATCAGCGAAATATTGGTGGTTGGGAAAAAAATATTCAAATGCAAAAGCCTCTTACGGAAGCTCAAAAGCAAGAATTAATCAACCTGAAAGATAATCCCAAAGGTTGTACAACCGATAATGGTGCTACCTACAAAGAGATGGTTTTTCTTTCTAAAATGTATCGTCAAGTTCCAGATGAAAGATACAAAACAGCATTCCTGAAAGGACTTGATTATATTTTAGAGGCACAATATGACAATGGCGGATGGCCACAGTTTTATCCGTTAAAAAAAGGATATTATACACATATCACTTTTAACGACGATTCACAAGTGAATATTCTTAAAGTTCTGGAAGAAATTAAAAACAAAACAGATTATTTCTCAATAAAACCATCCGATGAAACCATTGAACGCGTAAAAGTCGCTTTTGATAAAGGTATCGATATCATCCTTAAAACCCAATACAAACAAAATGGAATATTGACCGCTTGGTGCGCCCAACATGATGAAAAGACTTTATTGCCAGCAAAGGCTCGTGCCTATGAACTTCCTTCGTTGAGTGGAAAAGAATCGGCTAAAATCGTGTTGATGTTAATGACAATAGAAAATCCATCTCAAGAGATTATAAATGCTGTAAATAGTGCAGTTGCTTGGTTCGATAAAGTAAAAATAACTGGACTAAGAGAAGACAAAACGTACAATGAAAAGGGAAAAATCATTGATAAGAAAATGGTACCGGATCCAAATGCTCCACCTATTTGGGCTCGATTTATGGAATTAGAAGATAACAAACCTTTTTTCTGTGATCGTGACGGAATAAAAAAAGCAACACTTGCCGAAATTGGCGATGAGCGTAGAAATGGTTATGGCTGGTATACCGACGAACCCAAAGAGGTGTTCAAAAAATATGAAAGATGGAAAAAGAAATATTCTCCTGATACGGTAATTGAAAATGAAAAAGTAAAAAAAAAGCCCAAAAATGAATACAATGTAGTTGTATCTAAAGAGGGTAATGGCGATTATACGAGCATTCAAGAAGCAATTAATGGGGCCAAATCCTTTCCTGATCAACGGGTAGTAATCACTATTAAAAATGGAGTTTATTACGAGAAAATAAGAATTCCGGAATGGAATACCAAGATTTCCTTGATTGGAGAAAGTAAGGAGAATACAATCATTACTTACGATGATTATTTTGCGAAGGTGAATCTAGGTAGAAACAGTACGTTTTATACCTATACTTTACTTGTTGAGGGCGATGATTTTTTTGCTTCTAATTTGACCATACAAAACACGTCAGGAATTGTTGGACAAGCGGTTGCGCTTTCTGTTTTTGCGAATAGAGCTATCATTTCAAATTGTAGAATTTTAGGAAATCAAGATACGCTATATGCTTCAGGCGAAGACAATAAACAGTATTTTAAAGATTGTTATATCGAAGGAACTACCGATTTTATTTTTGGAAAATCTACAGCATTATTTGAAAATTGTACGATTCATAGCAAAAAAAATTCCTATATCACGGCAGCCTCTACTCCAGAAAGCGTTGAATTTGGTTTTGTATTTAAAAATTGCAAGCTTACTGCTGATGAGGATGTAAATGAAGTTTATTTAGGACGACCTTGGCGTATCTATGCCAAAACCGTTTTTATCAATTGCGACATGGGAAATCATATTCGGCCGGAAGGCTGGCATAATTGGTCTAAACCTGAAGCTGAAAAAAGCAGTTTCTATGCTGAATATAAAAACAATGGCGAAGGTTTTAAGCCTAGTGAACGAGTTTCATGGTCGCATCAATTAACAAAATCTCAAGCCAAAAAATATCGTATTCAAAATATTCTTGGAGAAGAAAAGAATCAAAAGCATCCTTTTTGGTTCCAAAATAATGCATCAGAAATTGTAATTTTAACCAAATAGATAGAGCTATGAAATCAGAAGACAATTATAAGCTAACGCGAAGGAATTTTATGAAAACAACAGGTGCTGCATTGGCAGGATCCATGCTTTTTTCACCGGCTTTAAGTCAGGCTTTTGAAAATGGGAACCACAAACGTAGAGTCGCTCTAGTAGGAACCGGAAGTAGAGGAACTTCCTTATACGGCAAATTCTTGCTTGAAGAATATGGCGATTTGGTTGATTTTGTTGGCTTATGCGATATCAACGAAGGAAGAGTTAAATATACAAAAAAATTACTTGGAGTCGATTGCCCAACATTTACGGATTTTGATGATATGTTGGATAGGGTCCAAATCGATTTACTAATGGTAACAACGGTTGATGCAACTCATCACGAATTCATCATTAAAGGCCTGCATAAAAATCTGGATGTACTCACCGAGAAACCCATGACTACGGATGAGCTTAAAAACCAGCAAATCATTAATGCACAAAGAAATTCAAAAGGAAAATTGATTATGGCGTTTAATTATCGCTATGGGAAAGTATTTACAAAGCTCAAAGAAATGATCGATTCAAAAGAAATTGGCGATCTAATTTCAGTCGACTTGCATTGGTATCTAAATACGTTTCACGGAGCTGATTATTTCAGACGTTGGCATGGTTTAAGAGATAAATCAGGAACTTTGCTTTTGCATAAATCTTCGCATCATTTCGATTTGCTAAATTGGATGATTGGTTCTGATCCGGTTGAAGTGTATGCCAATGGAGCTCTCGAAAAGTATGGAAAAAACAACGCTTTTAGAGGAAAAAATTGCAGAAATTGTGAGCATACGAAAGAGTGTACGTTTTATTTTGATATGACGAAAAACGAGAATTACATGAATTTGTACGCCGCAAACGAAAAATACGATGGCTATTTAAGAGACAATTGTTTGTGGCGGGAGGAGATTGATATCTTTGATAAAATGTCGGTTTTAGTTAAATATGCCAATAATGTGGAAGTGACCTATTCCTTGACGACCTATTCGCCATTTGAAGGTTTTCGTTTTGCTTTTAACGGCAAAGATGGTCGTATAGAAACTCAGGAAGGAATTCCGTGGAGAGAAGATCATCCGGAAGATCAGGAGAAACTTCACGAGAAGGAAATGGATCAATCATCGCATACAAAAAAGGAAGTTAAATACCATGAAATCGTTTCGCAACGTAATTTCGAAGACTATAAAAGAATTGAATTTCCGTATGTCAGATCTGGGCATTGGGGTGGTGATAAATTGATGTTTGATGAAATTTTTAGAGGGATAAACCCGAAACCGGAATTGAATCATGCTGCGAATGTTCGCGATGGTTCGATGGCTGTTTTAATTGGAATTGCTGCACGAAAAAGTATCGATTCCGGTTTGCCAATCAAGATTAAAGACCTGACCGATTTAGTTCCTCAAATGAATAAATGGTCGTGATGAAGAAATTTGGTTTTATTTCGAAATGGATCTTAGGATTGATCCTTGTTTTTAGCCTGGGTTGTAGTCAGCAAAATATCACTATATATACCATAGGCGATTCAACCATGGCCAACAAACCCAATCCTGAGGAAAATCCAGAACGGGGTTGGGCTCAAATGCTCCCGATGTTTTTTGATGAAAATGTTGTGATCGAAAATTACGCTGTAAACGGAAGAAGTACACGTAGTTTTATCGATGAAAAGCGTTGGGAAGAAGTATATAATAAGTTGAAGAAAGGCGATTATGTATTTATTCAATTTGGACACAACGATCAAAAAGAAAACGATCCCAAACGTTATACAAATCCGCATACAGCTTATCGCAATAATTTAATTTTGTTTGTGAAAGAAACACGTAAAAAGGGCGCAATTCCAATCATTTTTTCTTCCATTGCTCGAAGAAATTTTAACGAAGTTGGAACCTTGGTTGATACACATGGCGAATATCCGATGGAAGCGCGATTGGTAGCACAAGAATTGAATGTTCCTTTTATCGATCTTCAGTCCCTTACGGAAAAGATGGAAGAAGCATATGGTGTAGAAAAATCGAAGGATTTACACTTGCACTACCAAGTCGGAGAAATTGCGTATTATCCAGATGGAAAAGAAGACAATACGCATCTTTCTGTTAAAGGAGCTACCGAAGTTGCTAAAATGGCTGTGATACAGTTGAAAGAATTAGATCTACCTTTATCAAAAAAAATAGTTCAGGAGATTGATTAGTTAATTTTGAATGGATCAATAAAAAATGGAAATCATTAAACAGAGTATTCTTAATTTGAAAATACTCATGATCTGTTGTTTGCTCGGTATTACAAGTTTGAGTTCTGCTCAAACCGAAATTATTCCCGTTTGGAAGAATATGATTCCGGGTGCCGTTGCGAATGACGATTATGAAGAAGTAGCGCTTTTTAAAGATGGAGTAGCTTATAACGTAAGTAAAGTTACAACACCTACCTTAAGCGTTTTTTTGCCCGAAAAAGGTGCATTGACTAGAGCCGCAGTTATTATTTGTCCGGGTGGAGGTTATTCCCATTTGGCCATGGATAAGGAAGGAACAAAAGTGGCTAAATGGCTTAATTCACTCGGAATTGCTGCCTTTGTTTTAAAATACAGATTGCCAAGCGATTTGATTATGAGCGATAAAACAATCGGTCCTCTGCAAGACGCTCAGGAAGCCATGCGTGTTGTCAGAAGAAATGCAGAAAATTGGAATCTAGACGTTCATAAAATTGGAATCATGGGCTTTTCTGCCGGAGGTCATTTAGCAGCAACTTTATCAACTCATTCTAACGATAAAATTTACGAAACGATTGATAGTATTAGTGCGCGACCGGATTTCTCCATATTAATATACCCTGTAATTTCGATGAAAAATGAAATCACTCATAAAGGTTCCCAAACGGATTTATTGGGTGAAAATCCTTCTCTTTCAATGATCGAAAAGTTTTCCAATGAATTGTGTGTAAATGCAGAAACACCACCCACTTTTCTGGTGCATGCTTCTGATGATCATTCCGTTCCGGTAGAAAATAGCATTGCGTATTATCAAGCACTTCTTAGAAATAACATTTCAGCTGAAATGCATGTATTCGAAAGGGGTGGTCATGGTTTTGGACTTGGAGTAAGAGAAAACAGTCCAAAATGGACTTTAATTTGCGAAAATTGGCTACGAATGAAAGAATATATAAGTAACTAATCAAGTGAATTTTATATAAATTTATTTTATCGCTTGTAATTTTAAATATATTTGTGCAATCGATTACCTGTTTTAAGAAATTTAAGCAAAAACTAGAGATTCGTAGAATCATCAATTAAATTTGTACTGAAAGATGAAAAAATTATTATTAGGCCTTGCTATCTTACTTATTTCGGTGCAAGTTTTTGCACAAACTGTCACAATCACTGAATCAGCAGGTTGGTTGGAGTCGGCTTACTTAAAGTGGCAACCTGTAGCTGGAGCTGATAGCTATAATGTGTATTATAGCGGAATGGGTAAGACCAATATTAAAATTGATAACCAACTCATCCGAAGTTACGGATCTTATTTTAGAGCAGATGTTTTGGGTCTGCAAGCTGGTGCCTATACATTTAAAGTAACTTCGGTCACTGCTGGAGTTGAAGATCTAGGAACAGAAACCGCTTCAATTGCTGTATTGGCTCACGATCGAACTGGATTTGCATTTGATGGAGGACGTGTTCCTGGTGCATATAATTCGGATGGAACCCCAAAAACAGGTGCTGTTATTTTGTACATCACTCAAAATACAAAAAATACAATTTCAATGAATGTGACTGGTGCCAATGCAAATCCATGTGTTGGTTTGGAAACTATTTTGGAAGGGTTTAAAAAAGGAGACGATAATCGGCCACTTATTGTTCGTTTTATAGGACAGATTACCGATTTTGATTATATGAATAAGGGCGATATTGTTGTTGAAAATGACAACAATGCTTTAAGTTATATCACATTGGAAGGAGTAGGAGATGATGCGGTTGCTTATGGTTGGGGAATTCGTTTGAAAAACGCTTCGAATATTGAGGTTCGTAACCTTGGATTTATGTTAACTGATGCAGACGAAGGCGATAATGTTAGCTTGCAACAAGATAATGAGTATGTTTGGGTGCATCATTGCGATATGTTCTATGGAGCTGCAGGAAGCGATTCAGACCAGGTTAAAGGCGATGGCGCATTAGATTGCAAGAGATCAACCTTTGTTACTTTTTCGTATAACCATTTCTGGGATTCAGGAAAATCAAACCTATTGGGTTTAAGTGAAGATACGACTGAGGGATTATACATCACTTATCATCACAATTGGTATGATCATTCCGATTCACGTCATCCCCGTGTACGCTTTTATTCTGCACATGTTTACAATAATTATTTTGATGGAAATGCGAAGTACGGTATCGGTTCTACAATGGGTTCTTCCATTTTTGTGGAAAGTAATTTTTTCAGAAACTGTAAATACCCGATGCTTACATCAATGCAAGGTACGGATGTTTATGGTGGTTCTTCCGGTACTTTTTCAGGAGAAGATGGTGGAACAATAAAAGAATTCAACAATAGCATTAGCGGAGCTTCCCGATTTGTTACCTATAATCCAAGCACTTATCCAATCGAATTTGATGCGTATGCCGCAACTACAAGAGACGAAGTCATTAGCTCAAGCATAACGTCTAAAAAAGGATCAAATACGTACAATAACTTTGATACAGATCCTGCTTTATACATTAAAACTTTAACGGTTGAATCCCCTGAAGTGGCTAAAGAGAAAGTAATGACCTATGCTGGTCGGGTTACGGGTGGCGATTTTGAATGGACTTTTAATAATGCAGTTGATGATGCAGCCTATGGTGTAAATACTGCCCTTAAAACGGCACTCACAAACTATACAACCAAATTAGTGTATGTGCAAGGAGAAACGGCACCAAGTAGTCATACACTCACCATTACAACCGATAATGCAGATCAAACGGTTTGGCAAGGCAGTCAGATTGATGATATTGTATTCACTTGGGGAGGAGATGCAAGCGATGTTACAGTTAACGGATTACCGGCTTCTGGAATTGATTTTGTAAAAGATGTAATGGGCAGAACTGTCACCATTTCTGGTTCACCTCTTGCGAATGTATCTTTCTCTGTTACCACGGTTGGTGCGTCAGGTACACCCATAACGGAAACAGGAAGTATTACTTTATTAATTCCGGGGACTGGAGAGGAAGTGCATAATTTCACGGAATCAGGTTTAACAAGTAATTTCTATGCATTTGGTTCCACTGCAAACCTTTCCACATCTAAAGGAACCATTACGTATAATGGTTTGACATTAACCCAATGTCTGAAGATAGAATATGCTACGGTAATCAGCTATACAACAAATCAGGAGAGCACTTTAACATTGGTGATGAATACCACCATTGATGATCCAACAGCACGTATTGTTGTGGATGGAACAACCTATACAGATGCTTCGGGTATCATAAGTATACCTATTGCTCCTGGAGACCATACAATTACAAGAAATATTGCCGCCAATTTATTCTATATGAAAACCGTTTATGGCACTGCACTTGGCACAGAAAATATAGAAATCTCAAACATCAAGATTTATCCTAATCCGGTAACAACGCATGTTAAGATTTCGATGGTTGAAAAAATCGAAAGAGTAGACGTTTATTCCATTTCAGGTGTTCTTATTAAAAGCATCATGTCGAATTGTGAAAGTGTTGATATAAGTGATTTGTCTCACGGAAGTTATGTGTTAAAAGTATTTACGGAACAAAATGTATTCAGTAAAGTGATTTTGAAAAAATAAGCAAAGATATTCCTCATAACTATATTTGACTAAGAAACCGTCTTTCAATTTAGGACGGTTTCTTTTTTTCGGGAGACATTAATTTTACTAATCCCTGATAAACCTGTTGAATAAATCATTTCTATTTTACACATTAGATCTTAGGTAAAAATCAAGAAACCTTTTATTCAGAATGCAAAGCATTCTTCTAAATAAGTGTATTTGTAGCACAAGAGATAAGGTAAGTTGAATGAAAAACTAGGTTATTTATTTTTGGTTCTAATCCCAAAAAAAGTCTTGTCTCTTTAAAATACAGAATCCAAGAACTAAAAAAGCCGCCTCAAAATCATGTTTTGAGACGGCTCAGGTGCATTTAATTAATTCAAATCAAATATCTAGTAAGTAGATAGTTTAACGGATTTTTGACCTTCAGAAGTTTTTAAAGTTGCAATGTATAAACCAGATTTTAAACTAAAATCGATATCGCTACTAGTTGTAAATTCTTTTACCAATGCGCCAGAAATGCTGTATATTTTAACATCTGTAGTCGTTTTTGTATTGTAAACAAATACTCTGTTCTTATTAGATCTGATGTTTGTTTCAATAGTAGTTGCGGGATTGCTAACGCCTAAGATTGTAGAACTAATTTCAATTTTATACAAGTTATAAGCATTACCTGCAAAAAATATGTACAAGTCACCGGCTTCGCCAAGGTAATTTGCTTCAATATACTGAGGATCAGTATTGTCTGCTATACCAGTAAAGTGAGTGACTTCAGCAGTACCGTCTGTAACCCAAAGATCTCTAGGGATACTTGTTCCACTTTGTCTAAACCAAATTTTTACTGCAACAGGACCTGTAACAGGAAAAGTTAAGTAACGTTTTGTTGGCATAAAGGTTACCCCATCAGATGGATCTACACCGCTATTTCCTCCGCCTTTAAAACGGTTTATAGAGATGTACTCATCAGCAGTACCAGCAAACCAAGTCGCACTATTTGCTTCAATAATACCAAAACCAGATCCATCATTTGGAACCATGGTTAATCCGTCAATTGTAGTCGTAGCTGTTAATGCTGCTTGGGGAGCCCAGGTTGTTTCATCTGTCCCGAAATCCCAAACTTTATTTTGTGCTTGTGCAGCAACCGCAAAAAAGAGGACTGGTAAAATAATAGATAGTAAAATTTTTCTCATGTTTAAATTGTTTAAGGTTAATAATTTATTTAATGTAATCGATTACCAAATATATAAAAAGATGCTTAGATTTTTGAAATAAATTAAAAAAAGTTAATAAAAATAACGCAATTGAATTGTAAATATAATAAAAAAGAGCTTGCGATTGCAAACTCTTTTTTTTCTTAAAGGCTTATTAATTAATTAGTAAACAAACAATTTTACTGATTTTTGCCCATCAGCATCTTGTATTCTTGCGATAAAGACGCCTGCTTTTAAAGCAAAATTTAAATCTGTATTGGTTTGTAAAGATTCTACTAAAGCTCCAGCAACTGTATAAATTTGAATATTTGTTGTTGATGTTACGTGCGTAACATGGATTTCTCCTCTTGATCCGTAGGCATGCACAAGTGAAGTAGGGGAATTCGAAGGTTCAAAAAGCATTGTATACAATGTTCCAATTGGATCCCAATCGTCATTCCCTTTTGTAAAATTAAATGTAGTAATGTCGGTGCCATCTGTTAAAGTTGGTGTAGTTAAAACGGTTGACCACGAAGCTCGATTCCCTGAGTTATCAATTCCTGAAGCGTTTTCAATGGTTCCATACTCATACATTTTATTCGATTCTCCACCTAAGGTGCTCATCCAACCTAAAGGAGAAATTAAGGACAAACCTTCGGAGCCCGGATAAGTAGATTCATCAATGGTTGTATTGTAAAATACAACCTCGCTGGTATTCGCAAGCCACGGGCGACCAAAATATCCTGGTTTTGAACCATAAGTAGAGGCTGTTTCAACACTTGGTATTGTGGATTTTATATGACATTCATACATCAAAAATCCTCTTCCACTTGTTTGTTGTGCTGCGGTAATATAAGCCGCATCACTACTCGCATCACTCGTATTTAAAACCAAGTCGGTTTGATAAAATACAGCATCCATTCCTCCAAATAAGTAGTCAACTGCACCCATTACGGCTCCTTTGTAAACAAGAACCCTTGCACCGGAACCACCAAAGAAAGAATCTTGGCGACCAACAATACGACATTTATTTAAAATAACCTTATCGGTATTATTTGCAATGCCAATTGCAGCTGCTCTTTCAACAAAACCTAAATTTCTGTCCTGAACAGAAGTATTTCCATAAGTCGTTGGTCTTGTACCTCCAATTGGTGCTTGGCTTGTTGCCACAACAACATCTTCAGATTCTTTTTGAGAAATGTATTGGTTAAAAGAGTTCTCGATAATAAGATCTTCTGCCGTAAATCCATTCGCCATAACAACCACAGTGGCATTCCAAAATGAATTATTAGTTGTACCAGAAACGTTATTGTATAACTGATAACCATTTTCTTTATTCACTCTTAAAGCGTCGGCATTCCATTTATTATCTGTACCCTGACTGTAATAATTGTAGCCGTAACCATAATAGGAAGTTATTCTTACGGCGCTTGCATCTATATCTACTCCGCTATTTGCCAAGGCAATACTTGGAGTAAGCGAAGCATTTTTTAAGGTGATGTTCGGACTGGTAATGGCTAGCATTTCTTCGTAATTTCCTGGGTCTATCATAACTGTTACGCGCTGTTCTTCAGTTCGAACCATTTCAGAAATGGCTTGTAAAGCATCATTGATCGTTTGGTAATCTTTGTCGGATCCTACCGTAATGGTTGGCGAATAATTCACCACCGTTCTTAGCGCTATATTTGTAATATAGGTAGTTCCACTTCCAGCGACTACGATGGTTGCTGTACCTGTATCGGTTCCGGTATAAATGTATTCAACGCTTTCAATTGTTGAGGTACTTCCACTACTTGTAATTACAGCATCGCCTCCTTCGATAGAGAAATTAGCTGCGTAATAATAGCTTACAATCATTTTTTGACCAGGATTTAATGGGACTGCAATGTTAGAGCCAACTCCACATGAAAGGTGACCTTTTGCAATTTCATTGGATACACTGCCAGTAAATGCTAAACCTTTGTAGTACGGATCTCCATTGGAAATTACTTTGTCAGCAAAAGTCCAGTCTTTTACAGGATTGAATGTTAATGATTTAGAAGTCGCAGCACCTGATACTGTTAAGTTTGAAGTCAATGCCAATTCGATGGGATATTCATCTAAACCATCATACTCAATGGTATAAACGCCATCCCGTAAGTTAACGGTTGATACATCAGAAAAATCATAGCTATAGCCAACTTCGTTTAGATTAGAAAAAGTTAGTGCTAATTTACTGAGTTGAGTTGCATCTAAATCAGAAGAGTTTATCGTCACTCCATAAACGGGTTTAGCACTAAATACGATATCTGAAGATTCATCTGCTGTCCCAATAGTAATCGTGTTTGAAGTAATATCAAAATCATTTACACCCTTAGCAGAAATTGTATATTCGATGCTAGGTTCCAATAAAATGGAGTAGGTTGAAGCATCTGTGTCAATGTTAGGTTCGGGTGTATAAATAGCATCGGAAAGAGGGTCTGCAGTGAAGATTAATGTGAGATCAGAAATCTTTGAACCTAGACCTGTAATAGAACCAGAGACGGTATAAAGTTCAACCTGCACAATGGTAATATCATAGGTAGTTGTGGATTCTATAACTTCCAAAGAGGCTCCATTACTGATGATGTAACCGTTGGCATCGACCAGACTTAATTCATAGGAATATCCTTGAGGAAGATCCACACTATAACTTCCGCCTGAAACGTTGGAAGACCAAATTTTTCCTGCCTCGTTTGTGAAAACAATGGAGTACCCATTAGGAATACCTGCAGCAGCACTTACATCTACATTTCCTGTAAGTGTTTTGTAAATGGCGTCTTTTCTTTCAATTCGGTAATAACTTGGTTTATCTACTGCATCGTAAATGTGGTACGTTCCTGCCGATTTTGCAACAAATTGAACTTCTGTAAGTGTTCCGGGAACTGCAACCACATCATTTTGAGCAGTAGGATCCGCAACATATTCAAAATGAATTTGTCCTGTTCCATTCTGACTTAACATATGAAGGGTCACTTCGTCGTCTTCACTTAAGGTCAAACTCATGTATCTACCGGTTGCTTGAGAGGCATTCACATACACTCTTCCGCTAAATCCGATAACACTGCTTATGTTTTCATCGTAGCGTGTAAGGTTGGTATTCGTTGTTCTCAAACGGTCGTTAGAACCACCTACCCAACTTAAAACACCTTCTGTAAAGGATGGCAATACATTTCCGGAAGAACCCGCAGTAATACCAGCATCGTACCAAGCATTAATTTTGCTTTCGTTTAATTGATTATTATAAACTTCGGCATCTAATTGTTCAGCACCAAAATCCCACACATCAGTTTTTCCATTGGGTGAAGCTGTTTGAGCAGCATTTTCAATGGTCATCCCATGAATATAAATTTCTGCAGTTGGGAAGTTCGTACTTTTTAAAGTAGCTCTGATTGTTCCTGCATCGCCGCTATAAGAAAAGCTGGAAGCAAATCCATCTGTATCGCCTATATTTTGAGCATCAATAGAACCTAAAACAGTTTCATTCTCATCGGTAAATTCAAAAACGGCATCCGTTGCATTGCCGTAGGTACATACAACAAAGGTAACAATCGCATCTCCGGCTACTATGATATCAAACGAATTGCCTGAGAAGAACACTCCTCCGTGTGAGGCATCGTGATAACCAAATTTAAGTGCGTTATCCTCCGTATTACTTTTTATATTGACAAGGCCATCGCTGGTTAAAAAGGAGTCATACCTTAAGGTTGAATAGCTCGTTTGAGGGAGTTCAGAGCCATCGTTAAAATGGTAAGTATACGTTTCTCCTGGTTCTGCTTCTACTGTAGCTGAATTATCGGCATAAGTTATACTATAAGTTTGAGGATCAGTGGCAGGATCAGCATAATGAATTGTCATAAGATTATCTGAAACATCAACAGAAGCAATATCCCCAGTTAATACCGGCGTAAATGAAGATAAAGCATTTCCGCCTAAATCAATTTGGATGGAAGCTGTTTCATTCGTAGCACTAACAACAGTTCCTGAACTTACAGTTACGGTTGCATTACTATTTGCATCAGCTCCTGCTGTTACACTTATTTCCGTACCATTTATGGTAATTGTCCCCGATTTTTGCACCCATGAGGTTAAAGTAACATCAAAAGGTGTAGGGGATAACTCAATAAAAGGTAAGTAAGTAGTTCCACTACCCGTATGATTTAGTACAACAGTTCCTGCATTGCCAACATATAAAAAATCAACAAAAAGGGTTGTTCCATCGCTATATGTTGTTCCAACATTACTTTGGGAATATACATCAAAATCACCTGTTTCACTACTTACATCAATCGTACCAGCCGAATAAGCGTCAGTGCCTACTCTTATGTAGGTATTTCCAGCAACTTGAAGAGTTATTTTGTTCCCATCTTTAAAAGTAATACCATGTTGCGTGCCGTTTAAACTAAGTCCATTGCAGCAACCAGCTTCAATTTTAAATAGTCCAACTTCTATCGTATTGCTTGGACTCGAAGGAACAATGCTACTGTCTCGTAAATCAAAATAATAGGCGATGTTTTTTTCAGCATTTTCAAAGTCTTTACCTGCTTGAGCAGGAATCACTTCAATTTTTGGCAAATAAGTGTCGTTGCCTGTACCAGCAACTGTTTTAAAATTTAAGGTGGCTGCAGTACCAGAGTAAACAAAATCATAGGTGTCTACTTTATCAGTGGCCACTTTTGTAACTTGTTCGCCTAAATCACCGTTTGTAGTTGCTGTTCCAACCATATGGAGGCCAGAATAAGCAGAGCCTAAAAACCGAATGGTGCAACTTCCCCCGACTGCAATATTTATTTCCTGATCAAGTTTTAAATCAAGGCCATAGGACGAACTATGATAAATATAAGCACCGCCTAAAGTTAGTTTTCCATCGGGACTTTGCTGAGCACTAATGATTGTGCCATCGGTAAAGTCGTAGGTGACTGAATTTGTAATTTGTCCTTGCACCACTAAAGTTAAAAGGATGAAAGGAACAATCAAGAAAGAGTAAAGCTTTTTCATAAAAATGTCATTTAGTTAGAACACATGGTATTTATTTTCAAATCTTTAAACATAAATAATAACCTAATTATTAAATGGATATAGAATAAATTAAGATTTCAAAACTTGCTATTCTCAGAAACATATCTTTAAGAATCCAAATCGATTGGTGACGAAAATCGATACGACAATAAATCAATGTAATCGATTGCCTAAGTTAGTATTTTTTTTAAGATGAGAATATTTTGCGACTAATTTTTTTAAAAAATATTAGAAAGTAGATTCCTGCACAACAGGATTATTTGGTTTGCCGACTGAATATTATTCAAGTTAACTCATGTTTTATGCTTGTTGGAATAGAAAAGCTAAACGACTTAAAATTGATGTGGAATCCATTGAAAAAGGAAGAAGTAGGAGCCTGCTTGATAATTCCATAGCTTTCTGAATCATGCCAAAGAAATTCTACTTGTGCTTTATAAGAAAAGGAGCTTATGTAACTCGCATAGAAATGTGAGGTGATTTGTTTTTTATAACAGGATGTTTTATCGTTCTAATTGAAAATGGTAAGCGATTTTTATTTATGAGTCTTAGACGAGCTGCAACAATGCTTCATACCTCGAAAAACATCTAAATTTGTGCCAAGTTAATACAATAAATCTCTTAAAATAGGATAATCAGTTGTTAATCTGTAAAAAGACAGCTGTTTTACATTCGATTTTTGAAAAAAGAAAAAATCATTTTATAACCCAATTTTGGTACTGGTTTAAATTTTTAGTTCACTATGAAATTGATAGATTTGCGAACTATTATTCTTTTTGCTACTAAACCATGAATTGGATTTTGTTTTTCTCGAGAGCGAATCGGTATTTAAGCTTTATTTTTGCTTTCTCCTTGTCTCTTTTTGTTAAAGCATTGCCAATTCTTATTGCTGTTTGGATCCTAAGTTTTGCAATGCAGCGTATTCTATCCAGAAAAATCCAACTTCGTATTACGCCGTCTCAGGGGATGAGTATAGGCTTGTATTTGCTTTACGTACTTGGCTTGTTCTGGTCTATCGATACGAAAGCTTTTTTATTTGCATTGGAAGTGAAACTCTCTCTGCTTGTGTTTCCTTTGATGATTGGCTACAATAGCGAATTTTTTAAAGAAAACAAGAATCATATTTTGCTGTTTTTTATACTTGGAATCATGGTGTCTTCCTTGGCATCTCTTTCATTATCTATTTGGAATTCTACTTTTTTCTTGGCCGATGGCCTTCATTTTCATACCATCGATCCTGAGTTTGCAAAATGGGCGTATGGAGGTAGCCGTTTCCGGTATTTGGGATTATCACATTTCCTTCATCCTACTTATTTCTCATTTTATGTTTTGTTTGCTTTTGTGAATAGTCTTGTCTTTTTAAAAAGACGAACATTTTCGCAGAAATATGTGTTAATCAGTTTAAAAGCTTCGATTCCTCTTTTTGTTTTAATGATTTATTTGCTTTCGTCTAAAGCTGTTTTAATAAGTGCTGTATTCATTTTTATGATGCTTTCTTTTCTATTATACCAGAGGTATACAAATAAATTGATCAAGGGATTTATTCTGATTTTTATTTTGAGTATCATCATCGGAACGCTAAATAACCCTCGTTTTAAATCCATTAAAAGAGCATTCAATCATCCGGAGCTATTAGCAGATACAAGTAAAGGGGATAGTTTTATTTCGCGTATTCATATTTGGAAAGCCGGGATAGAAGTAATTGAAGATCATTTTTTGTTTGGAGTAGGCCCCGGTGATACAAATAAAGCCTTGATCGAAAAATATAAATATTATCATTACAAAGATCCCTTGTTTCTTAAATCAAATGCACATAATCAATATATCGAAACCTGGATCGATCTGGGTTTGGTTGGTTTTGTTGCTTTAGTGTTGGTTTTATTTATTCCTTTACTTATAGCTAAAAAAAGAAATATTTTGTTGATGGTTTTTCTGTTTATTATGGGTTTTAACTTTTTGTTTGAATCTATATTGAATACGCAAGCAGGAGTGGTGTTTTTCGGTTTTTTCTATAGTTTGCTCTCCATTGTAGATGTAAATGAGAACGAAGTACAATCGCTTCCTATTTGATCGTGTTCTTCCTTTTTCTTCAAAATAAATTTTAGATGATGATTTCAGTAAACATTAACGATATTCTTAAATCATTGTAAAATCCAATTTTAAAGGATTGAAAAGCGCTCTAACTTCAGTAATTACTTTTTAATTGATACAAAGATTCAACTCATAAATCCAATGCTCATTGATAGAAAAATTATTTTTGGGAGAAATTCACACAATACCACAATTAACAATGGCTACATGCACAATGGTTTGAGGGGAGAATTAAGTCGATTGTTAACATTGAAATTTTTTTATTTCAATCTGTTTTTTTTATTCTGTTTCTCAAGTTTGAAAGCACAAACTGAAAAAGGCATGCCTTTTGTAAAAAGCTATGGCCCGAAAGATAATAACGAAGAACGTCAAAATTTTAATCTACTTACAGACCAACTTGAAACCGTTTTTATTGGCAAACTAAAGGTATTTCTTCTTATAATGGAAGTACTTGGGACAATAGAAATACTTCAATTTGTTGGTCTTTAGCTGTCGACAAAAGAAATACGAATTTTGTAGGTTTGGCGAATTATTTTGGATACTTAGAACTCGATTTGAAAGGCAAATTGAAATTTAGTTCGCTACGTTCACTTATGCCAGACAAGGATACCTTAATAGGAAATGTTGTTTGTACTTTTATCATAAAAGACACGGTTTATTTTTATTCAAATTGTAAGACGCCGCACTGTTGAATTGAGTCAAATTATTAGCATAAATCTTAAAAACAACACGTAAAAATAGAATCTGAAAATACTAGAAAGAGAAAAGGGATTTAGCTTTAGCTTAAATCCCTTTTTTTGTGCTTACTTTCCGATACAAAACTTGCCAAAAATATTCCCAAGCAACTCATTGTTAGTTACTTCACCTGTTATTTCGCCTAAATAGAACAAAGCGGTTCTTAAATCGATTGCAAGTAAATCAGTGGGCAAATCTTGTTGAATTCCTTCTTTTATGGAACCAATTGCTGTCGATACTTTTTGAAGTGCCCCTAAATGCCTTGCATTTGAAACAATCGTATTATCGCTTAAATCCAGATTTTTTACGGATTGAACTAGACTTTCTAAGATGAGATTGATATTTTCATTGCGTTTGGCTGAAACAAAAATGGTTTCCAAATCGACGTATTGATTAAAAAATGGAGGCATTTCAATTAGTTCGTCAATTTTATTTCCAACCAGTATAAATCGTTTGTTTTTGTCTTCTAAATGTTCTTTGAAATCTTCCAAAGTCGCCTGTAAATCCGCAGGAGTTGAGAGCGTCATATCGCAGACATAAAGGATAATTTTCGATTGTTTGATTTTTTCGTAGGTACGTTCAATACCAAGGTTTTCAATTTTATCGGAAGTAGAACGTAAGCCGGCAGTATCAATAAATCGGAAAGCAAAACCTTCGATACTGATTGTGTCTTCGATGCTATCTCTAGTCGTTCCCGGAATTTCGGAAACAATGGCTTTTTCTTCTTGCAATATGCGATTCAGGAGCGTGGATTTTCCAGCATTTGGTTTCCCAATGATAGCTACTGGAATACCATGTTTAAGCACATTGCCAAGAGCAAAAGAATCAATCAAAGTTTGCACTTCTTTTTGAATATCATTCAGAAGGAGCAGGAATTTGGTTCGATCGGCAAATTCCACATCTTCTTCGGAAAAATCTAATTCCAATTCAATTAAAGAAGCCAAATCGACTAATTCTTTACGAAGGCTTTTAATTTTATTCGAAAATCCACCTCGCATTTGATCGAGTGCCAATTGGTGAGATGCACTTGAATTGGAAGCAATCAAATCGGCCACTGCCTCCGCTTGACTCAAATCGAACTTGCCATTTAAAAAAGCACGTAAAGTAAATTCTCCAGCTTGAGCGAGTCGAGCGCCTTTTTTTACTAAAAGTTCAATTAATTTTTGTTGAATATAAATCGAACCGTGACAAGAAATTTCTACGCTATCTTCTCCGGTATAGCTGTGTGGAGATCTAAAAACGCTTAAAAGTGACTCATCGAGCAATACATTTTCATCATAAATTTTCCCAAAAAGAATGGAATATCCTTCGGCTTCTGACACATTTGCCCCTTTCTTTGATGCCTTAAATAGGTCATCGCATATCGAGAAACTTTCTGGACCTGAAAGTCTTATTAGGGCAATGGCTCCGCTTCCTGCTGGAGTAGCTAGTGCGCAAATGGTGTCGTTATTGGCTAGATGTTGCAGCATGGGTTTCGAATATTTGTCTGGTAAACAAAGGTACATTTCCTTCCTACTTTTGTCAAAGAAAAAATAGCTTAAATGATAAATTACGCAATCGTTTGTACAAATTTATTTGGAATCGATATAAAATCTTGTTTTTAGTGGATTTCTATTCCTTGTTGTGGAAAAACATTTTACCTTTGTTTTTCAAAATTAATACTTAGTTATAATACAAAAAACCTAAATAAAAATGAGTATCCTAGTAAACAAAGACTCAAGAGTTATCGTGCAGGGATTTACGGGCGGTGAAGGTACCTTTCACGCAAGTCAAATGATTGAATATGGCACCAATGTAGTTGGTGGTGTAACTCCTGGTAAAGGAGGACAAGAGCATTTGGGAAAACCTGTTTTCAATACAGTGCAAGACGCAGTTGTTAAAGCCCAAGCGAATGTTTCTGTTATTTTTGTTCCGCCTGCATTTGCAGCCGATGCAATTATGGAAGCTGCCGATGCAGGAATTAAAGTTATAATTTGTATTACTGAAGGTATTCCAACTAGCGATATGGTTCGTGTAAAAGAATATTTAAGTGATAAAGATAGCCGTTTAGTTGGTCCTAATTGCCCAGGTGTAATTACGCCAGGTGAAGCCAAAGTAGGAATCATGCCGGGATTTATTCATATGCCTGGTCGTGTTGGAATTGTTTCTCGTTCTGGAACCTTAACTTACGAAGCTGTTGATCAACTTACCAAAGTAGGATTAGGCCAAACTACTGCTATTGGTATTGGTGGAGATCCTATCATTGGTACAACTACGAAAGAAGCTGTTGAAATGTTTATGAATGATCCAGCTACTGAAGGAATTGTAATGATTGGCGAAATTGGTGGTGGTATGGAAGCTGAAGCTGCTGAATATGTTCGCACGCATGGTACCAAACCTGTTGTTGGATTTATTGCCGGTGCAACAGCTCCTAAAGGTCGCACTATGGGCCATGCAGGTGCTATCATTGGTGGCAAAGCCGATACAGCCGAAGCCAAAAAAGAAATCATGAGAGATTGTGGAATTCACGTTGTGGATTCTCCTGCAGAAATAGGTCGGAAAATGCTTGAACTTTTAGGTTAGAGTAAATTTAACCACAAAAAAAGCCTGAATTCATTCGAGCTCAGGCTTTTTTATTTATATAAGTTTTCTATTTTTTAGCTTTCGCTTCTTCCTGCATTTTCTTAATCTGACTGGCAATTCCATGATGCTCTTCGTAGTTTTCGCAAACATAACCCGGATTTTCATCGCAGGTGCAACCTAGTTTTGTTCCATCCGGTACTGCAATTTCTGAACTACAGGTTTTGGTAAAAATCCCATCTTTGAATATAAACATTTTGATTCCAATAAGTGCAAATGCAGCTGCTAATAATCCGGTTGAAAGTAATATAAGTTTAAAAATCATGTTGTTTTGAATTGGATTACAAAAATAAAAAAAAGCGATGTGCTGAGATTGAAAATAATATTTTTAACATTTAATTTTCAGTTCTCCTGAACTCAGAACAAACAATAGCTGTGGCTACAGAAGCGTTCAAAGATTCAATATCAGAATCAGATAAAGAAGGAATGTAAAGTGGATTGCTTATGCAATGTTTTATCGGTTCCGAAATTCCTTTCGATTCGTTGCCAATGACGATATATGCTGCGTTTTGTAAGCTTTGCTGATAGATATTTTCTCCTTTCAATAGCGTGCCGTAAACGGGAATTTTGGCGTTGGAGAGGATAGGGTAGAGTTGGGTATAATTGCACTTTACACGAAAAACAGAACCCATGGTAGCTTGCACAACTTTGGGGTTAAAGCAATCTACTGTATCCGGAGAGCAAATCACTTCGTGTATACCAAACCAATCTGCAGTTCGGAGAATGGTTCCTAGATTTCCTGGATCTTGCAATCCATCTAGAACCAAATATAAGGTGTTTTCTTTTGGACTAAATTCTGTTTCGAAGGGTAAATCTACTACAGCTATGACTTCATTGGCTGAGCTAAAATTGCTGAGCTTTTGTAATTCTCTTTCCGAAATTTCTTTGACACTGCTGGTTAGTTTCGTTTTATTATTCGCTATCCACGATGCGGTGGCTGCAATAAACTGAATATTGTATTCTGGATAGTGTAACAATTCTTCCACCATTTTTATACCTTCAACCAAAAAAAGGCCTGCTTTTTTTCTGCCTCTGGTGGTTTTTAATGCGTTAATGAGTTTTATTTCGTTTTGAGTAAGCATATTTTTTCTTCTAAATTACAAAAGCTTTTTGGAATGAGATAAAAAAATCCCGAACCTGAAAGGAACGGGATTGTATTGTTTTGCTTAACAAATTAATCTTCAGCAACAACTTCGAAAGTAAATTCTGCAACGATGTCTTTGTAAAGTTTCGCGGTAGCTTTGTAAGTACCAACTTCTTTAATAGTCTCGCCTTGAATAGTAATTTTCTTGCGATCAACATCGTAGTTATGTTGTTCTTTGATGGCATCGGCAATTTGAATGGCATTTACAGAACCGTAAATTTTACCAGAAGTAGCTGCTTTAGCATTGATTTTAACAGTAATGCCTGTTAATAATTTAGCTTCCGCTTCCGCTTCGTTTCTGATTTTTTGAATTTTGAATGCACGTTGCTTAAGAACTTCTTTAAGAATTTTCTTGTTTGTATCGTTTGCTGCAATTGCAAAGCCTTGAGGGATTAAGTAATTACGCGCATAACCGCTTTTTACTTCTACTGTATCATCTGTGTATCCTAAATTAGGAACATCTTTCTTTAATATAATTTGCATCGATTGGCCTCCTTTTATTTTAGTAAATCGCCAACATATGGCATTAATGCGATATGACGAGCTCTCTTCACAGCTTGTGCAACTTTTTTCTGATATTTAGTTGAAGTACCTGTTAAACGACGTGGTAATAATTTACCTTGTTCGTTTACAAATTTTAGCAAGAAACTAGCGTCTTTGTAATCAATGTATTTGATGCCGCTTTTTTTGAATCGGCAATATTTTTTCTTTTTAGTATCAACCGCAATAGGGGTTAGATATTTAATGTCTGAATTTTGAGCCATTTTTAAAAGTTTTTAGGTTCTTAATTATGCATTCGCAGTTGTTTCATCTTGTTTTCTAGCTCTTTTCTTTTCGTTGTAAGCAATTGCATGCTTATCTAAAGCTACTGTCAAGAATCGAAGAATACGTTCGTCGCGTTTAAAAGCGATTTCGAAGTTGCGAACATGCTCGCCTTCCATACGGAATTCTAAAAGTTGATAAAATCCGGTTGATTTTTTTTGAATTGGATAGGCAAGTTTTTTCAAACCCCATTCCTCTTCGTGCACTAACTCAGCACCATATTCTTTTAAAAGATCACGATACTTGCTTACCGCTTCCTTCATCTGTTCTACAGATAAAACGGGAGTCATAATGAAAACGGTTTCGTACTGTTTTACCATTGTTAAAAAAATTTATTTATTAATAATTAATTGATCTACAGACAAATACATTCTTTACCTGTCAATAGGGCGGCAAAGATAGAAAGAATTACGCTAACATCAAATATTTAGGCTTATAATTTCTTTGATTAGAGTGTTTTAGATTGAATCTGCGTTCATGAGATTTGATGTCTTCTTGAATTTAGCTAAGTATGTTTTCATCTGCAAAACTAAAAAAGCCTTCGTTGCCAAAAATCAAGTGGTCTAAAACCGAAATATCGAGTGTTTTTCCGGCTAGAAAAATCTTTTTGGTGAGTTGTTTATCTTGCTCGCTGGGTTTTAAGTTCCCCGATGGATGATTATGACATAAGATAATGGAACTTGCTTGAGCATCCAAAGCCAGTTTAAAAATCTTTTTCGGATCGGCTACTGTGCCTGCTATGCCGCCTTCGCTAATCCGTTTTTTACTTATGACTTGATTGTTTCTTTTTAATAAGATAATCCAAAATTCCTCAAAAGATTGATCGGCTAAATCGGCATACATCAGCTCAAAAACATCCTTGCTGCTTCGAATGGTTTTCTGCTCCAACACTTCACTCGAGCGTCGTCGTCGGCCCAATTCCAATGCTGCCAGAATGGTAATTGCTTTGGCTTCGCCGATGCCTTTGAATTTCATTAACTCTTCGAGGCTCAATCCCGACAAAGCATTCAGGTTGTTTTGATTTGCAGCTAAGATTGTTTGAGCTAACTCAACGGCTGTTTGATCGCGGTTTCCTGAACCAATCAAAATGGCTAAAATTTCGGCATTACTTAAGCTCGATTTTCCTTTTAAAATAAGCTTTTCTCGTGGTCTGTCTTCTTCAGCCCACTGTTTAATGGATTTTCCGGAAGTGTAATTCATGCGTCTATTTTTAACGGGGAGTTAAATTCTGATGAACAGATCGAAATCAGTTTCTCAAAGATAAGCAATGAATTGATAAAAACAAAAAAGCCACCTGTTGTTAAACAGATGGCTTTGAAAAATATTTTTCTTCGATTAAGCTAATTTGTTGATATGCTTAGTCAATTTCGACTTAAGGTTACCAGCTTTATTTTTATGAATAATCGAACGTTTAGCATTTTTGTCGATTAAAGACAAAACGGTAGGTAATTTCTGATCCGCTTCAGTTTTGTCGGTCATGCTTCTTAGCTGTCTGATAGCGTTACGCATAGTCCGAGCGAAATATCTGTTTCTTAATCTGTGTGTTTCAGCTTGTCTGATTCTCTTAATTGCCGATTTATGATTCGCCATGCTTTATCTTTTTATTAAATTCGATTTCTATCCTGTATTTTGGGCTGCAAAAATAATACAAAATTGCGAATTAGCAAACAATGATTACTTTTTTATGTTGATTTTTATTGGATAGTTGATAAATAACTCGTTTTGCTCTATTGAATTGCTCTCAAACGAGTATTTCCCTTGTATTGAACTATTTGAGCATTCTCTAATTTGAACTGATTTACAACATAATTTAAGTAGGCTTTTGCCACATTTGCCTCTTCAAATTTGCCAATGGTGTAATAAAATTTGGAATCGATATTGAATTCAGTAATTTCTTCGTTAGCGACTTTACTTTGTAATAAATACAAAGGGATTGGTTTCTCATAAGCCATCGCAATTTCGATTCGATAAAAAGTTTCGGAGCTGATTGCTTTCGGCGTATTGTTCGCAGTAGCGGAATGCAAGTTGCTTGTTTGGTTGTTTGTATAGGTTCCTTTGGGCTTTGTATGGGAAGCGATTGATTTACGAACTCCATGTTCATACAGTACAATAAAAGCATCTTTTATTTGATGTTGATTTCTTACTTGTGTTAGGAGCTTTTCTGCTTCAACCAGATCAGAGCTAGCATAGATATTATAGCGAAACCAGCCATCGGCTTGAGAGATAAATAATGCTTCTTTTATTTGATGCGCATTTTTGTAATCGTCTAAATTGCTGAGCATCGTTCTACTAGCCATAATTTGGATACGGTAGATTTTGGTGGAATCTAATTCTGGGTTTAAATGAGCCTTTTCCGGTTCTTTTGCAGCGCTTTTTGTGTTTGATTCCTTATTGAAAACCTTGCTTTTTTCAGCAGTTGTTTGATTTGAAATCTCTTTTTGTAACGCTTTATCTTGATCTATTTTGTCTTTTTCTTTTTTCGGAAGTCCTTGATACCATTCGTCTTCTGATATTATATTGGCATATTTCGCAAATTTAATGGGATAGGTTTTTCCTTTTTGGTCAGCTATTTCTCCTTCAACTAGAATAGGATAGGTTCCTTTTTCAATTTCAGACAATTTAATAGAGATCGGAATAGTGATGCTGTCTTGATTCAT